>NZ_DATHMR010000129.1:0-8186 GCF_035486915.1 Dyella sp. | reverse complement strand
AATTACGCAAGGTCGTGCGTGAGTTCCCCGAGGTGTCGTATGTCGTGACCCAGTTAGGGCGCAACGATACGGGTTCGGATCCTTGGACGCCGTCGCATATCGAATCTGGTGTCGGTTTGACGCCGTATAGCACGTGGCACGGTGAAACCAAGGCGCAATTTCTGCGCAAGTTCAACGCGCGCTTGCAACAGATTCCGGGCATTACTGTGGGCATCAGCCAGCCGATCGTCGATGGCGAGAACGATATGATTGGCGGTGCGCATGCGCCCTTGGTGCTTCGCATCTACGGCCAGGATTTGCACGAAATGCGCCGTATCGGCAACCAGATGGTCAATGTGATCAGGGGTGTGCGCGGTACCGAAGATGCAGCGATCTTCCAGGAACCTCCGATTCCTCAGTTGACGATTACGGCGGACCGCGATGCCGCGGCGCGCTACGGCGTCAACGTCGGCGATATCACCAGCCTGATCCAGACGGCTATCGGCGGGGCGCCGATCACGCAGGTCTATGTCGAGGATCGCATCTATAACGTTACTGCGCGTGTGGCCAACGAAGTCGCCAATAGCGTGCAGGCCGTTGGCGAGATGCCGTTGACGTCCACCACCGGTGCGCAAGTTCCATTGAAAGAGGTGGCACATATCAAGCTCGCCATGGGTGAAAGCACCATTGCACATGAGCACGGGCAACGTGAGTTGACGATCAGTATCGAAAATTCCGGCCGCGCGTTGTCCGAGTATCTTGCCGATGCGCAAGCGCAAATCGATGCGAAGGTTCACTACGACAAATCGACATACACACTTGAGTGGGCCGGTAACTTCCAGAACGAGCAGCGTGCACAGGCGCGACTGATCGTCGTGATGGGTATGGTGATGGCCATCATGGCTGTGTTGTTGTTTGCCGAATTCGGCAAATTCCATCAGGCCATGCTTGTATTGGGCGTTGTGCCGCTCGCCACCGTAGGTGGCTTGATCGCGCTGCATGTTCGTGGAGAAACGCTGAATATTGCGACCGCGGTAGGTTTTATCGCGCTATTTGGTGTCGCGGTGCAAAACGGCATCATCATGGTGTCGAACATCAATCGTGTTCGGCGAGAGGGTTTGTCGCTCTTTGAGGGTGTTGTAGTAGGCGCGACAGAACGATTCCGTCCGGTGCTGATGACAGCCACTGTTGCCAGTATCGGCATGCTCCCCGCAGCACTTGCAACGGGTGTAGGCACCGATGTGCAGCGTGGCTTGGCAACAGTCGTGGTGGGTGGTTTGCCCATTGCCACGCTTTTAACGCTTTTTATCCTGCCTGCCTTGTATTACGGGTTGGAAAATTTCATCTACAAGCGTTTCGGTCATGCACCATCCGCGGTGGAGATCTGACCATGAACGCCATCAAGAACATTGCATCGTGGCGTTCAGGCCGTACTGTGCTCGCCTTCGGTAGCGGTCTCGCGTTGAGCGCTTGCGCGGTCGGACCCAATTACCACCGTCCGGCCGCACCGACAGCACAGAGCTATACCTCCACACCCATATCGCAGACCACACCGTCTGTGCCAGGGCCGGGTGGCAACACGCAGCAGTTTGTGCAGGGCATGGATATTCCCGGGCAGTGGTGGACCTTGTTCCATTCCGAACCGCTGAATGGCTTGATCGATGATTCGATCAAGCACAATCCCGATCTGGCGGCTGCGCAGCAGGCGTTGATTGCTACGGTTGAAAACGTAAAAGCGCAGCGTGGCGCCTATTACCCTCAGGTCAGCGCGAGCGTGGACCCGACACGGCAAAAGGTTGGCGATGTGCTGTCCAGTAATCTGGCATCCAATAGCACGCTCTACAACCTCACCACGGCGCAATTGAGCATTTCCTACACGCCCGACTTATGGGGCGCGAATCGCCGTCAGGTGGAGTCGCTGGCGGCGCAGGCCGATGCACAACGTTTTCAGTTGGAAGCGACGTATCTCACGCTGACGTCCAATGTCGTTAACGCGGCCATTGGTGAGGCATCGCTGCGGGCGCAGATCGCTTCCACGCAGGACATGGTCGACAGTCAGTCGAAGATCCTGGAAACCAATCGCAAGCAGTTGGCGTTGGGCGATGTGGCGGATGCCGATATTGCATCTCAGGAAGCGACGCTGGAAACGACGCGCGCCACGTTGCCGCCGTTGCAAAAGCAGCTGGCGCAACAACGCGATCTTCTCGCTGTGCTGACGGGTCGTACGCCAGATCAGGATGTGCCGGCGCAGTTCAATTTCGACCGACTGCAATTGCCGCACGATCTGCCGTTGACGTTACCGGCGCGATTGGTGGAGCAACGCCCGGATGTGCGCATGGCCGATGCGAATCTGCATGCGGCGTGCGCACAGGTCGGCGTCGCGTTTGCCGCGCGTCTGCCGAACATCAACATTACCGCCAACTGGGGTAGCGCAGCCGATCAGATGCACAACCTGTTTGGTTCGGGCACGGGCTTCTGGAATCTCGGCGCGGCCGTCACGTCGCCGATTTTCAGCGGCGGCACTCTGCTGCATCATCAACGCGCCGCCGAAGCCAATTATCGACAGGCGGCCGAGCAATACCGCAGCACGGTGATGTCCGCCTTGCAGAACGTGGCCGATGCATTGCACGCACTGCAAGCCGATGCCGATGCGATGGTGGCCAGCGCACGCGCCGAACGTGCAGCGGCCCGCAGTCTGGACATCGCCAAGCGTCAGTACGAACTGGGAGATATCAGCATGGTCGCGTTGCTCAATGCGCAGGTGACGTATCGTCAGGCCGAACTCGCCTTGATTCAGGCGCGCGCCGACCGTTATTCCGACACCGTTGCCTTGTTCCAGGCGCTTGGTGGCGGATGGTGGAATCGTCACGATGTAACCGACACCTCGAAGTAAAAATGGGAGCCAGCCACATGTCTGGATGGCATCCTATCTCCGGGTATGTCGTGCACGTTAAAAGCAGGGATAGAATGAGGTACACCGGGGAGGGGCGCGATGTACTTATTGGATCATCCCATTCACCTGTTCGTCGTCGCGACTGCCGTGTTATTGCTCGCGCACGAGATCGGTTTTCGTCTTCGCGTGCTGGCGAAGGATCGCGATGAAAAAGATTGGCAGAAGCAGGTTCACGATACGCGCAATCAGATCGCGTTTCTGCTGAGCCTGCTGATCGGCTTCGCCATGAGTATGGCGCTGAGCCGCTTCGATGAGCGCAAGCAGCTGGTCGTCGACGAAGCCAACGCCATTGGCACGGTTTATTTGCGTACGGCAACCCAGGCGGACCCCGTGCGTAGCAGTGCGCCGGCACTGCTGCGCGACTACGTCGATACTCGTCTCTTGATCTTCGGCAACAAGGCGCAGGATCAGGAGCGCAACAATGCTTCAAAGCGCTCCAGGCAAATCCAGGATGCGCTTTGGAGTGAGGTCGCTATCGAAGCTCAGCAAACCCCAACGCCGATCGTCGGACTTTACGAATCGTCGTTGAACGACATGATCGATCTGGACGGTAAACGTGTCGCGGCCCTGATCAATCGCATTCCCCTGGATATCTGGGTGCTATTGGCGTTTTTGTCGATTACGACGTCGTTAGTGGTGGGTTACGGGCAACAGCGTCGCGCGTGGATGGCGACATTTGTACCCGTGCTTATGGTGGCGATTGCGATTAGCCTGATTGCGGATTTGGACACACCGGCGAGCGGATTTATTCAGGTCAATCAACAGAGCATGCAAAGTCTGAGCGACGATTTGCACATGCAGCTATCGAGCGCTGATGATGTACACGCGCACTAGGCCGTCGCGTCTCGCTATGGGCTGGCTCTAAGACTGCGATTTACGCGTACGCCGATACCACCACAGCGCCAGCGCTCCCAGCACTACCAGGCCGCCCAGCACCCATAAGCTGCTTTGCCCGCGGCGAATCCACGTGCCCAGCCACTCGCGCCGGTTCGCGCCGAAGTAACCCAGATACACCCAGAACGGCACGCTGATCAGCGCAGCCAGACCATCCAGCATCAAAAAGCGCGTGAAGGTGACGCGACGCGTCGCACCTGCCGTGATGTAGACGGCCGTGCGCATGCCAGGAAGAAAACGCGCGAAAAACATCAGTCGATTACCGTAGCGCTCGAACTTTTCCTGCATCTTCGCGTAACGGCGCGGCGGCATCAGCAACGCAATCGGGCGCCATCGCAGCATGTGCTCACCGAAGTGATGACCGAGCCCAAACATGGCCGCATCGCCAATCATCACGCCTGCGATCGTGACGACGGCCATCACATGCACGTTGGCATAGCCCATGCCTGCAATCACACCGCCGGCAACGAGCGTGATGTCCTCGGGAATGGGAATGCCTGCGCCACAAAGCAAAAGTGCAATGAGAACCGCGATATATCCGTTGTGGGCGAAGATGGTGACCAGGCGCTCAAGCAAATCCATCGACGTTCCTTGATGTCGAAGTGTCGTTGCGTAGGATGGCATCCTGACATGAACAAAGCTGTCGGTATTTCATGTTGGTGTCGTGGGTAAGGGCGCACGCGCTGCCAGTAATTCGCGCAGCTCGGCTTTTTCGGCGTCCGTGAGAGCTCCTTCGCGGTTCTTTGCGACCAGTGCATCGCGACGTTGCGCAATGGCTTGTTGCTCCATTTTAACCAGAGCATCGAAAAATTCCGTGCGCTGGATTTCCGGCTCGCCCACCACAGTGGCCGCCATCAGTTTTTGCAGGGCGGCGTATTCGGGTCGTCCATTGAAATGCTCCACCAGTACCGCCGGATTGATGCCAGGTCGCGCACGCGCGGTGTCCAGCAATTCCGCAAGCAGTTCCACGCCTGGTTTGTCGAGGCGAAGAAAGGCATACGGCTTTTCGATCTGATCGGCGATTCCCGGTTGAGCCAGCAATAGGGCGATAGCGCTGCGTACCAGTGAACGTTGCACGGCGACCGGGCGTTGCACGGTGCGACGTGCATTGGAATCTTGTTCCAGTACCGCACGCGCCCCGCTGCGTTTTTCCAGCTCCTGCGCCATCAGGTCGCGGAAAGCGCCATCGGGCAGGCGCGCAATCAGGGGACGGACGCGCTCGGCAAGGCGTGCGCGCCCGTCGAGGCTCGCCATGTCTACGTCATGCGACAGCTCGCCGAAAAAATATTCGGATAGCGGTGTCGCTTCACGCAGACGTTTTTCAAAACCTTCCTTGCCTTCCTTGCGCACCAATGTGTCTGGATCTTCGCCTTCAGGAAGAAAAAGAAAGTACGCCTGACGACCATCGCGCAAACGCGGCAACGCCGATTCAAGTGCCTTCCATGCCGCGGCTCGACCGGCGCGATCGCCGTCGAAACAGAACACGACATCCGGCGCGGCGCGGAACAGCACTTCGGTATGGTCGGGTGTGGTTGCCGTGCCAAGCGTCGCCACCGCAATCGGCAGGCCGGCCTGATGCAACGCAATGACATCCATATAGCCTTCCACCACCACGATACGCGCGAGGTTGCTGTTGGCTTGCTTCACCTGCCACAGCGCGAACAACTCGCGGCCTTTGTGGAACAGCGGTGTTTCCGGTGAATTGAGGTATTTCGGACCTTGCTCCGATTGCAATACACGACCGCCAAAGGCAATCACGCGGCCGCGGCGATCCATGATCGGAAACATCAGGCGTTCGCGGAAGCGGTCGTACTTGCTGCCACGTTCGCTGCTCGCGACCATGCCGGCTTCGGTGAGCAATTGCATGCGCCGCTCGCTAGTGCCGAGCGTGCGAATCACACCGTCGTAGCCCGCGGGTGCCCAGCCAATACGGAAGCGTGCGATGGTTTCGGCATCCAACCCGCGTTTGGCGCAGTACGCTTTGGCTTCCGCGCTCGTGGGCAGTTCGCCTTCGTACCAGCGTGCGGCGGCATCGAGCACCGCGTAGAGATCGGTTTTGTCCTCGCGAGGCGCGTTGTCGCGAGAATTTTCGTAGGGCACTTTCAGCCCTACGGCTTGCGCCAGTTCTTCAATGGCGTCCGGAAATTCAAGCCGCTCATAGTCCATCAGGAACTTGATTGCACTCCCATGCGCACCGCAGCCGAAGCAATGGAAAAACTGCTTGGCCGGGCTGACATAGAACGAGGGTGTGCGTTCGTTGTGGAACGGACAGCAGGCCGTCCACTCGCGACCGGCCTTTTTCAACGGCACGCGCCGCTCGATCACGTCGACGATGTCGACGCGGGCAAGCAGTTCATCGATGAAGCTGTCCGGGATGCGGCCGCGCATAGACGGCTAGTCTATCTGGACGACAGCTCGAAGTCGGTGAGAGTTTGAGGCGCTTGCCACATGGTCATGCGCAAGCGCCCGATCTCGACAACTAAAGGATATGGATCAAGCCGATCACAGCCAGCACGGCGATCAGGAAGATGATCACGAAAATGGCGAACAGGATTTTGGCAATGGTGCCGGCGATGCCGGAGAGGGTGCCGAAGCCGAGCCAACCTGAGATCAGCGAGACGATGGCGAAGATGATGGCCCACTTGAGCATGCGTCGGTTCTCCCAATGGTCGCCACGCAAGGGTGGCAGGCAGCGAGCGATCTAAACGGACTACATGTGAAGACTGCGCCACGATGGTATCGGGCGCAGTCTTTGCCGGTCCAGCGTCAACCGCCGAGGCGGGCCTTGATGCGCGCAGACGCCTGACCCATGTCGGCACGACCGGCCGCTTTGGCTTTAACGATGGCGACGACCTTGCCCATATCGCGCGGGCTGCTGGCACCAATCTCCGCGATGGCGGCAACGATCAGCGCTTCGAGTTCCGCGTCGGTGAGCTTGGTCGGCAGATAGGCTTCGATCACACCCATTTCCATACGCTCGACGTTGGCTAGGTCTTCACGGCTGGCCGCGACGTACTGGGTGATGGAGTCCTTGCGCTGCTTGAGCATTTTCTCCAGCACCGACAGGGTCTGGACATCGTCCAGCTCGATGCGCTCGTCCACTTCGCGCTGTTTGATGGCGGCGAGGATCAAACGGATGACGCCGAGGCGTTCCTTGTCGCCGCCGCGCATCGCGGTCTTCATGTCATCGGTGAGTTGCTGTTTAAGACTCATGCGCACACTCCTAAAAGCCAATCTTCGGAAAGCACAAAGCCGACGTTGCGGGGCAACGTCGGCCAGTGCAAGTGCCTAGGCAATCGGTGGCTGCGAATGGACGCGCCGACCGAGAGCAATGCGAGGGTTCAGCGCGGAGCGCGCTCGAACCGGCGTCCGCCGAGGCGGACAGCGCTCAGTACAGGCGGGTCTTGCGCGAAACGTCGCGCGACAGACGGCGCAGGTGACGCTTCACGGCGGCAGCGCGCTTGCGCTTGCGTTCCTGGGTCGGCTTTTCGTAGAACTCGCGCTTGCGGGTCTCGGCGAGGACGCCGGCCTTCTCACAGGTGCGCTTGAAGCGACGCAGGGCGAGTTCGAATGGTTCGTTCTCGCGAACTTTTACGCTGGGCATGGAAACTCCGGAATAGTAAACGCGCCCGCAGGACCGGGCGAGCCGCAAAGTATACCCTCAGACCTATGCGGATTTCAAAGTGGTATGGCTGCGAAATGAGGTGCGGCATAGGGGTCGGCGCTGCCGCTTGGCCTGAATGCGGCTTTCAGGTTTTGCCGATACCATGTCCGACCGAGTCGAAATCCCTTTGCGGCACCCCATTTAGCAGCCATGAGCCCTGTCACCGCCCCTCGCCCCGTTCTGGGCATTGAAACGTCATGCGACGAAACCGGCGTGGCCTTGCTGCGCTGGGAACCGCAGGCTCCGGGCCGCGGGTTGCTGGCGCATGCGCTCTATACCCAGATCAAGCTGCATGCCGACTATGGCGGCGTGGTGCCGGAACTGGCCAGCCGCGATCACGTCCGAAAATTGCTGCCGCTGGTGCGCGAAGCCCTGTCGCAAGCGGACATGACGCCGGCCGATCTGGGCGGCGTGGCATATACCGCAGGGCCAGGCTTGGTTGGCGCGCTTCTGGTCGGCGCGGCTACCGGGCGGGCGATGGCCTGGGCGCTCGGCGTTCCCGCCATCGGCGTGCACCATATGGAAGGACATCTGCTGGCGCCATTGCTGGAAGACGACCCACCCGAGCCACCTTTCGTGGCTCTGCTCGTATCGGGCGGTCATTCGATGCTGGTGCAAGTGCAAGGCGTGGGTCATTACCGGATTCTTGGCGATACGCTGGACGATGCCGCCGGCGAGGCCTTCGACAAGACAGCA
>NZ_DATHMR010000128.1:0-11155 GCF_035486915.1 Dyella sp. | reverse complement strand
CAGATCGTCCAGAAATCCTTCGAAATGTGCCGCCGGTCCATTGTGTACCAGTACGATGTGGCGAATGCGGCGCCCGGCTGCGACCCGACCCACATCGATCGACAGCTTGTTCCACTGATTCACGTATAACGTGCGGCTTTGGCCTTGCGCGTGCGCATCGGCGGCGATGCGATGCTGATCTTGCGCCGCGTGTCCGGAAAGCCGTGTGCCGTCGTCAAAAATCAGATCGACCGCCACATAGGTTGACGGATCGCTCAGATCGTCGGCAATGATGCAAGGAAACAGCAGATACGAAAGTTGCGTGTTCGCGCTGACCGGCACGTCGACGTCGAACATGACGGCTTCCTGCTTGCCTGCGGTATCGCCGTAGTAGTGCAGCGAATGAAGTCCGGTGAAGCCCACGCCCGGTTTGGCGCTGTAAGCATCCTGCGCGGAGGGACCGCCAGCGACCTGTATGCCGAAGGTGGCATTTGCCGGGCTCGCGATGGGCGACGGCTGGCCGGTTTCGAATGAGCTATAGAAACCATCGCCGCTCTGACCGGCGCACGCCAGCGTCGTGAAAAATGCCAACGCGAAGACGGCGAGTGGCTTGCGACGACGTGTCACAGAAGATTCTGGCGCCTTGAGCATCTGTCACCCCTATTTGGCCGCACGGGTGCGACTGGCTGGAACGCACGAAAAGTCGGATTTAAATCGATCTAAATCACAGGTGTCAAACCGCAGCGCAGCACGGCCTCGGCCAGACGCCAATGGCGTATTGTTTAGCACGGCCCAAAGCGCCCGGTGCCACATGTCGATTTCGGGTCGACTCGTTCGACGCTGATACAAAGGCAGCTGGCAGGGGTGGCGGCCGCAACAACTTTCAGGAGAAATCATGACGGCGTCTTCCACCGGTCCAACTTCACACGTGTCGGAACATTCGGATCGGCGCTGGTGGGCATTGATGGTGCTGTGCCTTGGCGTGCTGATGATCGTGCTAGACACGACCATCGTGAACGTGGCGTTGCCGTCGATCAAAACGGATCTGCTATTTACAGATACGGCGTTGGCGTGGGTGGTGAATGCCTACATGCTGACGTACGGCGGGTTTCTTTTGCTTGGCGGACGGCTCGGCGATCTGTACGGGCATCGAAAACTGTTTCTGTACGGCATCGTGTTTTTTACGCTGGCGTCGCTCGCATGCGGCCTCTCGACGACGCAACTCGAACTGGTCGTTGCGCGCAGCGTGCAAGGGCTCGGCGGCGCCGTCGTCAGTGCGGTCGGGTTGTCGTTGATCATGGATCTGTTTACGGAGCCGGCCGATCGCGCGAAGGCGATGGGCATCTATGGTTTCGTGTGCGCCGGCGGCGGCAGCATTGGTGCGATGCTCGGTGGCGTGCTGACCAGCAGCCTGAGCTGGCACTGGATATTCCTGGTGAATCTGCCTATCGGCATCATCGTCGTGCTGTTGTCGTTGCGCCTGTTACCCGCGGCGCACGGCACGGCGGCCTCGCGGCACCTGGATGTGTGGGGCGCTGTCACCGTCACCGCGGCCATGCTGTTGGCGGTGTACGCCATCGTCAACGGCAATCAGATGGGATGGACATCGTCGCGCACGCTGGGACAGCTTGCTGTGGCCGTGCTGATATTGGTTCTTTTTTTCTGGATCGAAACACGCGTGCGCGTGCCGCTGATGCCGCTGCGTTTGTTCCGTCTGCGCAATCTGGCGATTGCCAATATCACTGCCATGCTGTGGGCGGCATCGATGTTCGCGTGGTTCTTTCTCTCGGCCTTGTACATGCAGCTGGTGCTTGGATACAGCCCGATGGAAGTGGGTCTGGCGTTTCTGCCCGCCAATATCATTATGGCCACGTTTTCGCTTGGATTGTCCGCAAAACTGGTTATGCGCTTTGGTATTCGCCGTCCACTGGCATGGGGCTTGGTTTTCGCGGCGTGCGGTTTGCTGTTGTTCTCGCATGCGCCGGAAAACGGTCATTTTATGCGCGACATTCTTCCCGGCATGGTGATGCTTGGTCTGGGCGCGGGTGTTGCGTTCAACCCCATGCTGCTAGCGGCGATGAATGATGTGTCGCCGAGTGAATCGGGGCTGGCATCGGGCATGGTCAATACCGCTTTCATGCTGGGCGGTCCGCTTGGACTTGCCGTACTCGCCAGTCTCGCAGCGTCGCGATCGCAAGCGTTGCTTGCGGCGGGGCGAACGCAGACCTTTGCGCTGGCCTCCGGATATCAATCCGCGTTTTTGGCAGGCGCGTGTTTTGCGGCACTGGCGGCATTGATCGGTGCGACGTTGTTGCGCATCGCTCGCGCACCTGCCGGCGAACAACCTGTTGCGGTCCATTGAACGTCTTGATGGAGATCGTCATGGAACATGAAGTCGTATCGCGTGAGGCGTGGCTGGAAGCACGCCGGATTCTGGTGGCAAAGGAAAAGGCGCATATGCAACTGGGCGATAAGCTGAACGCCGAGCGACGTGCGCTTCCCTGGCTAAAAGTCGAGAAAGATTATGAGTTCGACAGTCTGTCGGGAAAGTTGACGCTAGCGGATCTTTTTGACGGACGAAGCCAGCTGTTCGTCAAACATTACATGCTGGGCCCTGGGCAGCAGCATCATTGCGTAGGTTGCGCGCTGGAGGTCGACCATCTGCAAGGGACTTTGGTGCATCTTCAGAACCATGACCTTTCGTATGTAGCGATTGCGCGTGCGCCGATCGAAGAAATAGAGGCGCTGCGCAAGCGAATGGATTGGCGTTTTCCGTTTGTGTCTTCGTATCGCAGCGATTTCAACTACGACTTCAATGTGTCCTACAAGCCGGAGCAGGTTCAGGCGAAAAAGGCGCTCTATAACTTCCGCGAAATTGATCCTCCACTGGAAGATCTGTCGGGCGATAGCGTTTTCTACAAGAACGAAAAGGGCGAGATTTTTCTAACCTACGCCGCGTTTGGCCGTGGTTGCGAGATATTTCTGGGGATCTATCCGTTCCTGGATGTCAGCCCCAAGGGCAGGGCGGAATACGGTCCGTACCATTCACTGGGCGATTGGGTCCGGCCGCACGATAAATACGGCAAGCACGGCACGGTAGAACCTATGGGGCGCTATCACGACGACGGTTGCGGATGTTCGGTGCACAAACCATGACGCTACGCGGTTATTTCTCGATGCGATAGTTGACGCTGGCGCGATTGAAGTCGGTGGCGTTCTGCGCTTCGAAACTCCAGCGCTTGCTTAAACGATAGCGTAGCGTGATCACTTGTCCCGGTTCGAAAAGCCCGATGCCGTAGCTGAGATACAGCCGCGGCGACAAGTATTTGCCGACGGTGAATGCCGAGCTGCCATTCAACGCGTCGCTGCTCGATACGCCAATATCGCTGATGCCAAGTTTGCTGCCGACACTCTTCGCCAAGAGATTGCCGGTCGCCGATCCCAGTGCTTGCGCCGCCGCCGTCACCATGCTGCCTTCGCCGCCTTTCACTTGCGAAATCGGCTTGCCTGTCACGAGGTAGGACAACGCGTCGGATTGATCCATCGCGGGATTGGAAAACACGGTAAGGATCGGCCGCTGCGCCGTGCCGGAGATGAGCAGACCCACCTGCTGACCTTCATCGATCGTCGCGTTTGGCGTGAGGCTACGCAGCGCGCGAATGTTGAGGCCAGGATTGCTGATGGGCGAGCTGGCGAACAACAGCAAGCCATGCTGGATTTGCAGATTCTGACCGTACGCCTTGTAGGTGCCGTCAACGCTCACCTGGCCTTGGCCGCTGGTTGCGCGGCCCGGGCGTTCGTTGACCGTGATCACGCCGCTCAATCGGCCGTCCAGGCCCATGCCGACAAGATGCGCGTGCTGTCCAAGATCGACCTTGATCGATGCGTTGATGGGCATTCCACCTTCGTTGGCCGGTTGTTGTGGCTGATCGACAATCACGATGTCGGATGACGCCTTGTTCACGCCATTGCCCGGCAATTTGTCGAGATTCACGTCGGCGCTGTCCATCGACACGCTACCTGTGGCGTTGATGCCTTGCGTATCACGTCGCACGAGCACATCCGGCGAGATGACGACTTTTGCGGCGGGAATATCGACAGCCGTGAACTGACTGCCTTTGAAGGTGATCGTCGTCGGCGTTTGCGCATCGAGTCCTGCGATGCCTTCGATCGCGAGCGATCCTTTGCCCGATTGCACCGTGCCGTTGATGCGTAACTGATGGGTATCGGCAGCGCTGACCGTCAATCGGCCGTTCGTGAGTTTCAATCCTGCATCGGGCACTTCCGCGGCGAAGCTGTCGACACTGGCCGCTCCCGTGACAGCGGGCTCGTTCAACGTACCACCAAGTTTGAAGTTGCCGTCAAGCTTGCCTTTGACGTTCGCTAATGAGTCGGTGAACAGGCCAATGATGTCGAGCTTGTCCAGATGCATGCCAATCTGGCCGTTCAACACTTGCTGCGCGCCGGTGATGGACGCTTCACCCTTCACATAGCCGGTGCCATCGATGGCGGCATGAAGTGTCGCCTGCTGATTTCCAGGTGCGAGCGTGGCGTTGAGTGCAAGATTGTTATACGTGAGCGCAGGTTGATCGGGATGTTCGTTGTAGATGACGCGGCCCTGCGATGACGTGATGCTTGCGTTGCCCGTCAGATTGCCTGCCGCATTACGATGGATTTTCCCGTTGCCTTCGAGCACGCCTTCGACGCTGACTGGCATATTCGCGCTGCCTACCGCATCCATCACCAGCGTGAGCGGTACGGCGTGCAAGCGATAGCTGGCGTCGATATTGCCGCTCGTGTCGTAGTTGCCGTTGACGCATAGCGTTGGGTCGCCCGCAGTCAGGCAAAGATCACCGACATTCGCGCTGCCGTTGTTCCATGCCAGCCGCGTTGATTGCTGTAAATGCCAGCGCGGCAGCCCCGGCACATCAAGCGTGAGTGCAGAAAGTGTGCCGCTCCAATTCTGGCCTTTCAGCGAGCCATTGAGTGTCAGCGTGGTGGAGAGCTGCTGGCCTTGCGCATTCAACGTCAGCTGATGTTGCGCGGATGTGCCATGACCGTTTATGTCGATCTGATGGAAGGTGAGTCCGCCGATGTCTGCGCCATAGGCATCAATGGCTACTTTGCCGCCAGGGTTGCTGATATCGGGAATGTCGACCTGCAAATTCAGGCGCTGGACGGTTTGCTGTTCCCATGCGACGGCTTGGCCTTGCAGCGTGCCGTCGACGGCCAGCTTCGGCAGCTTGCCGCGCACATGAAACTGGCCATTCAATTGACCGCCGGATTGCGGCAGCCAATCGCCCAACGATGCGATGGCAAGCGTGACATCGGCGCTATTGGTGTCACCCGGCCGCGCGAGCACTTTGACCGTGCTGTTGCCCGAGGCGAGTTCGAGCGTGCCATCGAGCACGTCGTTGGGCGATAGATGCAGATGGCCGACACCGTGCAAGCGGCGCTGTCGTAGCGTGCCTTCCAGCTTGCGCAAATCGAGGGTCACGTTGGGGTTGTTCTTGGTGAGTGTGCCTTGCGTGCCGAAGTCGGCATCGAGCGAGCCCGGCCAATCGACGAATAGTTGGCCCGGATCAAATTTGCTGGCGGTCGCCTGGAATTGCCATGCGAGATCCGGCTCCAGCGTAAGCGTGCCGTTGGCGGTCAGCTGACCTTGCCGTTGCAACAGGCTGAGCGTGTGCAACTGAATTTGCTTCGGCGTGCCGTCGAGATTCAACGCGAGCTTCGCCGGTTTACCCGGCGGACCGATGGTGACGTCGCCTTCGGCGTGATACTGATCGACACTGCCTTTGGCGGCGATCTGGCCCTGACTATCAAGCACCTGACCAACCAGATTGGCGGGTAGTTCCAGATTTTTCCAGTCGACAGCGAGGTCGGCGCTCACGGGGTGTGCGTCGAGTTGGATAGTGCCTTTGGCGCTGACCTGGCCTTTCATCTGCGGCGAAGCGAGCTGAAGCTGCTTCAGCGTGAGTGTCTTGAAGTCCTTGTCGAACTGACCCTCAAGCGGTTGCAGCAGCAGGTGGTAATCGTTGAGATCCAGGGCACCGGTAATGGTGCCGCCGTATTGATCGCCGCTGCCTTGAAGATTTGCAGCCAGACGCGAAATCGAGCTGTCGCCGATCAGCGGTTTCGGGTCGAACGCAGGGAGATCGAGCTTGCCTGTCCATGCATTGTTTTTGCGTTGATCCATCTCAAGTTGTAGTTGGGCGAGCATCGGTTGCGTCAGCGCAAGTTGCAGTTGCGCCTTGCGTCCGTTGCCCTGGGCATCGATTGTGCCGGCGTATTCGTTGTTGCCGATCTTCCACGATGCTACTGCATGACCTTTTCCTCGATAGCGTTTGCCGATACCCAGCTGGCCGTCCACCTTGACGTAACCTTCGGGTGCACGCAGCGATAGGCGGTCGACACTGATGCCATCGTTGGTCCAGCCGCCAGCGAGATCGAATTGATCCGAGGCAAACAGCGGCTGGTTGTCCTGCGTGATGTTCACCGGGCCTACATGCACGCGATCGAGCACCATCTCTATCGGAGGCTTCAGCGAAAAGCTGCTGGACGAGGAAGGTTCTTCCTTGGACTTCGGCAGCGCGACGTCCATGCGTTCAACAGTGAGGTTGACGACATGCAGGCGCTTGTAGAGCAGGGCCCCAAGGCGCCAATCGATGTGCGCGTTCGTGATCGCGACATGCGTGCCTGCCCCATCGTCGTAGTGCACGCTGCCTATCTGCAGCGGACCCATCAGGCGGCCCTGCGCGTTTTGTATCTGCAGGGCGCCGTTGGTGAAACCCTGCGCGCGTTCCAGCGCAAAACGTAGGCCCGATGCCGTGCACAACAACCAACCGATGCCGCTCGCCAGCACGACGACGACAAGCAGTACGACCATGCCGAACACGCGAAGCCAGCGACGGCGGGGGCGGGGAGTGGGCTTCGATGCGGTGTTCACGTCATGGCCTCACAGATCCGGCCCGATGACGAGGTGCAACTCCACACCGTGGCGTTGTGCATCGTTGATCGGCGTGCCGACATCGAGCCGGATCATGCCAACCGGCGAACGCCAGCGTACACCGACGCCGGTACCGATTTTCGCCTGCACGCTGGTGCCGTCGAAGGCGTTGCCGGCATCGACGAAGGTGGCGATGCCCCAACGCGGTGTGAAGTAGTGCTCTACGGTGGCGCTGGCGATCGCCAGATTGTGACCGCCGATGACGCGGCTGTAACTGTTTTCAGGACCGATCGACTGGAACGGATAGCCGCGGATGGATTGATCGCCACCCGCGAAGAAACGCAACTGCGGAGGCAGCGCTTCAAAATCGTCGGTCCATGTATGCCCGATCGTGCCGCGCAGGATCAGTCGATTGTTGCGCCAGAACGCGCGTATCCATTTCCCATCGACGGTAATCTGGCTGAAGCTGGCGGACGAAAGGAAATCGCTGACGGTGCTCTTTGCATCGATGCTGACGGACCAGCCGTGGCGTACGAAATCGAAGTTGTCGGCCTTCTTGCGGGCGAGCGAGCCTTCGAAGTAAACGAGCGTGCTGCTGCCATGCTCCACGCCCGGCGTGCTTTCGGGTTCATCGGGCGTCTTGCCGACGTCGAAGGTGCCGGTGAGTGCATGAACACCCACGGTACGTACCCAGTCGTGCCACAGCTCGCTTTCGTTTGCGATGAGTTCTAGCGTGCGCGATTGCGATGTCACGGTATCGGAATCGCGATAGGTCGCGCCAAAATTCAGGCTGCGCTGGTTTTCGCCCGGTAGCGGAATGGTGTATTGCGTCGACAACATCTTCAGGCGTTGCGCCAGGACGATGTCGTTCTTCCATTTGTGACCGTACTTGTTCACCCAGCGTTGTTCGATGCCACCGCGCACACCAATACCGGTATCGGTGCCGACGAACAGGCCCGCGGTGTAAATCGTGCGTTTGGCGGCCGACAGTTCGACATCGATATCGACGATGCCGTTCTTGGCCGTATCGATCTCGGGAACCACGTTGACGACGGAAAAGTAGTCTGCGCCACTCAGTGTCTGCTGCAGCTTCAGCAGCTGCGCCTGATCGAAATAGTCGCCGGACTTGAACGGTACATAGCGATCCAGAAATCCTTCCTGGAATTGCGAGCCTTCGAAATGAATATGTCCGTAGCGGTAGCGGCGGCCGACTTCCCACGCCAGATGAATGGCGGCGCTGTGCTCGCCGCGATTCACTTCAACGCGATGCACGGTCATGCGCGCGTCGAGATAGCCGTTGGCGGTGAGTGCGCCGCTTAGTCCATCGCGTGCCGAATCGTAGGCTGCGTCGTCAAGGCGTGCGTCCTTGAGCTTTTCGATGGCGCGACGCGCCGAACGAATGGGGCCGAGTTTTGCAGCGGAGGCATCGAGCTTGATATCGACCGACGTGACTGTGACCGGAGCGCCGGGCACTACGTGCAAGGTTACTTTCCAATCCTTGCCGACCTGTTCGAGTTTTCCGGTCGCATGCGCGTCGTAGTAGCCGTAGGGCTGCAATGCTGTAGCGACTTGCGCGTCGGCCTTCTCGTAAAGGCGATGCACCTGCGCCTCGCTCACGTCGCGATTGGCGTATTGGGAAAGACTCACGCCGGCGATCACGGCGGCTTTCAGCGGATCGTCCACACCGTCCACAACCAGTTGCACCCCGGCATGACTCAATCCCGGAATCAGTAACAGCAGAAGCAGAATGTGGCGGCGGAGAATCCGGCGCATGCGTCAGGGTTCCATCCTCGTCACGACATCGCAGGTAACAGCTTAGCGAGTCGCGTATGGACTGCGCATTAAGGCAGTTCTTATTTAATGGCGGGCTTTTCGCCTTCGACACCTCTCCCCGAAGGGGAGAGGAAGTGATCTGCGGCAATTGTTGGCATCAGCCGGCTTTGTCGCCCGCGCTGTGAGCAATCCACGCGCCGATCAATGCAGAGATGTATGGAATCGCCTGCGCAGACAGGATGAAGATCCACAATCTGCCTTCCGTGTAGTGCGAGATGGTGCTCATCGACATGCCGATGACACACAGTACCAGCGCGCAGAGCATCAACATTTCCTCGCGCACCGGCGCGAACGCCGCGAAGTTGCTGCCGCCAAGGCGGCGGCTCTTGGCGGTCACCACGAAGGATGTCTTTTCGCGCGTCAGGCCATGAAGGATTCCGCGCGCGATCGCGTGGCTCAGGCCCATGCTGGCGAGCGATGCCATGAAGGTGTCATACCAGCCGCATGGCACGCGGGCGCGGTACAGCACGAAGCCGAACAGCGCTTTGGCGAAGAAGAAGCCGATGACGGGAATCAGGAACAGCTGCATTGGCAGGCTGAATATCTGCGGCATGCCGACCATGCCCGCTGTCCAGAAGATCGCCATCAGCGTGAAGATCAAATGCAGCGCATCGGCGAACCAGCTGAACCAGCCGGTGAGGAAGTGGAAGCGCTGGCCGCCGGTCAGCGGACCTTTCTTCGTCATCCAGCCCCAGCGACCTTTGAGGATCTGCATGGCGCCGAACGCCCAGCGATAACGCTGGCTCTTGTACGCTTTGAAGTCAGCGGGCGTCAGGCCCTTGCCCATCAGTTCGTCGACGTAGACGAGCTCGTAACCGGCGTGCATCAGTCGCAAGCCGAGTTCCGCGTCTTCACAGATCGTCCATTCCGACCAGCCGCCGGTGCCTTCCAGTGCGGAACGGCGCACCATCGTCATCGTGCCGTGCTGGATGATCGCGTTGCGTTCGTTGCGATGATGCATGCCGATGCGGAAGAAGCCGTCGTATTCCCACGCGGTCATGCGGCGGAAGCGGTTGTGCTCGAAATCGCGATGCGCCTGCGGGCACTGCACGACCGCAACCTTCGGATCGTGGAAGTAGCCGGTAAGCGCTGCTAGCCAGTCGGCACGCACGACATAGTCGGCGTCGATCACGGCGACCACATCAGCTTTGGGACTGGTTTCCTTCAAGCCGAAGTTCAGCGCGCCGGCCTTGAAGCCCGGCCACGGTTCCAGATGGAAAAAGCGGAAGCGCGAGCCGAGCTTCTCGCAATATTCCTGCACCGGCTTCCAGATCGCCGGATCCTTGGTGTTGTTGTCGATCACCAGCACTTCATAGTTCTGGTAATCCAGCGCGGCCAGCGAGTCGAGCGTGACGAAGACCATCTCCGGGGGCTCGTTGTAGCAAGCCAGATGGATCGAAACGAATGGCTGCTTCTCGACCGGATCAGGCGTTAGCAAGCCAGCGTGACGAATCCAGCTGCGTCTCCACAGCACTTCGGTGAACTCGAACCCGTTGATGAGCAGGATCGCCAGAATCGCGACCTGCGCTGGGAACAGAAGCACCAACATGCTCCAGTCGACCCAGTCCAGATAGAAATTGAATGGCAGCGTGACCGACCAGACGATCAGGCCGCAGGCAAGCTGGATCAGCACGGCGAAGAACAACCTGCCTGTCAGCTTGAAGCGCTTGTAGCGATAGCCGAACCAGATCATCGGGATAATCGCCAGCAGGCTGGCGGCGATTGCCTTCCACGGCCAGCCGGTATCTTCAGTCACAGGTCCTGTGAACGGGAATTTGGGTTGGCGATCGGCGTTGAAGATGCCCCAGTAGGCGCCGGTACGGCCTTCGCCGAGGTTTTCCTTCCAGGGTTGATCGAAGGCTTCGAACAGGTAGTAGTCGACGTTGTTCTTTTTTGCCCAGAGCAGCCATTCACGATCGAAGATGGCTTCGTTGGAAATCGACGGATAGGCGCGTTCGCGACGGTCGCCGTTGGAGGGCCAACCGATCTCGCCTACCACGATGTGTTTGTTGGGAAAACTGCGTTGCAGTGTCTGATAGGCGCCTTGTGCAGCCAGGAACGCGCTGGACTTCGTCGGATCGCTCGAGACGGGAATGCCGTTCCAGAACGGGAACAGGTGGATCGTGATGAAATCGACGTGATTGGCCAATTCCGGATATTTCAGCCAGATGTAGTCCGGCTCGGCGATCGACACCGGCTGCCGGATATGCGCCCTGGCACGATCCAGGTAGGTGATCATCTTGTCGAGGCTGAGGTCGTTGCGGAACAGCACCTCGTTGCCGACGATGACCCGCTCAATGGTGTTCGGATACCGCTGCGAGAGGGCGATCAGCGCGTCCAGCTCCTTCTCGTTATTGTCCAGACGGGTGTCGATCTGGGCCCCGGCCATCACTT
>NZ_DATHMR010000127.1:0-21525 GCF_035486915.1 Dyella sp. | reverse complement strand
GCCCGTTCCTTTCGTCTTGTTTCATTGGTTGCGGCGCTGATGCAGTTGACTGCCTGCGCGTCAGGCGCGAGTGCGACCAAGCCACAGCCGCCTTCAGCCTCCCTCAATGCGCTCTACGGGCAGCTCGATCAGGCGAGTCGGAGCTACGAAACGGCGCTGCAGCAGACGCGTGCAGGTGATGCCGAAGGCGCACAGAAGACGCTGGATCAGGCGCTGGATCAGCTGAAGAACTCGGCTGCTCAATGCGGCACGACGCCGGGATGCGATCCACAGCGCTTCTTCTCCGTGTTCGATCACCTGCTGCGCCTGAAGGATGGCAGCTTTATCGGTGATGAGACGCCGGATGAAGACACGGGCGAACCTGCGACGACGTCGCTTCCTGGTCAATCCGGCGGCGCCATCAACCCGGCCGAGGTACAGCGCAGCGTGACCTTGCTGCGCGGACATCAGCTTTCTGAATTGATCGCGATGAATGGCCCCGTGAAAGCGGCGCTGGAGATGTGGCTGACGCAATGGCGTTCGAACCTGATGGACGCTTACGTCAACTATGAATACCTGCGTCAGGAAATGTGGCCGCAGTATCAGCAGCAGGGCCTTCCCGAAGCACTGTTGTTCGGCATTCTCGCCAAGGAGTCGGGCGGCAAGGTGCACGCTGTGTCGCGCTCCGGCGCGGCGGGCCCACTGCAGTTCATGTACGCAACCGGGCTGCGTTTCGGATTGAGCGAGCAGGATGGATTCGATACGCGTTTCGATCCGGGCGAATCGGCGCGCGCAAACGCCCAATACATGAACGAGCAGTTGCAAGCGTTCAACGACAACCTCGAACTGACGCTGGCTGCTTACAACGGCGGCGAAGGCCGTATGCGCCGGCTGGTGGGCGACGACACCTCAGTGAGCTTCTACGATCCGCGTATCTACAATCAGCTGTCGCAGGAAACGCGCGATTACGTGCCGGAGGTGTTGGCGGCCGCGTGGCTTTTCCTGCATCCGGACAGCTACAACCTGCATTTCCCGCAGGTGAACAATGAGACTGGCAGCATCACGCTGGCGCGCGCGGCATCCATTTCCGAACTCACCGTGTGTCTGGGCTCGGCCGATAATCATCTGGAAGGCTGGTTCCGTACCTTGCGCAACCTCAATCCGCGTCTTGACCCGCAACAGGAGCAGCCCGTCGGATCGACGTTGCAGGTTCCCAAGGCACTGGAGAAAGCGTACGCGGTGCGCTGCGTGAATGGTCCGTGGCCGATTCTCGCCAGCGATCTGCACAACGCCATCGTGCCCGTCGTGCCGGATGTGCCGCCGGCTGCCGCGCCGGATCCCGTTGTTCATTACACCGTTCGACGTGGAGACACGCTTGCGAGCATCGTGCGCAGGCACGGCAGTTGTTCGAGCTCCAGCGAAGTCGCACGCATGAACAACCTCAAGTTCGACCATGTGCGCCCGGGGCAGGTGATCAAACTGCCCAGTTGTCATTGAGCCAAGTCGCCATTGACCCAAAACGAAACGGCCTCTCCATTATCAGGAGAGGCCGTTTCGGGCAGCAATCGAATGCCGTTAGATGGATAGAATCAGGCGGCGGCGCCTGAGCGCATCCACTGCGCCACGGCATCGACCTGCTCACCGCTGGCATCGCGCAATTCGCGCAACACGCGAAGCACCTGACGATGCTGGGGCTGCACGCTTGCATGCGCCGAATCTTTGGTTTCGTGATAGGCCACGGCCAGCCAGAGCGAGATACCGCGGAGCGCGACTTCCGGGTTGTCCGACTGGGCGCGGCTGAAGCCGACGTCGGTGCCCTGACCCCATGGGAGGTAGCGTGCACCGGGTTCCGTACCGTAAAGGTGGGGGAACTCGCTCTTGGAGGCCTGCCCGATTTCCCGCAAGGTCATGACGCCCAAGCGGGCGCGCGCTTTGGCGGGCATGGCGGCAACGGTGCGGTCAATTTGGCTGAACTGGCGCTGCAGCTGCCGAGCGCGAACCATCGCGATGATGCGAGTGACGATCTGCATGTGACCCCTCACTGATACAGGCGCCGCACGGGTGCGCGGGTAGGACGGGAGCATAACAAATTGTCGACGCGGAATGCGCACAAAACGTCACAAAATGACGACCTACGTCAACGTTCAGCGAATCAGGCGTGTAGCCGAAGGCCAAAATACCTAACAAATGTGAAGTAGATCACCTAATTTTTGACCAACCTGAACCGGTTGCTGGGGGTCCAGGCCGTCCAGCCTCGCGGCCCCTTCGGGCAGCAAAAGGATCACGGTGGAGCCCATGTTGAACCGCGCCATCTCGGCGAAACGGTCCAGGGAGACGTTCTGCCCAGCGAATGACTTGCGGCGGATCGACGAGGCATAGGGGGGGATCACCAGCCCGTCCCACACGGTGGCCACCGAGGACACCAGGATCGCCCCGACCATCACAACGACGAACGGTCCGTGCTCACCTACGAAGTGACAGACCAATCGCTCGTTTCGTGCGAAGAGTCGCGGAATGGCCTCCACGGCAAAAGGGGCAACACTGAAGATTCGGCCCGGTATATGCACTGTCTCCGTCAGCTCGCCGCGCAGTGGCATGTGTACGCGATGGTAATCGCGCGGCGAGAGGTAGACGGTGACGAATTGGCCGCTGGCGTAGGGGGAAGCTGCTGCCTCGTCACCGAGTAGTTCGGCGACCGTGTAGTCCTGCCCCTTGGCCTGGAATATACGTCCGTCGGTAATGGGGCCCGCTTGGCTGATGCGTCCGTCGGCAGGCGAGAGCAGCGCGGCTGCAGATGCATCTGCCTTGCGGGCATCAGGACGAAGTTTGCGTGTAAAAAACGCATTGAAGTGCGGGTACGCGAGGGGGTCGGGTTGCGCCGCTTCGGTCATGTTGACCTGGTAACGCTGCACGATCGTGTTGATCAAAAAATTTTTCCACGGCACGAACGTCCAGCGTGTGGCCCAGTAAACCACGCGCGAAAGCGCCCGATGGGGAAGGATGTATTGCAGCAATACCTTGAAAGTCATCCAGCAAGTATGAAGTAAAACGGAACGATTCCATAAGGGGGATGGGTCGTTCCTTGGGAGGTGGTATGCATCAACGACTCACCCCAGCCAGCGCGCTGGCTGCACTCGACCAGGTCAAGAAGACGGCCACCGGCATGTTCAAACACGGTTCGCTGGAGGTGGAAATTTTTCAGCCTGCCGGCATCGATGCACAGACACCGCATCGACGCGATGAACTATGCATGGTCATCTCCGGACGGGGCTACTTTGTCTGCGGCGACACGCGGCAACAGTTCGGCCCTGGCGAATTGCTCTTCGTGCCCGCCGGCACGCCGCATCACTTCGAGGATTTCACCAGGGATTTCAGCGCCTGGGTGATGTTCTACGGACCACAAGGAGGCGAGGCGGCCTGAGCTGGCGTCATGAGCGAAGATGGGCACGTTTCGAACAGGCTCCGGCGAGCAATCGTTATACTTCTCAGCCCCTAAGACGGACCGTGCCTACGTGACTTCCGAACTCGCCTCGATCATCGATTTCATCCGCTACGGCGCCAGCCGGTTTTCCGCTGCGGGTCTGACCTTCGGGCATAGCCACGACAACCCGATCGACGAGGCCACGCATCTGGTGCTGGCCAGCCTTCACTTGCCACCGGATATTCCGCCCGCGTATGGCGCTGGCAAACTCACCGCCGAAGAACGCGCGCGCGTACTGTCACTGATCGAGCGCCGCATCACGGAACGCCTGCCGGTCGCTTATCTCGTGGGCGAAACCTGGTTCGCGGGTTTGAAGTTCAAGAGCGACCGTCGCGCACTGGTGCCGCGTTCGCCGATCGCCGAGCTGATCGAATCCGGATTCACGCCGTGGATGGATGGCCGCCATGTCGAACGTGCGCTCGACCTGTGTACCGGCTCGGGCTGCATTGGCATAGCGATGGCCGAATACAACCCGCACTGGCAGGTGGATATCGTCGATATCAGCGAGGATGCCTTGTCGCTCGCACGTGAAAACGTCGCGTTCCAGCATGTGGGTGAGCGCGTCGAAGTGGTCAAGTCCGACCTGTTCAAAGGACTGAAAGGCCGCAAGTACGACCTGATTGTGTCCAATCCACCCTATGTGACGGAAGACGAATACGCCGCGCTGCCGGGCGAATATAGCCATGAGCCGAAACTCGGGTTGACGTCTGGCGACGATGGTCTGGACATCTGCGTGCGCATCCTCGACGAGGCCGCCGATCTTCTCACCGAGGAAGGCTTGTTGATCGTTGAAGTCGGCGAAAGCGAGCATGCGTTGAGCGCGCTGCTGCCGGAGGTGCCGTTCGTGTGGATTGAGTTTAAAGTAGGGCAGATGGGCGTGTTCGCGATCGAGCGTCGCGAGCTGATCGAACACGCCAAAGCGATTCATGAAGCTGCCGAGGTGCGTCGTTCGCGCTGATCGATATGGATCTGGTACTCGCCACCGTGCGATTGCGTCTTGACGCCTTGTGCGAAGACGATGCGGACGAGTTGTTCCGCTACCGCGCCGATCCCGTCGTGGCCAGATACCAGGGGTGGCGCCCCACCAAGCACGTGGAGGCGCTCGATTTCATTCGCACGCAAATGCAGTGGTCGCCGGAGACGCGTGGCGACTGGGTGCAGCGCGCCATTCGCCTGGCCGATCACGATGCGCTGATCGGCGATCTGGGGCTGCATATTCCCGTCGATCCTGAGGGTTCTTACGAGTTCGGTATCACTGTTGCGCCGGAACACCAGGGCAAAGGCTACGCCTATGAAGCGGCGAGCGGGCTCTTCGATTATCTCTTCGATACGTTTCACGCCCGCCGGATTCATGCGTCCATCGACCCGCGCAATCGGGCAAGCGAGGCGCTGATGCGCGCATTGGGCATGCGGCAGGAAGCGCATTTTCGTGAGCGGTTTTGGCTGCATGGTGAGTGGGTGGACGACATGATCTTCGCGATCCTGGCGCGCGAATGGCCTGAAGCGAGAAAGCGCAAGGCTTAGAAGGTGCGCTCATAAAGGCGCCGGGCGCCGAGGCGTGGCAAGATGCGGGCATCGTTTCGATGGGTTGCATGACCATCGAGCCCCGTCGATTCACATCTCAGCCTTGGTTTCCACGTGTCCAGCAATTCAACCGGCAAGCTATTCACTGTCACCACATTCGGCGAAAGCCATGGCCCTGCCATCGGCTGCGTGATCGATGGTTGTCCGCCTGGACTGGGCCTGGATGCCGAAGCATTCCGCACCGATCTCGATCGCCGTGCGACCGGCCGCAGTCGTCACACCTCGCAGCGCCACGAAGCCGACGACGTTGAAATTCTCTCTGGTGTCTATGAAGGCAAGACGACTGGTACTCCGATTGCCTTGTTGATTCGCAACACCGATCAGCGAAGCAAGGATTACAACGACATCGCCAGCTCCTTCCGCCCGGGTCATGCCGATTACACCTACTGGCAGAAGTACGGGATCCGCGATCCGCGTGGTGGCGGCCGTTCGTCCGCGCGTGAAACTACCATGCGGGTGGCCGCAGCCGTGGTGGCCAAGAAATGGTTGGCCGAGCGCTATGGCGTTCGGGTGCGTGGTTATCTGGCGCAGATCGGCGATGTCGTGCCCGAAGGTTTCGACTGGAGTGCGGTGGAAGAGAATCCTTTCTTCTGGCCGCACGCGGAGCAGGTCCCGGCGCTTGAGAAGTACATGGACGCGTTGCGTAAGTCCGGCGATTCCGTCGGTGCGCGCGTGAATGTCGAAGCCGAGGGCGTGCCGCCTGGGTGGGGTGAGCCCATTTACGGCAAGCTCGATGGCGATCTCGCCTCGGCGTTGATGTCCATCAATGCCGTCAAGGGCGTCGAGATCGGCGACGGGTTCGACGCCGTTTCGCAGCGCGGCAGCCAGCATCGCGATGAAATGCGTATGGACGGCTTTACGTCCAATCACGCGGGTGGCATTCTGGGTGGCATCAGTACGGGGCAGGTGGTTCGTGCCTCAATGGCTCTGAAGCCTACCTCCAGCATTCTCATTCCCGGTCACAGCGTCAATGTAGCGGGAGAGCCGGTCGACGTGGTCACCAAAGGGCGTCACGACCCCTGTGTAGGCATCCGCGCCACGCCGATTGCCGAGGCGATGATGGCCCTGGTGCTGATGGATCACGCCCTGCGCCATCGCGCGCAATGCGGCGACGTAGGTGAGATAAAACCGCGCATTCCCTGATGGGTTAAGGGTGCCGGGAGCAAGATGAGTCCGGTACACGTGCGGCAGGAGTCTCGCAGTAGTCACACCGATGATGAGCAAGTCACACAGCGTTTGGGTCTCGCGACCTTTGTTTCCGGAAGTACTGGCCACGCTGGCGCAGTACGTCGAAGTGCGTGCGGAAACCAAGGAAACCAAACGCTCGCCCGAGCAGTTGCACGACAAGCTCGCAAACGTTGATGGTGCGATTGTCAGCTTGGGCGATCGCATCGACGCCGACGTCATTGCCGGCAACCGGCGCTTGCGCGCCATCGCGAATCTGGGTGTCGGCTATAACAACTTCGATCTGGAAGCGCTGACGGTGGCTGGCATTCTTGCCACCAACACCCCCGATGTGTTGACTCAAACCGTGGCCGACTACGCATGGGCTCTCCTGCTAGCGGCAGCACGGCGCGTTTGCAGCGCCGAGCGCTGGTTGCGGGCGGGCCGCTGGCGCGGCGGCATGCGCTTCGACGATTGGCTTGGCGTGGATGTGCACGGCAAGACGCTAGGCATTCTTGGCATGGGCCGTATCGGGCAGGCCATTGCACGCCGCGGCGCCGGTTTCGATATGCCGGTGATCTATCACAACCGCACGCGCTTGCCCGAGGCTACCGAGCGCGCATATCACGCCCAATACGTCGACAAGACGCAGCTGCTGCAGCGTGCCGATCATCTTGTTCTGGTGCTGCCCTATAGCGTGGAAAATCATCATGCAATGGGCGCCGATGAACTGGCGCAGATGAAGCCCACGGCAGTGCTGGTGAATATCGCGCGTGGCGGTATCGTCGATGACGCGGCGCTCGCTGCGGCGTTGCGCGAGGGTAGGCTGGCGGCGGCAGGGCTGGATGTGTTCGAAGGCGAGCCTTCCGTTCATCCAGCGCTGCGCGAACTCGAGAACGCCGTGCTTAGCCCGCATATCGCCAGCGCCAGCGCCGATACCCGCCGGGCGATGGCTCAATTGGCGGCGGACAATCTCCTTGCCGCGCTGGGCTATGGACCCAACGCGGGCCATCCGCCGTCCCTGCTCAATCCTCATGCCCTCAACAGGCGGCGGGGCGAAACGTGATGCTCCTCACGCTGGCGAGGCTGTGCCGTGTTGTTTGCGTGCCGTGCAGGCTAGATTCCCCGATTGCGGGCATCGGGTTGGGCCACGGCAACCTTCCGAATCCCAAACAAGTGACCCATAAATGAGCAAGAAGAGCAGTTACAAGGTAGCCATGGTTGGCGCCACGGGTGCCGTCGGCGAAGCCCTGCTGAGCATCCTGGCCCAGCGCGAATTTCCGATCAGCGAGCTGGTGCCGCTGGCGAGCGAGCGTTCGGCCGGTGGCAAAGTAGAATTCGACGGCAAACAGATCACAGTCAAGAATCTTGCCGATTACGATTTCAGCGGGGTCGACATCGCCTTCTTCTCGGCGGGGGGGTCGGTCAGTCGCGAGCACGCGCCGCGCGCCGCCGAAGCGGGCGCCGTAGTGATCGATAACACCTCGGAATTTCGCTATCAGGACGACATTCCGCTGGTCGTGAGCGAAGTGAATCCGCACGCGATCGCGCAGTACACCAACCGCGGCATCATTGCCAATCCCAATTGCTCCACGATGCAGATGCTGGTGGCGCTCGCGCCGATATATCGCGCGGTGGGCATCGAGCGCATCAATGTGGCGACGTATCAATCGGTGTCCGGCGCAGGCCGCTCGGGCATGGAAGAGCTCGGCAAGCAAACAGCCGCGCTGCTCAACTTCCAGGATGTCGAAAAGTCGAAATTTCCCAAGCAGATCGCGTTCAACGTAATTCCACACATTGACGACTTCCAGGCGAATGGCTACACCAAGGAAGAAATGAAGATGGTGTGGGAAACGCGCAAGATTTTTGAGGACGAATCTATCCAGGTGAATCCCACGGCGGTGCGTGTGCCGGTGTTTTATGGACATTCCGAGGCGGTGCACATCGAGACGCGAGATAAGATCAGCGCCGAAGAAGCACGCGAACTGCTGGAAAATGCCGAAGGCATCGTTGTGCAGGACGAGCGCAAAGCGGGCGGTTATCCCACGCCGGTTGGCGATGCGGCCGGTCAAGATCCGGTCTTCGTCGGTCGCATCCGCGAAGACATTTCGCACGAACGCGGTCTGGATATGTGGATCGTGTCCGACAACATCCGCAAAGGCGCGGCACTCAATGCCGTGCAGATCGCGGAATTGCTGATTGAGGATTATTTGTAATGCGATATCGCGTGCTGGTTCTCGCAGTTGTTTTGTTGGTTTCGACAGTCGTGCTCGCTGACCCGCCGCCATCTACATCCGGCACGCAGACGACGCAAAAAGCAGTTGCCGGTGTGAACCAGCGCGTGGCCCAGCACGAGGCCGAGGTCGCCCATTTGCAGCAAGACGTGGGGCAGCAGGAATCGGCCAGCCAGCAGGCGGCCGAGCACCTGCAACAGCAAGACCGTACTATTGAAGAATTAAAGCGGGAGTTGAAGGCTGCGCAGGATGCCTCCCAGAAACCCGCCGCCGGGCATTGACGGCCGTCACGTTGGGTAAAAAAACGGCTCTGGGACGG
This sequence comes from Dyella sp., assembly GCF_035486915.1. Taxonomy (GTDB): domain Bacteria; phylum Pseudomonadota; class Gammaproteobacteria; order Xanthomonadales; family Rhodanobacteraceae; genus Dyella_B. The sequence continues at coordinate 12,764 of NZ_DATHMR010000127.1, read as the reverse complement.
GCTATTACCAAGATTGGCTATTGTTGATTGACGTTTATCTAACTAAAGTGACGCCTTCTGAGAGGAAGTCTCCGCAACCGCGGTGATTTAATTGACTAAAGCGTCCGGTCGTTCGGGGGAGCACGCGATGAATCGTTCGTTGAAGCTGTCGATACTGATGGCGCTTGCGCTGGGCAGTACACAGGCGGCAGCGGTGGAACTGGGCCAGGCGCACGTCAAATCGGCACTGGGTCAGCCCTTGCTGGTCGAGATCCCGGTCACGCAGGGAACGCCAGCTGAGCTGCAGAACCTCAGCGCCGAACTGGCACCGAGCGACGCCTTCGCCAAGGTCGGCGCTACCCGGCCGACGATTGCCTTGCAATTCAACGTAGTAGACGTGAATGGCCATAAGGTCATCCGTATAACCAGCGCCACGGCGGTGGACGATCCCTACCTCGACCTGTTCGTGAAAGTGAACACCGGCACGGGCAGCAGCGTCAGCGAAGTCGCCGTCTTGCTCGATCCGCCGAACAAGACCCAGGCCGCATCGAGCAGCGCACCGACTCACCACCACGCGGCAGCGGCCAGCAGCACGGAGGCTGCGAGCACCTCTTCCGCAACGCCAAAACAGACATCCGCCGCCGCACCGACTCATCACGAGGCACCGGCCGGACTCAAGAACGGCGAGTACACGGTGGAGAAGGGCCAGACGCTTTCTCACGTAGCGGTGGAAACCGCCATGGCTGGCGTCAACAAAGACCAGATGATGCTTGCGTTGAAGGCCGCCAATCCGGATGCCTTCTATCGCGACAATATCAACGCCCTAAAAGCTGGCGCCATCCTGCGCGTGCCTTCGAAGGATGACGCCGCCGCGGTCGCCGCCGCGGATGCCGCTGCACAGGTGCGCCAGCAGGAGACCGATTGGCGCAATGGCACGGTCGGCGCGGCACCGACATCGGTCGCCGCGGGTGGCACGCGCGCAAATGCTTCCGTCGCGCCGACGGCGACCAGCAACGCCGACAAGCTCGCCCTGGTTCCGCCGGGTGGCGAAGGCCAGTCAGCCGGTGCGGGTTCCAATGGCAAGGGCGCGGAAAGTGCGAAGATCCGCCAGGAACTGCAGCGCAGCCAGGAAACGCTGTCGTCCCTGCAGCAGCAGAGCGATGAGCTGAAGTCCCGCCTGAAAGATCTCGAAGACATCAACGGCAAGAACCAGAAACTGTTGTCGCTCAAGGACAACGAAATCGCCGATCTGCAGAAGAAGCTCGCTGACGCGCGCAAGTCGGCGGGCTTGCCGCCGGCACCGGCGGCACCGCTTGCTTCAGTGACTCCCGCACCTGCACCGGCCGCGCAGCCGCCTATTGTCGCGACGCCGACTCACTCACCTGCCGCCGCTACGCCTGCACTTGCGAGCGCTGCATCAGCACCGAAAACGGCGACGACGCCCGCGAGCAGCGCATCGGCACCGAGCAACGCTGCCGTCACCACGCCGATTGCTCCGCCTGCCGCGAAGCCCATCGTTCGTTCGTCTCACCATGCGCCCGTCGCGCCGAGGGCGACCGAAGAGCCCTGGTACATGCAGACGTGGGCATGGGCGATTGGCGGCGGCGTGATCGTCCTGGCAATCCTCGGCGCGCTTTCGCGTCGCGGCAAGTCGGGTGGAGCGCCCAAGAAGACAGCGAAGCTGGAACCCACCGCTTCCAAGGGTTCACTCGCTGATCGCTTCGGTACCGCCGATCTCGATGACCCGCATTCGGGTTCCGACCCCGATCAGGATCAACTGCTCGACCAGCTCGCCGAGAATCCGGATGACATCGGCCTGCACCTGGAGCTTGTAAGCCTGTACTACACCCGTCGCGATGTAGAGCATTTCGAGGCAGCTGCCGAAGCGATGCATGCACACATCACCGAAGCCGATCAACCGGAATGGCAGGACGTGGTGCATATGGGCCAGGATCTTGCTCCCGGTCATCCGCTGTTCGCCGAAGCACACATTCCACCGTCGGGCGCCGACGAGCGTTCGCCGCTCCATCAGTTCGATCTGGATAGCTACGCAGGTAGCAACGAAGCCACGACTGCCAAGGCGCCGCCGCCGGTGCCGTCGCAGCCGAAAGTCAGCGAATACCATTTCGACTTCGACCTCACGCCGCATCAGCAAGAAGCGAAAGCGAACCCCGGTCACGCAACCACCGCCAAGCAGGAAACCGAAGCGGAGCCGGTCTCGACGTGGAACTTCGAAGATGCTGCCGACGAGCACGAAACCGCGCATACCGATGCAGCTGACTTCGGTGAACTGCATGACGATCCGATCGACACCAAGCTCGATCTGGCTCGCGCCTACCTCGACATGGGCGACCCGGACGGTGCGCGCGCCATGCTGGATGAAGTGCTGCAGGAAGGCACGCAGATGCAGAAGGATGTCGCCAAGACGTTGATGGCCAAGATTCGCTGATCATCGTCGTGTTGCATGAAGACAGATCGGGCCGGCCATGCCGGCCCGATGTTTTTCTGGCCTTTGCGCTTAAAAAGCTGCCCGGAGGTTAGGGCTGCTGTCCAAACTGTTACGCTAAACGTCTCGCAGTTTTCCGATTATCCATGCGCATTGCACTCGGTATTGAATACGACGGCACCGACTTTCTAGGCTGGCAACGGCTCAGCCATGGCGCCAGCGTGCAAGCGTGCTTGGAGCGCGCACTGTCCTTTGTTGCCGCCGAACCGATCGAAGTGACATGCGCAGGGCGCACCGATGCTGGGGTGCATGGCCGCTGCCAGGTCGTGCATTTCGATACGGCCGTTCAGCGCGATATGCGCGGTTGGGTGTTGGGTACGAGCTCGAATCTGCCGACGAGCGTGGCTGTTCTATGGGCGCAACCGGTGCCGGATGATTTCCATGCACGCTTTTCCGCGCGCAGTCGCCGTTATCGCTACACCATTCTCAATCGCGGCATTCGCCCTGCGCTCGATGCGCGGTACGTGACGTGGGAGCGTCTTCCGCTCGATGCGGCGCGCATGCACGCCGCCGCGCAGGCGTTAATCGGTGAGCATGATTTCAGCGCTTTCCGCGCCGTTTCCTGTCAGGCGAAACATGCGCGCCGTCTGATCAAAACGCTGCAAATACGTCGCGAAGATGCTCACGTGATCGTCGAAATCGAGGCCAATGCATTTTTGCATCATATGGTGCGCAACATCGTTGGTTCGCTTTTGGTGGTTGGTCGGGGCGAACAACCCGAGGTATGGGTCGCAGAGCTTTTGGCCGGGCGCAATCGTGAAGTGGCCGGTCCCACCGCTGCGGCGTCGGGTCTGACGTTTATCGGTCCGCGCTATGAAAAACGCTGGGGTTTGCCAGCCGAGGTGAGCGAATGACACGCATCAAGTGTTGTGGCATGACGCGCGTCGAAGATGCGTTGCTTGCGGCGCAACTTGGCGCCGACGCCATTGGTGTAGTGCTTACGGCACGCAGCAAGCGACAGGTGTCGTTAGCGCAAGCCAAAACGATCGTCCACGCCATGCCGCCGTTTGTATCGACTGTTGCGTTGTGTATGGATGACGAGACGGAGTTCGTTCGCGCCATCATCGAGACCGTTCGGCCATCGTTGCTGCAATTTCACGGTGCGGAGAGCGACCACTGGTGCGCTCAGTTCGATTACCCGTATCTAAAGGCCATCGCGATGGGTGAAGGAGCGTCGGCGTTGCCACAGTTGCGTGCCTATCCGCGAGCGGCGGGTTTATTGCTCGATGGTCACGGGCTGGGCGAGGCCGGTGGCAGTGGCAAATCGTTTGATTGGTCGTTGATGCCGCACGATGTGCATCAACCGCTGATTCTCGCCGGTGGTCTCACGTCGACAAACGTGCAGGCGGCCATTCGTGTCGCCAAACCGTGGGCGGTGGATGTGGCGAGCGGTATTGAATCGTCGCCAGGCATCAAAGATCCCGCAAAGATGCGTGACTTCATTATGGCTGTTCGCTCGACGCACTAAGCGTCACGCAGTGCGTTGCGTAACCACTTAGCCAGCGCATCAATACGGTTGTCGTTTCTACGCCGCGGTGTTGCGAGAATCCACTGCGCGTGTGTCTGACGAAATCCCCACGGTGCAAGCAACCGTCCCGCTTTCACATCATCCTGCACAAGTTGAGCGGGCGCGATGGCGACGCCAAGTCCCGCGACCGCTGCTTCCAGCAAGTAGAAGAGACGGGTGAATCCCTGGCCGTAATGAAGCGACGCAGGTGATACACCGCTTAGCTCGGCCCATTCCGGCCAAGCCTGTGGGCGTGAGGTGGTGTGCAACAACGCTTCATCGCCTAGCGAAGATTCGCCACCGTCGAGCAAGCGATCAAGATTGGCATAACGCGGACTTACGACGGGGCCGATGCGTTCCGGCGCCAACTCGTGCACGTCCCAACCTGCCGGCCACGGTGCTGCGCGAAGTGCCAGCGCCGCATCGAGTTCGGCGTGTTGCGGCGCCAGCGGGTCTTCCTCGGGCGAGAGATGCAATTTGAGTGACGGCAGATCGCGTTCAAGCCGATCCAATCGAGGAATCACCCAGCGCGCCAACAGGCTGCTGGCACAACCGAGCACGAACGGGCCCTCTGCACGGCCGCGCTGAAGCTCTGACCATCCGTCCCGCAACTGATCGAAAGCACCCGCCACGCGATCGCGCAGTAGCTCTCCCGTGGCCGTCAGCGCGATGCCGCGTCCCTGACGTGCAAACAGTGGCTGATCCAGCGCCTCCTCCAGCACGCGCACCTGGCGGCTGATGGCGCCGTGCGTGACGTGCAACTCCTCGGCGGCGCGGCTGAGGCTACCCAGGCGGGCGGTTGCCTCGAAAGCGCGAAGGGCGTTCAGTGAGGGAAGATCTCGGCCCACGGTATTGTGAGTTTTCCTGACACGTTTAACCCATGATATCGCTTTTTTGATCAACGAATTCGCGATATTTTTGCGGCCTGGCTAAATCTATTGCGCAGGATTTCTGACACATGCCCACGATCCGGGATTTCCACAGCTGGCCCGACGCCCACGGGCGCTTCGGCGACTTCGGCGGCCAGTACGTCGCCGAGACCCTGATGGCCCCGCTTGCCGAGCTGACCGAAGCCTACCTCCGCCTTCGCGAGGATCCGGAGTTTCTGGCCGAGCTCGACCGAGACCTCACCTATTACGTAGGTCGCCCCAGCCCGATCTATCACGCCGAGCGCTTGTCCAAGCATGTGGGCGGCGCGCGCATTCTGCTCAAGCGCGAGGACCTCAATCACACCGGTGCGCACAAGATCAACAACACCATCGGCCAGGCGCTCGTAGCAAAGCGCATGGGCAAACCGCGTGTGATTGCGGAAACCGGTGCAGGTCAGCACGGTGTCGCCACTGCCACCGTCGCGGCACGTTTCGGATTGAAGTGCGTGGTGTACATGGGCGCGGTCGATATCGAGCGCCAGAAGATCAACGTCTACCGCATGAAACTTCTGGGCGCCGAAGTCGTGCCGGTGACATCCGGTTCGAAAACGCTCAAAGATGCATTGAACGAAGCAATGCGCGATTGGGTGACCAACGTTGCCGACACGTTCTACATCATCGGCACCGTGGCAGGCCCCCACCCGTATCCGATGATGGTGCGCGATTTCAACGCCATCGTGGGACGCGAAGCGCGTGCGCAGATGCTGGAGCACTACGGTCGTCTGCCCGATGTGCTCACAGCGTGCGTGGGCGGCGGTTCGAACGCGATCGGACTGTTCCACGCATTTCTCAATGACAGCGGCGTGCGCATGGTCGGTGCGGAGGCAGCGGGCGAGGGCATCGCGACAGGTCATCACGCTGCGTCGCTTGCAGCAGGCCGCCCTGGCGTGCTGCACGGTAATCGCACCTACGTGTTGTGCGACGACAACGGTCAGATTACCGAGACGCACTCGGTTTCCGCAGGTCTGGATTATCCCGGCGTCGGTCCTGAGCATGCGTTCCTGAAAGATGCGGGGCGCGCTGAATACGTGGGTGTCACCGATGACGAAGCCTTGGAAGCGTTCCATCTGCTTGCACGAACCGAAGGCATTCTCGCGGCACTCGAATCCAGTCACGCCGTTGCGCAGGCGATGAAGTTGGCGCGTGAATTACCCAAAGATGGCATCGTGCTGTGCAATCTTTCCGGACGTGGCGACAAGGACGTGCACACGATTGCAGCCCGCGAAGGAGTACAGGTATGAGTCGCATCGATCGCCGTTTCGCCGCGTTGAAAGCAGCTGGACGCACCGGCCTGATTCCCTTCGTCACCGCAGGCGACCCGACACCTGAACACCACGTCGCGTTGATGCATGCGCTGGTCGACGCAGGCGCCGACCTGATCGAACTGGGCGTGCCGTTTTCCGATCCGATGGCCGATGGCCCGGTGATTCAACACGCCAGCGAGCGCGCCATTGCCAAAGGTGTTGGATTGGCCCACGTGCTTGCGTGGGTGGCAGCATTCCGCCAACGCGACGACGAGACACCCATCGTGCTGATGGGGTACCTCAATCCGGTCGAAATTCACGGCTACGAACGCTTCGCCAACGAAGCGGTGGCGGCGGGTGCGGATGGTGTGTTGTTGGTGGATTGCCCTCTTGAAGAATCAGCAGTGCTGGAGCCCCTGCGCAAAGCGGGTTTGCAACAGATTCTGCTTGCGGCCCCCACCACCGCACCCGCGCGTATGGCGGCGTTGTGCGAGGCGGCCGATGGTTTCCTGTACTATGTATCGTTCGCCGGCATCACCGGAGCGGGTCGCTTGAGTACGCAGGACATCGCTACACGCGTGGCGGATATCCGATCTCATGCGAAGGCGCCCGTAGCGGTCGGTTTCGGCGTCAAGGATGCGCAAAGTGCCAAAGCCATCGCTGGTTTTGCCGATGCGGTAGTGATCGGCAGTGCGCTGGTCGAACGCCTGGAAGGTGCGACCACAGCGCAGGATATCGCGGCACGGGTTCAGGGCTTTCTCGGACCCATTCGCACGGCGCTGGACACGCCGTAATGCTTGCTTTCCCTTGAGGAGGGGAACGGGGTGGGGTGAATGGCCATCGTGGGCGCAGTGAATGGAACGCGCTCGCATCCGAGTGGTCACACGTACGACGGATGGGGCAACACCCTATCCACGGTCCTTCTACGTGTGAGGGACTGGACGTTGGACGAAAGCGCCCCCATTGAAGTCCCGATGGTCGAGGGCCGCCGGGTTCAGGATTGAGGTTTCTATGAATTGGCTGCAAAAAATCATGACACCGCGGGTACGGACGCAAGGTCCGCCCGGCGGCAAAGGCAAGGTACCTGAGGGTGTATGGGAGAAGTGTGCCGGCTGCGGCGCGGTGCTCTACCGGCCGGAGCTGGAGCGCAGCCTGATGGTCTGCCCGAAGTGCAGCCACCATCACGCCATCGGTGCACGCGAGCGTCTGCTGGCTTTCCTCGACGAAGGCAGCACGCAGGAACACTGGGCCAGTATGGAACCCAGCGATCCGCTGAAATTTCGCGATTCCAAGAAATACCGCGATCGCATCGTCGCCGCGCAGAAATCCACCGGCGAAAAAGATGCGCTGATTGCGATGAGCGGCAAGCTCAAAGACCGACCCATGATGGCCGTCGCATTCGAGTTCTCCTATATGGGTGGCTCGATGGGCTCGGTGGTCGGCGAGAAGTTCACCCGCGCTGCGGAAAAGGCGCTCGCCGAACGCAGTGCACTGGTGTGCTTCTCCGCTACTGGCGGGGCGCGCATGCAGGAAGCACTGTTCTCGTTGATGCAGATGGCCAAGACCTCCGCCGCGCTAGCGCGTCTGCGCGAAGCGGGCGTGCCATACATCAGCGTGCTGACCCATCCCACGACCGGTGGTGTATCGGCCAGCCTCGGCATGTTGGGCGATATCAACGTCGCCGAACCGAAAGCGCTGATCGGCTTCGCCGGTCCGCGCGTGATTGAGCAAACCGTGCGCGAGACACTGCCCGAAGGCTTCCAACGCTCGGAATTTCTGCTCGATCACGGTGCCATCGACATGATCGTGGATCGGCGCCAGATGCGCGACAAGCTTTCCGACGTGTTAAACATTCTGCGCAAAGTGCCGCGCGCTGCGTAAAACGCTTCTCCCACCGTACGCATTCAATGCCGCCTTCGGGCGGCATTGTTGTTTTTGCATCCGCAAATGGTTGATCCAACGGCAGCAGAAATCTTTTCCACAGCGAATGTGGATGTACCTTGGAAAAGCCTGTGGAAAACTCGAACTCTCGGTTGTGCGATCAATCACTTGGCACGCAGTGGTAAATGTTTGCGCAACAAGTGCGCGCACTTTTCCACAGCGATTGTGGAAAGTGTCCGGTAGAGCCTGTGGATAGATGCGCTATGTCGTTGAAGTCAAAGCGCGTCGCGACGGTATGCGCAGCGATTGATCAATGCGATCAGACCAACAGCATCGGCGCGCTGTGTACCAGCCACAATGACAGCGCGCCGAGGCCACTGCCCACGACCATGGCTGCAAGGACATCGCTCGGATAGTGCAGGCCGAGAATCACGCGCGATGCGGCAACCAGCGCGGTGAATGTCAGCAGCAGCGGTGCAAGCACCGGGTACCACGCCAGGGCGACGATGGTGAAACCCACCGCCTGCAGCGTGTGTCCCGATGGGAAACTGAATTCATCCAGCGGCGGCACGTGTGCGATCACGCCGGGACAGGTGCGAAACGGGCGCGGGCGACGCGTCCAGCGCTTCAGGATGCGATATAGCGCCAAGGCAACCAAGCCGGTCACAGCCATGTGCGCGGCGGCTTCCAAACCACGCTTGCCGTCGATGAGTACGAGGGCCGCCATCAAGGCGTACCAGAAAATGCCGTCGCCGAGACGACTGATAATGCCGAAGAACATCCCCACTGCGTGCCGCGCACCCCAACGATTGGCGGCAATGCACATGCGTCGATCAAACGCATGGCGCGGAAGAGCGACTGGGTCAGGCAGGTGCGATGGTGACGTGACGCTCATGCACGTTCTCCTCGACCAATTCGCGTAACAGGGTTTCGAATTCTCGGATCACGGCTTCCGGCGAAAGACGCGCCATGCTCTCTTCGGCGGCGGCGCCCATCGTGTGGATCAGTGCAACGTCGCCGGCCAGCTTCACCGCGGCAGCGGTAAATGCCTTGGTGTCACCGGATTCGATCCGGTAACCATTCACATCGGTCAACAGATGCTCGCGCGCAGCGCCTTCGTTGTAGGCCACCACCGGCAGACCAGATGCGAGCGCTTCCAGAATCACATTACCGAAGGTTTCGCTCAGGCTCGGGAACGAGAACATGTCCGCGCTGGCGTAATGGGCGGCAAGCATTTCGTCGCGCTTCATGCCGACGAAGATGAAATCCGGATGCGCTTCCTGCAGGCCTGCGCGAGCAGGGCCGTCGCCCACCCACACGTAACGGGCCTTGGGCGACACTTTCTGGATGGCGCGGAACGTATCCACTGCCAAGTCCAGATTTTTCTCCGGTGCGATGCGGCCGACGTAAAGCACCACCGGTGTATCCGCATCCACACCCCAGCTTTCGCGCAACGATGCATCGCGCTTGGAGGGGCTGAACAATTTCGTGTCGACCGCGCGGCGCAGCAGGCGCGCGTGGTCCACACCCATCGCCGTGAGTTCCTGAGCAAGCGCTTCGGTTGGCACCAGCGTGACATTGGCGCGGCTGTGGAAACGGCTCAGATAACGATGCACGACCGGTGTGAGAAAACCCACACCATAATGATTGGCGTAGGTATCGAATCGGGTATGAAAACCTGTTGCTACCGGAATGCCCAGGCGCACGGCGGTTTTTACGGCCGAACGGCCTAGCGGGCCTTCCGTAGCGACGTAGATGGCGTCAGGACGACGTTCCGTCCAGCGTTTGCGCAATGTGCGCGGTGCCGGTAGACCGAAGCGCAAACCCGGATAGCGGGGCAGTGCTGCGCCGCGCGTTTCCAGTGCATGGATACCGGGTTCGTCGACGTGGCTCACCGTCTGACGCGGACGGATGAGATCGATCTCGTGGCCGCGTAAGGCCAGACCGGTCGCCAGACCATGAACGGTGAGTGCGACACCGTTGATCTCAGGCGGATACGTCTCGCTGATGATGCCGATACGCATGGCGCATCCTCGTCTTGTACGGCGGTAGCTTGCGCTTGCGTCGTTTCGCAGACGTGGCGGGTACGTGACACTGTGGTTACGCGTGTTACCAAATGCGGAAACGTCGCCGAGCGGCTGCAACTAGGCTAGATTTGCACTTCCCTGGACCAGGAAACACGCCGATGAAACGCCTGCTATTCACGTTAGCGTTAGTTGCCTCTGCCGGCTCCGCGCTGGCTGCGGATGCTCCCACCTTGCCGGTGACCAAAGCCCCTGTGGGTGCACAGGTCTACATCATTTCACCGCTGGATGGCGCCACCGTTTCACAGACCTTCACCGTGCGTTTTGGCTTGAAGGGCATGGGCGTTGCGCCCGCGGGTGTCACCCACGAGAACACCGGGCATCATCATCTGCTGATCGACGTCAAAGATCTGCCTGCCGCCGGCCAGCCGATTCCTAAGGACGAGCAGCACGTGCACTTCGGCGGCGGTCAGACCGAAGCGACAGTCACGTTGAAGCCCGGCACGCATACCCTGCAGCTGGAACTGGGCGACCTCAACCACATCCCGTTCGACCCGGCGCTGGTGTCGAAAGTCGTCACCGTACACGTCAAATAAGCGCGTGCGACAAGGCCCTCTCCGTGCGGGGGAGGGCCGGGTTAAGGCTGGGGCCGCGAATCGGCTAAAATCACCGATCCCGCATCGCGCCTCGACCGAATCCATGACCGTCCGCACCCGTTTCGCTCCCAGCCCCACCGGTTTTCTGCACATCGGTGGCGCACGCACCGCGTTGTATTGCTGGCTGGAGGCACGCCGCCGCGGTGGCGAATTCCTGTTGCGCATCGAGGATACCGATCGCGAGCGCTCGACCGATGAAGCCGTGAAGGCGATCATCGACGCCATGCAATGGCTGGATCTGAGCGCGGACGACGCGCCGATCTATCAGACCCAACGCCTGGCGCGCTACAAGCAGGTCGCCGACGTGCTGCTGGCCACCGGCAACGCTTATTACGCCTACGAATCCAAGGAAGAAATCGAAGCCATGCGCGAAGCGGCCATGGCGCGTGGCGAGAAGCCTCGCTACAACGGCTACTACCGCGATCGCAATGAACCCTATCGCGACGATCCCAATCGCGTGATTCGTTTCAAGAATCCGCTGGAAGGCACTGTCGTGTTCGACGACAAGGTCAAGGGCAAAGTGGAATGGGCCAATGCGGAACTGGACGATCTGGTGATCTTTCGTTCGGACGGCTGGCCGACCTACAACTTTGCGGTGGTCGTCGACGATATCGACATGGGCATCACCGAAGTGATTCGCGGCGATGACCACGTGAACAACACGCCGCGTCAGATCAACATCTATCGCGCGCTCGGCGCAGAAGTGCCGGAGTTCGCGCACTTGCCGATGATCCTCGACAAGGAGGGCAAGAAGCTCTCCAAACGCACCAATTCGGTGAGCGTGATGGAGTACCGCGAGAATGGTTTCTTGCCACACGCGATCCTCAACTATCTTGTGCGTCTGGGTTGGTCGCACGGCGATCAGGAAATTTTCTCGCGCGAGGAAATGGTCAAGCTGTTCGACGTCGCCGACGTCAACAAAGCCGCATCGCGTTTCGATACGGAAAAGCTTCTATGGCTCAACCAGCATTATCTGAAGAGCGACGATCCGCAGACACTGGTGCCCGAATTCACGTGGCATCTCGAGCGCGCCGGCATCGATATCGGCAAAGGTCCCGCGCCTGCCGGTGTGATTGTCGCCCTGCGCGATCGCGTACACACGCTGAAGGAAATGGCCGAGCGCGCGAAGATATGGTACGGCCCGATTCCCGAATGGGACGACAAGGCCGTTGCCAAGCATCTGAAGAACGACAGCGCCGTACAGGTGCTTAAGGCTTCCCGCGAGTTGCTCGCCACGTGCGAGTGGAAGCCCGAGCCGATTCATCAGGTGATCGAGCAGGTCGCTGCCAAACTCGAGTTGGGCATGGGCAAAATCGCCCAGCCGCTGCGCGTGGCGATGACAGGTACGCAAGTATCGCCGTCGATCGATCAAACGATTTATCTGACCGGTCGCGATGAGGCATTGAAGCGCATCGACGACGCGATAGCGTTGGCAAACGGCTGATTGCCGAACCGGCTGAGTGGTCGATAGCCGGGCAGGGAGCTCGGCTCGGTTGTTGGTGTAGGCGTTCGGTCAATCACGCCAAGTGCATCATTAGCGTCTTCAATGAAAGAACGCCGTCACCGGCGGCAGCGTGTCGACAGGTTCGATGCGTATCCAGGACGTGCTGTTCTGGGCGCGATCGCGCTTTTCCATCAGATGCATGAGTCGGAACCGGGATTCCGATAGAAGCCGTCGTGTGATCGATACATCGCTCTCGCTCATTCCCTGCAAGATGCGCTTGGGAATTTTCTGTTCATTGAAGCATTCGATCATCCGCTCGAGCGTCAGGAACGACGGTACATGCGATGAGGCGCTATCGATGAAGATCGATGATGTGGCTGCCATGCGCGGAAGAAAGCCGCGCACGATGTTGTGCACAAAGTCAGGCGAATGCATGTAGTCGGAAAACAGAAGGTCGATCGGCTTGTGCTCGAAATCGGCTGTCAAACCGGTGGGATTTTCGAGGTCGATCTCTGTTTTTCTGAAGGCGACATGCTCGCGTATGCCGCATAGGTCGAACAGCGAAGAAACAAACTCTTCGTACGTTCCCTGTCT
>NZ_DATHMR010000126.1:0-29646 GCF_035486915.1 Dyella sp. | reverse complement strand
GTCGGCTACCAGCACATCGACTTCGGGAATCAGCGCGGCTTCTTCAGCGTTCGCGCGCGGGACAACGACGCGGCGTCCACGCGCACGTGCGCGAATCAACGCAGGCAACACGCCGGAAACGGGGCGCAACTGACCGGAGAGCGCCAGTTCGCCCAGAAATTCGCAATCGTCGAGTTTTTCGCGCGGAACCTGATGACCGGCAGCAAGAATGCCCAGCGCGATGGCAAGATCGAAGCGGCCACCGTCCTTGGGCAGCTCCGCTGGCGCCAGATTCACCGTGACCCTGCGATTGGGGTATTCGAAAGCGGTGTTTTGAATCGCAACGCGGACACGATCACGCGCTTCGCGGACTGCCGCTTCAGGCAGTCCGACGATATTGGTACTTGGGAGGCCGCCGGAAAGATGCACTTCCACCATCACCTGTGGCGCAGCTACCCCTTCCTGGGCACGGCTTAGCGTGACGGCAAGACTCATGCGCCGGAGTATACGGAGATGATCGAGGAGTCGCTGTGAGACCGTTCCATCGGGCGACTCCATCTGTCAGGGGCGGAAGAAAACGGCCGCCCCCGATTCCTTGGGGTGATGGTGACAAATCGGGGGCGGCTACCGGAACTGGCTATGTCCCTGGGGGTGACACGCCGGCTTCCAGCTCCGCCACGCGCTTTTCGAGTTCCTCGACCCGGGCGCGGGTACGCGCCAATACTTGGGTCTGAACGTCGAACTCCTCCCGGGTAACTAGCTCGAGATGGCGCAATCCCTGCGCCAGGATATCGCGAAAATTGGCGCGCAAATCCTTATGCGCGTCTGCCAGCCCTGGCGGTACCAACGAAACAAGTCGAAGGGCAATTTGGTCGATATCCTGCCTTCCCGTCATGGTAGGCACCTCGAACTCGTCGGTGATGAGTCTATGTAGAAGTGGAAATTGAACGCCATCGGCTTGATCCAACAGAATGTGTAGGCATTGTCCTACACGGTGGGACAGGCTGCTTTCAGGTAGAGCCAGAATGTATGCTGCGCAGCGCTGACCGGTCCGGTAGAGGAAATCTCATGAAATTGATTGTGGCAGTCATCAAGCCCTTCAAGCTGGACGATGTCCGCGAAGCGCTGGCTGAGGTCGGTGTGCAGGGTATCACCGTGACCGAGGTGAAGGGTTTTGGCCGGCAGAAGGGCCATACCGAGCTCTATCGGGGCGCCGAGTATGTCGTCGACTTTCTGCCCAAGATCAAGATCGAGGTGGCCGTGCCGGACGATCAACTCGATCGCGTGGTCGAGGCCATCACCCAGTCGGCCCGCACCGGCAAGATCGGCGACGGCAAGATTTTCGTCAGCAGCCTGGAACAGGTGATCCGTATTCGCACCGGTGAGCTGGACCACGACGCGCTTTAAGTCTCCACCTGCCCCGGGCGCTCGCGCACGATGCGTTGGTGGTGGATCAGCAGCCCCGCGAAGTAGCAGACGTAGTAGCCAACGATCAGGCCATAGATGCCCAGCGTCAGCGGGCTCTGACCGATGCTCGGGCCGTGCACGGGCTGCGCGGCGCCCGTTGAGTCCATCAACTGGGGCGAAACCATCGCAAGACGCCAGACGATGCGCCCCAGAAACAGAATCATCAGCAACGCACCGATGTATGGGTTGGGTATGTAGCAGTCGCCCTTCACGGGATCGAGTTCGAAGCGCGTGAGGTTCAGACCGACCAGCCCGAGCGCCACGCCCAGCACCACGCCGCCGCCAATCCCCAAAAGCAGATCGGTATTGCGTACCAACATGGCGTACACGACCGCCAATGCCCCAACGATGGCGAACACGGTGACGCGAGTGATCATGCGTTTGCGCCGAATCGGCTGCAGACCAAACTGGCTGCGCACGCGACTCCATACGCGCAGCGCAACAATCGACATGATGATCAACGGAGCGATGAAATGCGGCGTCATAGCCTTAACCTGCACCCGGAAGATGGGAGCAGCTTAGCAACCGCACGCATGACAGGCGACTGACGTCCGTCATGCATTTGCGGCCCGCGTTACTTGGCTTTGCCCTGATTCGCCACCGCGGCCATTTTTGCGGCAATCGCATCGGCATCGCCCAGGTAATAGTGGCGCAGCGGCTTGAGGTTATCGTCGAACTCGTACACCAGCGGCACGCCGTTGGGAATATTCAGCTCCACGATGTCGTCATCGGAAATGCCGTCGAGGTATTTCACGAGCGCGCGTATGGAGTTGCCATGTGCCACCAGCAGCACGCGTTCGCCGCTGCGAATGGCCGGCGCCAGCATGTCGTTCCAATAGGGCATGACGCGAGCGACGGTGTCTTTCAGGCACTCGGTATCGGGAATTAGCTTAGGATCGAGATCGGCGTAGCGCGGGTCGCGCAGGGATGGATTCTTGTCGCGATCCAGGGCCGGCGGCGGGATGTCATAGCTGCGGCGCCAGACCTTCACCTGATCCTCGCCGTACTTGGCCGCGGTTTCGGCCTTGTTGAGCCCGGTGAGCGCGCCGTAATGACGCTCATTGAGGCGCCAGTCTGTCACCACCGGAATCCACATCAGATCCATCGCGTCCTGCACATGCCACAGCGTGCGCACCGCGCGCTTGAGCACGGAGGTATGCGCCACGTCGAAGTGATAACCCGCCTGAAGCAACAGCTCCCCCGCTTCGCGCGCCTCCGCGGCGCCCTGTTCGGTGATGTCGACGTCGGCCCAGCCGCTGAAGCGGTTTTCGAGGTTCCATTGGGATTGGCCGTGGCGGATGAGTACGAGCTTGTGCATGGCGTGAATTCGACCGAGTGCTGGGCAAGTGCGAAATGGTGAGGCCCGCCAGCACCTCCGTCAATCGCAGACCCTGCCAGGAGTCACGGTAAACGTCTGGCCGAGTTGTGGCATCAAAGGCGATAACCCCACCTGGAGCTTGCCTCATGCGTCTTTTCGTCCCCGCCCTCGCCCTCGCTATATCGCTGCCGCTGGCCGTGGCGGCCCAGGATATCGACAAGATCAACGGAGAAATCAGCGTGGATGCCGGCCAGCATGCCGGGGACGTGCACAGCGTCAACGGCGGCATTCAAGTCGGCGCCAACGCTACGGTACAGAACGCCAGCACGGTCAATGGCTCCATTCACCTGGGCGAAAACGCTCAGGCCTCGTCACTGCATACGGTCAATGGCAGCCTCACGCTGCGCACGGGCAGCCGCGTCACAGGTGAAGTGCGAAGCACGAACGGTGAGATCTCACTCGATCGGCGGGCCGATGTCGGCGGCAATCTATCCAATGCGAATGGAACGATTACGCTCGATCACGCACACATCGGCGGCGGCATCGCGACGAGCAATGGCGATATCACGATTGGTGATGGCTCTCGCGTGGACGGCGGACTTATCGTCAACGAAGTGCATGGACGGAACTGGCCCAACCGCGATCCTGAGATCGTCATCGGCCCGCACGCTGTCGTGAACGGTACGCTGGATTTCCGCCGCGAAGTGGTGCTTGAAGTCAGTGACTCCGCACAGATTGGACCCGTGCGTGGCGCCATACCCAAACATTTCAGCGGCGCAACACCCTGATCGATACCCATCACACCCAATCGCGCGGCTTGAGGTAATCCGCAAGCCGCGCTTCGGGTGAACCTTCTTCCGGTTGATAGGCGTATTCGAAACGTACACGCGGCGGCAGACTCATCAGAATCGATTCCGTGCGTCCACCGGATTGCAAACCGAACAACGTGCCACGGTCGTAGACAAGATTGAATTCGACATAGCGACCGCGACGATACAGCTGAAACTCGCGCTCGCGCTCGCCATAAGGCATGTCTTTGCGACGCTCGGCGATAGGTAGATACGCATCGAGAAAGCCTTGACCGACGGCTTGCGTGAATGCCAGGCAGCGATCGAAGCCGCCTTCGTTGAGATCGTCGTAGAACAATCCACCCACGCCGCGCGTTTCATCACGGTGCTTCAGATAGAAATACTCATCGCACCATTTCTTGTAACGCGGATAAACATCGTCGCCGTAAGGTGCGCACAGATCGCGCGCCACCGCATGCCAATGCTTGACGTCTTCATCGAACGGATAGAACGGCGTGAGATCGAAACCGCCGCCAAACCACCACACCGACTCCACACCCGGTTTGCTAGCTTGGAAATAGCGCACATTGGCGTGCGTGGTCGGCACGTACGGATTGCGCGGATGCAGCACCAACGACACACCCGTGGCGACAAAACTGCCGCCGGCCAATTCAGGGCGATGGGCGGTGGCGCTGGGCGGCAGCTTGTCGCCATGCACCAGTGAAAAGTTCACGCCGGCCTGCTCGAATACATTGCCGTCACGCAGCACGCGTGTGCGGCCGCCACCGCCGCCCGGACGTGTCCATGCATCTTCCACAAAGGTGGCTTTGCCATCGATCTTCTCGACCGCTTGGCAAATGCGGTCCTGCAGCGTGCGCAAAAAATTCTCGGCTCGTTCGACTTGCTCGCTGCTGTTCATTCATCCCGTCCGTCAACATGGCGTAGGGAAAGCTTAGCAAGGCGGCGCTCACAAGCCGATGCATCGCCACTTGCATACGGCTGCATGAACGCCAGCTAGAAGGGCGATTGAGCCCTTCTAGGCAAGCCCCGGAGCGGTCGCTAGGCTCATGACATGCGTGTGACAACCCTCCCTCTTGCGGTAACGGCATACACCGCCACGTCCGCGCTGGGCCTCGGCCTGGACGCTCATCTGCACGCGCTCGACAAACAGCGCAGCGGGCTGCGCATCAACGATTTTGGCGATGCCCCGCTGCCGTGCTGGATCGGCCGCGTAAACGGCCTGGAAACTGCTGCCGTGCCCGCCGATTATGCAAAATGGGATTGCCGCAACAATCGGCTCGCCTGGCTGGGCCTGAATCAGGACGACTTCTTTGCACAGGTTCATGCAGCGCGAGAGCGCTATGGCGCCGCACGCGTGGCTTTGTTTCTGGGTACCTCCACCGCCAGCATTCGCGCAACGGAGGAAGGCTATCGGCGTGTGGACCCTGCCGGCCGAATGCCGGCCGATCTGTCTCGTCCGTCCATTCACACGCCGCACTCTCTGACCGCTTTCGTTGCGGCGGTACTGGGCATCGAAGGACCTTGCCTGACGATCTCCACGGCGTGCTCCTCCAGCGCCAAGGTATTTGCCAGCGCAGAGCGGTTGATGCGACTGGGCATCGTCGATGCGGCGGTGGTGGGCGGCGTCGATTCGTTGTGCGACAGCGTGCTGTTCGGATTCAACTCGCTGGAACTGGTTTCGCCTGATCCCTGTCGTCCCTTCGATGCCACGCGTCGTGGCATCTCCATTGGCGAAGCGGCCGGGTTTGCATTGCTTGAACGCATCGATGCGAACCCGAAGGTTTCGCTGCGATTGCTTGCGTGCGGCGAATCCAGCGATGCACACCACATGTCCACACCTGATCCGAACGGCTTGGGCGCGGAACTGGCGCTGCGCGATGCACTGAATCGCGCGAAGATCGATGTTACGCAAGTGGGATACATCAATCTGCACGGCACCGCGAGCCAGAAAAACGACGCGATGGAAGCGGCGTTGGTGGCGCGGTTGTTTCCGACCACAACTCGAATCAGCTCCACCAAGGCGCTAACCGGCCATACGCTAGGTGCTGCCGGCATCGTCGAAGCCGTCATCACGCTGCTCGCCTTGCGCGAAGGGTTTGTTCCCGGCAACACAGGCGCCACTACGCCCGACCCTGCCTGCACAGCGCACTTTGCGTGGGAGAACGAAAACCGCCCGGCGCGCATTGCACTCAGTCATTCCTTTGGCTTTGGCGGCAGTAACGCGTGCCTCGCCTTTGGACATGCGTGTGCGGGAGCAAACTCATGATCGAACTGCGCGTTCAAGTCGACGGTGTCGGCGTCTGGTCGCCGCAGCTGACCGGTTTCGATGCGTTCCGCCGATTGCTCGACGGACAGGCGCTTGAAGAACCCATTGCACGCCCGAGTGCAGCAACCCTGTCGATCAACGAACGTCGCCGCGCACCGGAAAGCGTGCTTGTTGCCATCGAAGCGGCATCGCAAGCGGTAGCGATGAGCCGCCGCAACGCCGACAGTCTTGCGTGCGTCTTCGCATCGGCCTATGGCGATCAGGCAACGACCGATTACATGTGCCGCGTATTGGCCAGTTCACCCACCGAACTTTCGCCAACGCGCTTTCACAATTCCGTCCACAACGCGTCGGCCGGTTATTGGACGATTGCTACGGATTGCCGCGCGCCTTCGACCGCGGTCTGCGCCGGGCATACCAGTTTTGGTGCTGCGCTGTTGGAAGCCGCAGCGCAGGTGTGCGCAGACAATCGCCCCGTTTTACTTGTTTGCAGCGATACCGCCGGCACGGGTCCGCTCGGCGAAGTGATCGATTGCCGCATCGCCTTTGGCTGCGCGTTGGTGTTGTCGCCCATTTCGGATACTGCCGCGTTACCACTGCATCTCTCACTGATTCCGGAAACATCCGGCGACGCGCAACTTCCTCAGCCTTGCAAGGAATGGATGCGCGACAACCCTTCGGCAGCGTGCCTACCGCTCCTGGCGGTGTTGGCTCGCGGCGTCGGTCAATGTGTTTTGGCAGCCTCTGAACGGCTTGGGTTGCGCGCACAGATGGAGGTCACTGCATGAACGAGACGATACGTTGGTGTGTACTGATCCCTTGCCTGAATGAGGAAAAGGCCATCAGTACGGTGGTGAAATCCGCGCTCGCCTTGGGCGTTCCCGTTATCGTGATCGATGACGGCTCGGACGATCGCACGCCGGATATCGTCGGTACGTTGCCCGTCACCCTGTTGCGCCACACGCATCGTCAAGGCAAGGGCGAAGCGTTGCGCACGGGTTTTCGCGAAGCATTGCACCAGGGCTTCGACGCGGTCGTTACGATGGATGGCGACGGCCAGCATCTGGCTGAAGATATTCCACGGCTCGTCGATGTCGGCAAGCGCTTCCCGGATCACATCGTGATCGGCGCGCGACTTCTTCACCGCGAGCAGCAACCCACGAGTCGCCGTCGCGCGAATGCCCTCGCCGACTGGGGCATCTCATGGGCATGTGCGCAACCGGTTGCGGATTCGCAAAGCGGTCAACGCTGGTATCCGCGCAGCGCCCTGGAGCTGGTGGAGCTCAATGCGCAGAATTTCGTGTTCGAAGCGGCGGTACTTATCGCTGGCTCACGCGAGAAAGGATTGGGAATCGTGTCGGTGCCGATTGCCTCGCGTTATGAAGGCTCGTTCCGCCTGAGTCACTTCAGCCCGATTCGCGACGTCATGCGCATCACGGTGTACACCGTCGGTCGCATGTTCCATTACGGTCAGTGGCGCGCCAGTTATCGTCGTTCGCGCGCGGAACCGTTGGTCATCGACGATACGTTTTCGCGTCACGCCGCGTAGCGCTGCATCACGTGTCTGTATGCATCACGGCCACGCGGCCCGATGCAAGCAGTCGCTCGCCCTGTTCAACGCGGAAGATGTATTGCGCGCCGCCCTCGTCGGCGGACAAACATTCTGCATGCACATCGAGCCGGCCTTTCGACAGGTCGACATATTCCACCATAAGGCGCACGTCGCGCAGGCTCACCAGCCTCCCGGGACGCATTTTTGCCTGTGCGCGTGATATCGCCCGAAGCGCGCCGTGCACGGCTGTGGCCTGGGCACCGTATTCGGCCAGATGCACAGCGTGCAGTCCTGCAGCACTGCGTAGCGGATGGTCGTTCGACGAATGCCGGTGGCCCACAGCGTGGATGGTTGTGTCATCCCATGCGTGAACGGCGTCGATCAGCGCCATATCACCCGCATGCGGAATATAGGCCGCCCACTCCTTTTGCGTGAGCATCCTCAAACCTGTCGCACAGTGTCGGCGCGGGGCAATGCCACGGTCTCGCGATCGGTATCCTGCCGCCAGAAGTCGTAGAAGTTGAACCAGTTGTACGGATAGGCGCGTGCGTAATGTTCCAGGCGTTCGGCGTAACGACTTAGAACCTCGTCGAGCGCTTGATTGCGCGCATCGCGCGGAATCTCGATGCGTTCGGCGAAAGGCTCAAAGCTGAGGGCATAGCGGGAGCCGCCACGATAGATGCCAAAGCAAAGCATCACCGGCACCTGCAGCGTGCTGGCAAGCAGCCAAGGACCAATCGGGAACGGTGCAGGCTCGCCGAGAAAATTCACGCTGCGCAGCACTTCATGCGAACGGCCGCGATCGGCCAGCAACGCGACCATGCCACCGTTGCTGCAGGCCTCTGCGACGGCCAGCGCAATTGCCGCACCACCCTGTGAAACATCGATCACTGCCTCACCCACTTCGGGCGCCAGCAGTTCGAACAGCTCGGTCATAGCGGGTGTTTTTTGTTTGTCGAGCAGCACACGCAACGACACTTCAGGGCACCGCGCGCTGAGCGTACGCAACACTTCAAAGCTGCCTTGATGCGAACCGACGAGCAAAACGCCGCGACCTTGCGCGATATGTTCCTGCAGCAGCTCCACACCCGTCACGTCGATCTCGAATTCACGCTCGCCGTTTGCAAGCAGGAAGATGCGATCTGACAATGTCACGGCAAAGCTGTGCACGTGCTTGAGCACCTCCCACCACGTGGCCGGGCGGCCGAATGCACGTGTGAGGTATTCGCGTGACGCACGACGCTCGGCGCCGCGGCGCAGGAAGTAGTACAGCGACATCGGGTAAAGGAAGATCTGAAAAAAACGTCGCCCGCACCGCAATGCCACGTTGATCACGACGCCTATCGAGAAGCGATCGCCGCCCTCGCGTTGCTCTTGCCAGTGCCCGGTCATGGCGCACCCTCGATCACACCGCGCGCCAGCACACGTTGTTCGCGCTCAATAGCAAAACGGATGCGTCCGGCGGCTTCATCCAGTTCCAGCTCCGCCCGTTCGCCAGGTTGCAGGGGCGCGAGAAATTTCACCTCAAGCACACGCGCCAGACGCTGGTTGCGCCAATCGCGCAGGGCGTGGGCAACGTGCTCCAGCAGCACAACGCCAGGCACCAGCGGGTGGCCCGGAAAGTGTCCGGGCAAGCAGGGATGCTCCGGCGGTACGCACAGCGCCGTGCGGTAACGGGCGTCGCTCGTGTTGCGTTGATCCACTGGAATAGGGCCGTTGAGGAACGGATTCGATCATGCGGATTCGACCTGTCAGAGGCCTTAACGCAAGATCAGACGGTCCGCTCCCGTTCAACGTATTCGGAGAGCGCGTGCAAGCTGCTGAAAATGCGTTGGTTGTCCGGATGATCCGAGCGCAGTTGCAAGCCGTAGCGTTTGGACACCGCCAACGCGATTTCCAGGACATCGATCGAATCCAGACCCAGGTCGCCTCCGAACAGCGCTGCATTCGGTTCGATCTGTGAGGGATCGACCGTTTCCAGGTTCAGGGCGTCCACAATCAGGACAGCCAGTTCATGTTCGGCTGCGGTCTGCGTGACCATGCGTGTTTCGATGCTCCGGATGCACTCACCAGCCCCCGGCTGGGGCGGCCGGCCAGTGTAACATAGGGGTCCTGTCGTTCCTGGTTGCAAGCATGGTTCAAGGAAGCGAAAACCTGCAGATCGAGCCCGGCCTGCCGCGTAGTCCGCGCGTCACTTATCGCATGGCCGACCCAGGCACGGCGCTGGATGAACCGGGTACGTTGGCCGTCTTTGGTTTCGGTGCAGGTGCACGGGGCCATGAAGACGATCCGCGCTGGTTTCGCGTGGCGCTGGAAAGCTTCGATGCGCCCGCTCCTATCGAGCTGTGGCAGGTGGATGCAGAGATTAGCTACGGTCGTCACGATGCCGTCCGCTGGTCCGCTGGTGGGGGCTGGCTATTCGCTGCGATCGAAGTGGATGAGCGCGGTGCCGGCGGCATGGAAGATGCGTCACGACAAGCGTACGCAGCACTGCGTCAATTCATGAGCGCGCGCAGCGAACGATGCGTGCTGCGCATCTGGAATTACATCGCCCACATCAACGATGGCGAAGGCGATGCCGAGCGCTACAAGCAATTTTGCGACGGTCGCGCGGCGGGTCTGGACGATTTCTTTGCGGAGGGTTTTCCGGCTGCCACGGCCATCGGTCATCACCACGACAAACACCTGTTGCAGGTCTATTTGCTGGCGGGCGTCGATACCGGTACAGCCGTTGAAAACCCGCGACAGACCAGCGCCTGGCGCTATCCTCGTCAATACGGACGTACATCGCCCGGCTTTGCCCGCGCGATGTTGATGCCGGCGCAGGACGCGTTGGCGATTTCAGGCACCGCAGCGGTGGTGGGACACGCCTCGACGCATGAAGGCGACGTCGAAGCGCAGCTCAACGAAACGCTCACCAACCTTGAAGCGTTGCTTGCCAGCGCCGACATGCCCGCGGGTTTCGACACGCATTCGCCGCTGAAAGCCTATGTACGTCACGCTACCGACGCTACGCGCGTGTGGGAGATTCTGCAGCGGCGATTGCCGGGTGTACCGGTGCTGCTGATGCACGGCGATATTTGCCGCCGCGAATTGCTGGTGGAAATCGACGGATGGCGCTTTAGCTAGAAGCACCACTTGTTTTGGTCAGGGCTTCTTTTCAGGCCTTTTCCAACCAGCAAGCGTCGATTGACGTGCGCGCGCCACGGTGAGCTCGCCGGCTGGCGCATCTTTCGTGATGACGGACCCGGCGCCGATGGTCGCCTGCGCACCTACGGTAACGGGCGCCACCAACGCAGTGTTGGAACCGATGAATACGTTATCTTCGATGTAGGTCACAAACTTGTTGATGCCATCGTAATTGCACGTAATCGTGCCCGCACCCACGTTGACGTTGCGGCCAATCACTGTGTCGCCAAGATACGAAAGGTGATTGGCTTTGCTGTTTTCCCCGATCGTCGCTTTCTTGGTTTCAACGAAGTTGCCTACGTGCACGCCTGACGCCAATTCCGTTCCCGGACGCAAGCGTGCGAAGGGACCAATGATGCACGGGCCGTGCGTCACGACACCGTCGAGATCGCAATGCGCTTGTACGACGGTACCGGCCGCGAGTTTTGCATCGCGAATGCGACAAAACGGACCGATGCGCACGCCTTCGCCCAGTTGCACGTGTCCTTCGAGAATCACGTCGATATCGATATCGACATCGCAACCCGCTTCAACCGTGCCACGAACATCGATACGCGTCGGATCGGCGAGGCGCACACCGGCCATGGTCAGACTTTGCGCTTCGCGTCGACGATAAGCTGCTTCCAGCTCGGCAAGCTGCCAGGGATTATTCGCGCCAGCCGCTTCTGTCGCGTCTTCACATTCCACACTTTGCGCCGCGTGATTTTCTTCCGCAGCCATCGCAAAGATGTCGGTGAGGTAATACTCACCTTGCGCGTTGTTGCGATGGAGTTTGCTGGTCCAGCGCTTGAGCGATTGCGCTTGGGCGGCAACGATGCCCGTGTTGATGACGTTGATGGCGCGCTGCGTGTCGTCGGCGTCCTTCTCTTCGACTACTGCGCGCACCAACCCATTCCCATCGCGTAGGACGCGCCCATAACCGTGCGGATCGGGGACGCGCGTGGTAAGCAAGGAGAGCGCACCTTCCACATCCATCAAACGCCTGAGCGTCTGGGTGCTCGTCATCGGCACGTCACCGTACAAAACCAGCACCGTGGCATCGTCCGGCACATGGTTCAACGCTTGCGATACGGCATGCCCGGTTCCCAATCGATCCGCCTGGAGCACCCATTGCAAATCCGGCTGCCCGTCGAACGCCGCGAGCACCTGGTCGCCAGCATGCCCGTAGACCACGTGGATGGTATCTGGCTGAAGCGCGCGTGCCGTGGTCAACACGTGGTGCAACAGGGGCCTCCCCGCCAAAGGCATCAACACCTTGGCCTTCCTGGATTTCATGCGCTTGCCCTCGCCTGCGGCGAGAACAATGACGTGGAGCGGCTGGTTCTTCATTGCCTGGATCCATCAGGGTGACGGTTGCAAGCTTAGCAGTCGGTTGTACGCACGAAACCTGCGAGCACCCCGCGCCAGGCGGATGCCACGGGGGTGTCATGCGGAATCCCTCTTCCTTTGGTGACAATCCTGACGGCGTAAACGAAAACGCCGGCGCAAGGCCGGCGTTTCGCATACAAACGAGCGGACGATCAGTGTTTGAGGTTCTTACGCAGACGTTCCAGCGCCTGCAGCTGAGCCAGCGCCTGTGCCAGCTTCGTCTGCGCTTCGGACACTTCCATCGCATCGGCGCGGCTAGAAAGGGCGTCTTCGGCTTCCTTCTTGGCGCGCTGTGCGGCCGCTTCGTCCAGATCGGCGGCGCGCACGGCCGTATCGGCCAACACCGTCACGACCTGCGGCTGCACTTCGAGAATGCCACCGGAAACGTAGAACTGCTGACGTTCGCCACCTTCCAGCACCACATCGACGTGGCCGGGCTTGAGGCGCGTGATCAGCGGCGCGTGACGAGGGGTGATACCCAACTCGCCCAGCTCTCCGGTAGCGACAACCATCACCGCTTCGCCGTGAAAGATTTCGGCTTCGGCACTGACGATGTCGCAACGAATGGTGGTCATAACTTTCTCACTTCATTCGACGTATCGAATGGAAAGGATTTCTGTCTTTCCGGGATCGTCCTGCGTGCAGGCGACCCCGGATGCGACGGTCGATCAGGCAGCCTTCTTGGCGCCCATCTCTTCGGCTTTCTTGATGGCTTCGTCGATACCGCCGACCATGTAGAACGCCTGTTCCGGCACATGGTCCACGTCACCGTCGACGATCATCTTGAAGCCGCGGATGGTTTCCTTCAGCGACACGTACTTGCCTGGCGAACCGGTAAACACTTCGGCCACGTGGAATGGCTGCGAGAAGAAGCGCTCGCACTTACGTGCGCGGTACACCACCTGCTTGTCTTCTTCGGACAGTTCGTCCATGCCGAGAATAGCGATGATGTCCTTCAGTTCCTTGTAGCGCTGCAGCATGCCCTGCACGCGACGGGCAACGTCGTAGTGCTCCGCGCCGACCACGTTCGGGTCGAGCTGGCGGCTGGTGGAATCGAGCGGATCCACGGCGGGGTAAATACCCAGCGAAGCGATGTTACGCGAGAGCACCACGGTCGCATCCAAGTGGGCGAAGGTGGTTGCCGGCGACGGGTCGGTCAGGTCGTCCGCGGGCACGTACACGGCCTGGATCGAGGTGATCGAACCGGTCTTGGTGGAGGTGATGCGTTCCTGCAGCACGCCCATTTCTTCGGCAAGCGTCGGCTGGTAACCCACGGCTGACGGCATACGGCCGAGCAGCGCGGACACTTCGGTACCGGCCAGCGTGTAGCGGTAGATGTTGTCGACGAAGAACAGCACGTCGCGGCCCTTGCCGTGTTCGTCCTTTTCGTCGCGGAAGTATTCGGCCATGGTCAGACCGGTCAGTGCCACGCGCAGACGGTTGCCCGGCGGCTCGTTCATCTGGCCATACACCATCGCCACTTTCGACTCCGGCAGGTTGTCCAACTTCACGACGCCGGCGTCCTGCATCTCATGATAGAAGTCGTTGCCTTCGCGGGTACGCTCACCCACGCCGGCGAACACCGACAGACCTGCGTGCTGGGTGGCGATGTTGTTGATCAGCTCGAGCATGTTCACGGTCTTGCCCACGCCGGCGCCACCGAACAGGCCGACCTTACCGCCCTTGGCGAACGGGCAAACCAGGTCGATCACTTTGATGCCGGTTTCGAGCAGCTCATTGGCCAACGCCTGGTCGTCATAGGACGGCGCTTCGCGGTGGATGACCCAGTGGTCCTTCGCGTCGATCGGACCGACTTCGTCGATCGGATTGCCGAGCACGTCCATGATGCGGCCGAGGGTGCCCTTGCCGACCGGCACCTTGATGCCTTCGCCGGTATTGCGCGCGACGAGACCGCGCTTCAAACCGTCGGTGGAACCGAGGGCGATCGTACGCACGACGCCGTCGCCCAGCACCTGCTGGACTTCCAGCGTGATGTTGGTGCCGTCGATCTTCAGTGCGTCATACACCTGCGGCACCTGGTCGCGTGCGAACTCGACGTCGATAACCGCGCCGATGATCTGTACAACTTTGCCCTGACTCATGGATGTGCTCCGGATGGATCTTTTAAAGTGTTTGGTTAATACAGCGCCCAACGACGGTCGCTTGAGTTAATTTTTGGCGTAGCAGTCGTTACACCGCTGCAGCGCCACCGACGATTTCAGAAATTTCCTGCGTGATCGCCGCCTGACGTGCCTTGTTGTAGCTCAACGTCAGCTCGCTGATCACCTTGGTTGCGTTGTCCGACGCCGACTTCATCGCCACCATGCGCGCCGCGTGTTCGCTGGCGAGATTTTCCAGCACGGCCTGATACACCACCGACTCGATGTAGCGCGCCAGCACGTGTTCCAACACCGAAGCCGGATCGGGTTCGTAGATGTAATCCCAATCGTGCGACTGCTCGAGTTCAACGCCAGGAACGTGCTGCGCTTCCAGCTCTGCAGCCACCGCCGGAAGCGGCAGCAGCGCGTCGATGGTTGGCTTTTGCGTCATCGTGTTGACGAAGTCGTTGTAGGCAAGGAACACGCGATCCAACTTGCCTTCGCTGAAAGAATCCAGCACGACCTTGATGACACCAATCAGTTGCTCGACTTTCGGACGATCGCCAAGATGCGTGGTGCTGCCGATCAGATTCACGCCCTTGATACGGCGAAAGAACTGCACGGCCTTCTGGCCAACCGCCACGACGTCGACCTGCACACCCTTGTCCTGCCACTCGCGAATCGCGGGCAACAGACGACGGAACAGGTTGGAGTTCAGACCGCCGCAGAGACCGCGGTCGGTGGTGACCACCACGTAGCCGACGCGTGCGATCTCTTTGCGCTCGACCAGGAACGGATGGTTGAACTCGGTGCTCGCCTGCGCGACGTGTGCGATCACCTTGCGCATCGCACGTGCATAGGGGCGCGAGGCCTTCATCAGGTCCTGCGCTTTGCGAATCTTGGAGGCCGAGACCATTTCGAGCGCGCGCGTCACTTTGCGCATGTTCTGCGTGCTCTTGATCTTGGTTTTAATTTCGCGTCCGCTTGCCACGTTTGCCTCAACCTGTTGGGTCTATGCCGATTCGGCCCTTCGACCGAGATGCGGTGCAGCCATGCGTATCGCACGACTGCACACCCTTATTGCTTACCAGCTACCGGTCTTCTTGAACTCGTCGAGGCCGCCCTTGAAGGAGGCTTCAATGTCGTTGTTCCAGTCACCGGTCGCGACGATCTTCTTCATCAAGTCGCCGTAGTTCTGGTGGAAGAAGTCGTGCAGGCCTTTTTCGAACGGCAGCACTTTGCCGACCGGCAGATCGTCCAGGTAGCCCTTTTCAGCGGCGTACACGGAGAGCGCCAACTCAGCGATGGAGAGCGGTGCGTACTGCTTCTGCTTCATCAGCTCGGTGACGCGCTGACCGCGGTCGAGCTGCGCGCGCGTTGCCGGATCGAGGTCCGAAGCGAACTGCGCGAACGCAGCCAACTCACGGTACTGAGCGAGCGCGAGCTTCACGCCGCCCGAGAGCTTCTTCACGATCTTGGTCTGCGCCGCACCACCCACGCGCGACACCGAGATACCGGCGTTCACAGCGGGACGAATACCGGCGTTGAACAAGTCGGTTTCAAGGAAGATCTGACCGTCGGTGATGGAAATCACGTTGGTCGGCACGAATGCGGACACGTCACCGGCCTGCGTTTCGATGATCGGCAGCGCGGTGAGCGAACCGGTCTTGCCCTTCACTTCGCCGTTGGTGAACTTCTCGACGTACTCTTCGGACACGCGAGCCGCGCGCTCAAGCAGACGCGAGTGCAAATAGAACACGTCGCCCGGATACGCTTCGCGGCCCGGCGGGCGCTTCAGCAGCAACGAGATCTGACGGTAAGCGACGGCCTGCTTGGACAGATCGTCATAGATGATCAGCGCGTCTTCGCCGCGGTCGCGGAAGTATTCGCCCATCGCGCAACCGGAGTACGGTGCGATGTACTGCAGCGCAGCCGACTCGGAAGCCGAAGCGACGACAACGATGGTGTTGGCCAGCGCGCCGTTCTCTTCGAGCTTGCGCACGACGTTGGCGATCGACGAACGCTTCTGACCGATAGCGACGTAGACGCACTTAATGCCGGAATCTTTCTGGTTGATGATCGCGTCGATGGCCAGCGCGGTCTTGCCGGTCTGACGGTCGCCGATGATCAGCTCGCGCTGACCGCGGCCGATCGGGATCATCGAGTCGACGGATTTGTAACCGGTCTGCACCGGCTGGTCGACCGACTTACGCCAGATCACGCCCGGCGCAACCTTCTCGATCGGCGAGGTGAGCTTGGTGGCGATCGGACCTTTGCCGTCGATCGGGTTACCCAGCGAATCGACAACGCGGCCGAGCATTTCCGGACCGACCGGCACTTCGAGAATGCGGCCGGTGGTCTTGGCGGTGTCGCCTTCGCGCAGATGCTGGTATTCACCCAGCACCACGGCGCCGACCGAGTCGCGCTCCAGGTTCAGCGCCAGCGCAAACGCGTTGCCCGGCAGTTCGATCATTTCGCCCTGCATCACATCGGCCAGGCCGTGGATGCGCACGATGCCGTCGGACACGCTGATGATCGTGCCCTCGTTGCGGGCTTCCGCGCCGAGCTTGAACTGCTCGATTCGGTTCTTGATCAGTTCGCTGATCTCGGACGGGTTCAGGGTGGAGCTGGACATGGTCGTTATCCTGAAATTTAAAAACGAGACGCTTTTCTTTAAGAGTCCGGCCATCGATGACCGGTTTTTGCTCTTCGCGAAAAGGACTTCGCGTAAAACTAATTTGTCAGTGCGCTAGCCAGGCGTTCGAGGCGACCGCGCGCGGAGCCATCGATTACTTCGCTGCCGGTATCGATCACGACGCCGCCTAGCAGCGACGGATCGACCTGCGCCTGCAGTTCGATGTCGCGCTTGAAGCGGCGCTTGAGCGAAGCCTTCAGCTGCTCGGTTTGTGCGGCATCCAGAGCCATCGCGCTGGTGACTTTCACCAGTAGCTGCGACTCGGATTCGCGCTTGTATGTCTCATACAGCGCGCCGATTTCCGGTAGCAGCGTCACGCGGCGCTTTTCAGCGAGCTGCGCTAGGAAGTTACCGAATGCACTGTCTGCTTTCGTGCCATCGGGCAGATGCAGTGCAACCACCTGTTCGGGCTTGACGCGGGGATCGGTGGTGATCGCGGCAACGCGAGGGTCTTTCGCCACTTCCGCGGCGAAAGCCAATGCCTGCGACCAGGCGCCGAGAGCACCTTCCGCCTGCGCCAGCTCGAAAGCGGCGCGGGCGTAGGGGCGAGCGAGCGTGATTGCCTGAGCTGCCATCGCTTAGATCTCTGCCGCGAGCTGGTCGAGCAAAGCCTTATGCGCAGACGGATCGATCTCGCGCTGCACGATCTTCGATGCGCCTTGCACAGCCAGTGCGCCGACGCGTTCGCGAAGTTCTTCGCGAGCGCGTTGGGCCATCGAGGCGATATCGTCCTGGGCGGCTGCCTTCTGACGATTTGCTTCGACGACCGCGTCGGCACGAGCCTTATCCATGATCTGGCCGGCCTGCTGATGGGCACGATCGATGATTTCGGCAGCCTGCTGACGCGCCTGCTTGATCTCGGCCGCCACTTTGGTGTCGGCGTCCCGAAGTTCGGCACGTGCGCGTTCGGCGGCATCAAGACCCTCGGCGATCTTGATCTGGCGCTCTTCGATGGCCTTGGAGAGATGCGGCCACACATAGCGCACGCAGAACATGATCAAGAGGGCGAAGGAGATCATCTCGCCGATCAAGGTCGCGTTGAATTCCATCGCTGCGTTACCTGTACTTGTCGATTGCTAAGAGGTGCGGTCGTACTTTCAGACCGCACCCGGAAATAAACCGCGCAGGGGGCTTAGCCGCCTACAGCAGCCTTTACGGCATTGAGCAACGGGTTGGTGAACGCGAAGAACATCGCGAGCGCCACACCGATCAGGAATGCTGCGTCGATCAGACCGGCGAGCAGGAACATACGACCCTGCAGCAGCGGGACCAACTCAGGCTGGCGAGCAGCGGCTTCGAGGAACTTCGAACCCATGATGCCGATGCCGATACAGGCGCCGAGCGCACCGAAACCGATGATCAGGCCGAGTGCGATCGCAGTGAAGCCCTGGACTTGGGCAAGGTGAGCAGCTAGTTCCACGGTGTTCTCCTCAAGAAAAGAAATGCAGTTGTTCTGACAAAAGTGAATGAATCAGTGGTGATCGTGAGCCATCGAGATATACACGATGGTGAGCACCATGAAGATGAAGGCTTGGATCGAAATGATCAGGATGTGGAAGATGCCCCAGATGGTGTAACCCACCACACCCATGCCGTAAAGCCACCAACTGCCGGCGCTGAACAGGCCGGCAATCAGCATGAAAACGAGCTCGCCAGCGTACATGTTGCCGAACAGTCGCATCGACAGACTCACCGGCTTGGAGAGCAGCTCGACGATGTTCAACAGGAAATTGGGAATCCACAATGCCGGATGCTTGCCGAACGGAGCTGTGAAAAGTTCGTGCGTGTAACCGCCAAAGCCTTTGGCCTTGAAGCTGTAGAAGATCACCAGCAGGAACACGGTGATCGACATCGCAAAGGTGAGGTTGAGGTCGGCGGTCGGCACGGATCGGAAATGGCCGATACCGAACTTCGTGGTGATCCAGGGCAGCAAATCGACCGGCAGCAGATCCATCGCATTCATCAGAAACACCCAGACGAATACGGTCAGCGCCAAGGGCCCAAGGAAGCGGCGGTCGCCGTGGAAGACGTCCTTCACCTGTCCATCGACGAATTCGAGCACGATTTCGACGAATGCCTGCCCCTTGCCCGGCACGCCCGAGGTCGCCTTACGCGCCTTGGACCAGAACCAAAAGCAGAACAGAACACCGAGCGCCAGCGAGACGGTCAACGAGTCGATATGCACCGACCAGAAGCCCCCGGGGCTCATGCGCACTGGTTTGAAGTGCTGCAAGTGGTGCGTGATGTATTCGGTAAGACCGCCCTGCGGCTCGCTTGCCATCTTTTAACCCTTGAATCTAAACGCCAGCAGATTAACCGCGTAAGCAGCCACCAGCCCCGTAATAGCGGCTAGCGGCGGCAATTTGAATTGAAACATGATCGTGATCAGCCCCCCGACGATCACGGCCCATTTCAGGACCATCCCCGTCAGCAGGCGCCACAGTGCCTCCGCACCACCAACCTGACTGAACAACCTCGTCGAGAGCAGCGCATTTCCCACCGCCACAATCGCTGCTCCCGCCGCTCCCGCTATCGCCCATCGGAACCCACGAACCGAAAAAGCGAGGCCCACAACCATGGCCGCGAATAGCTGCCAAAGCAGCAATCGCAGCGCTAGACGTCGACCGGAAGCAATACTGTTGAGCACGTGAGGTTCCCGCGGTTTTCGCAGCATTCAACACGCCACGGGTCACGATCCAATCTTTAAAAGTATATCAGCGTGACTTTTGGCCCAGCAAGCCGCAGAAACTGCGGCACGACGCCTCACGCGCACATAGAAAAAGGCCGGACACTGAGGTCCGGCCTAAGTGGGCGTAGCGCAAGGGGAGTCGCGATACGCCGTGAAGCTAAAGAATTACTTGATGGAAGCAGCTTTCTTGATGGCTTCCACCGGCGCCGAAACGACGTCCTTGGCAGCCTTCTGCTGTTCCTGGAGAAGGGCATTGAGGGACTCGGCCGTCTTCTGGGTCACTGCAACGATTTCCTTGGTCACCGAGACCGCATGCTCAGCCTGTTCACGGCTGGCGGCAGTGCCCTTTTCCCACAGACCGCGCAGCGCATCGGCGTCGCGCACTTCGGCAGCCTGGGTGAAGAAATCGGCGGTAGCCTGGACCTGCTTTTCCCATGCAGCGAGCTGCAGCTCGGCAACCTGCTCCAGACCCTTGATGGTCAGGGCGTGTGCCTTGAAGGCGTTGTCGGACAGCTGCTTAGCGAAAGCGAAGGCCTGGGTGTTGAGTTGCTGGGTCATGGCTTTGTCCCTCGGTGGGGATGAATTAGGTAGGACAAAGCCTAACAGCCAATTTTGTGCAATGCAATATATTTTTTGTGAAGACGTATGCCTGTCACAAAAAATTCAATGAATACGTTTACTTAGAGACAGAATTGTGAATTCCGCGGCGCGTCAAAAACTGGCGCGCGTGCAGCTGGCGCCTGACGTACAGGTCTCATGGACCACCACCTTATCCAAACCAGGCAGGCGCGGTTCCAGGCGTTTCCATATCCAGCGCGCGAGCATCTCGCTGGTCGGATTCTCCAACCCCTCGATATCGTTGAGGTAATGATGGTCGAGCTGCTCGTACAGCGGGGCGAAGGCCGTTTTGACGTCCGCAAAATCCATCACCCACCCAAGCTTAGGGTCGGGTTCGCCAAGCAGATGGATTTCGATGCGAAACGAGTGACCGTGCAGCCGCGCGCACTTATGCCCTTCGGGAACGTTGGGCAGGCGGTGCGCGGCTTCGATCTGGAAAATCTTGAAGATATGCATGCCGCTATTCTAACCGGCCTAACCCGCAGACCGTCCGGCAGCGCGCTCTGCCGCGCGAATCAGGTGCCGTTACGCGCAATCGAACGCCACGCCTGTCCCGGATCGAGCAAACGCTTTTGCGTCGAGGGCCCCTCAGAGCCTGCGGCATAGAAATCGGGCGCGCCGGTCTGCCATGCATCGAGCACCGGCGTCAGGATCTTCCACGCCCACTCCACCTCGTCGAAACGAAGGAAATGCCCGCGGAAGCCTTCGATCGCATCTACCAGCAGCTGCTCGTACGCTGAAAATTCGCGGTCGTGCGGCACTACGTACGGTGCAGTGAGAACAACTTGGCGGCCGGCAAGTTCAAGACCCGGACGCTTCGCGGTCACTATCAGATCCATCTGCTCGACAGGTTGAATGCGGAAAATCATCCAGTTGTTTTGCGCATGCACCGCCTTGGCCAAGCCACCTGGCACGTCGCGAAATTGCACGGCAATTTCCGAGTAGCCGCTGGCAAGCCGCTTGCCGCTGCGCAGATAAAACGGCACACCACGCCAGCGCCAGTTGTCGATCTCCAGACGCAACGCTGCGAATGTTTCCGTGCATGACGTGCGTGGAATACCCGGCTCACTGCGATAACCGACGACTTTCTTTCGCCCGATTGCTCCTGCACGGTATTGCCCGCGCACGGCATGTGCGTCGACCGTCGCCGGCGTGATCGGAATAACCGAACGCAGCACTTCCACTTTGTGATCGCGCAGTATTTCAGCATTCACCTCGGCCAGCGGCGCTATCGCCGTAAGGCTGAAAAGCTGCATCAGATGATTCTGCAGCATGTCGCGCAACGCACCCGCCTTGTCGTAATACGCGGCGCGCTTCTCGACACCCAGGGTTTCGGCGAAGGTGATTTGCACCTGCGCAATGTGCTGCGCATTCCAGACCGGTTCGATAAAACGATTGGCCATCCGGAACACAATCAGATTCTGCGTCGTCTCCTTGCCGAGGAAGTGATCGATACGCATGATCTGATCCTCCTCCCAATACGCATGCATTTCCTGACGAAGTGCCTGCGCGGAGGCGAGATCCGTACCAAAGGGTTTCTCCACCACCAGCCGTCGCCAGCCATTGCGCGGGCTCTTGGCAAAACCGGCCTCACCCAATGCTTTGGCTGCCACGCCGAACAACTGCGGTGGCAATGCGAGATAGAACAAACTGGCCGGCGCCAATTTGCTTTTCAGTTGCCCGAGCTGATCGGCTTCCAGCTCGCCACCGACATAGTCCAGCTGGCGACGAAAGCGGTTCCAGTCCGCCGTTTTGTAATTCGGCGCGAACGCCTGCAGCGCTTTCTGGATGTGCTTCTCGAAATGCTCGCGGCTCCAGAGCTCCTTGGCGTAACCCACGATGCGCAAATCGCGCGTCAGGCCAAGCGTATGCAGGCGATACAGCGCTGGCATCAGCAAGCGCTGTGTGAGGTCGCCACTGGCCCCGAGGATTACCAGCGTCATGGCAGCCATGGCTCAACCCTTTTTGTCGGCTTTGACTTCTTGGTGACCGCCAAACGCGTGGCGCATCGCGGACATGACCTTATTCGCGTAGAGATCGTTGCCTTGCGAGGTGAAACGTCCGAACAAGGCAGCGGTGAGAATCGGCACCGGCACGCCTTCATCGATGGCCGCTTGCGCCGTCCATCGACCCTCGCCGGAATCGGACACGCGACCGGTGTATTCCTTCAACGTCGAATCGCGAGCCATTTCGATGGCGGTCAGATCGAGCAGCCAGGAACCGATCACGCTGCCGCGCCGCCACAGTTCCACTACATCGCCGATGGGAAAGTCGTACTGATAGCGTTCGGGATGTTCGAGCGGCGCTGTCTCCGCATCTGCCGTACGCTGCTGCTTGCCCGCGTTTGCGTTCTGCAACACGTTCAAGCCTTCGGCATACGCGGCCATCAAGCCGTACTCAATACCGTTGTGCACCATTTTCACAAAATGGCCGGCACCGTTGGGCCCACAATACAGATAGCCTTTTTCCGCTGGCGTAGGATCGCCCGTGCGACTTTCGCTGCGCGGTGCGGCCTCGATGCCTGGCGCCAATGCGGCGAAGGCAGGTTCTTGGCGTTTATAAGCGATTTCAGGGCCGCCAATCATCTGACAATAACCGCGCTCGCGGCCCCATACGCCGCCACTCACACCGACGTCGACATACATGAGCTTGTGTTTGCCGAGCTCTTCAGCGCGACGAAGGTCTTCGACGTAATGCGAGTTGCCACCATCGATGACGGTGTCGCCCGCAGAAAGCAGCGGCGTCAGTTGATCGAGCACGGCATCGACAACCGCCGTCGGCAACATCAACCACACGGCGCGTGGCGCGCTGAGTTTCGCAACGAGGTCCTGAATCGAATCGGCTGCTGTCGCACCATGGCTCGCGGCCTCCTTGCGCGCTTCGATGTGCGTATCGAACACCACGCAATCGACGCCGGCTTCCTGCATGCGCCGCACCATGTTCAAACCCATGCGGCCCAATCCAACAAAGCCCAGCTGCAGCTTTCCCTTTTGTGTATCACCTGCGCTCATGCTTTGTTCTCCCATAAACGGAATCCACCGGCGAATGCATTGTTGTTGTCACCACGACGCACACCTTTGGGCAGCGCATCGAGTTCGCGCAAATTGCCTCCCCCGATCACGACGTAATCGGGCTCGAGAGCTGCCTGCATTTGCTTGATCACATCCAGCACATGCGCTTGCCATTTCTTCTTGCCTAGGCGCTTCAGTCCACGCTCGCCGACGTAATCTTCGAACGTCGTTTTCTTGTACGGCAGATGCGCCAGCTCCATCGGCTCGACGATGCCGTCGACGATAAACGCGGTACCCAATCCCGTACCAAGTCCAAGGAACAGCATGCGGCCGCCCTCATAGCTACCGAGCGCCTGCATCGCCGCGTCGTTGATCAGCTTGACCGGACGACCGAACGCCTTGGCGAAGTCGAAACCGACCCAACCCTTACCGAGGTTGTGTGGATCTTGTGCGATGCATTCGTGCAACAGCGGCCCGGGATAGCCAATGCTCACCGCATCGTATTTCCAGGTACGAATCAACGGGCGCAGCTGTTTGAGCATGGTCTGCGGCGTCAACGTACGACTGGATTTGATCTTCACTTCTGTCGGATTACCACTGACCATCGCTTTCACGTGGCTGCCGCCAATGTCGATCACCAGCACACTTTGCGTTGGCTTCGCCTGTGCAGGCGACGTGGTTGGCGATGTCTTGCTGCGCGCCTTGCGATACCAGCTGATGGTGGCATTGGTCGCGCTATCGTGATTGAGCGATTTGCGCGGCGATTCGATTTCATCCACCACACGCAGCGCCAATTGTTTGCCGAGCTCGACGCCCCATTGATCGAATGGATTGATGTTCCAGATCGTCGCCTGCGTAAAGACAAGATGCTCGTAGAGTGCGATCAAGCTGCCGAGTGCAGCCGGTGAAAGCCGATCGGTCAGCAACAGGGTCGACGGACGATTGCCTTCGAACACGCGGTGCGGCGCCAG
This sequence comes from Dyella sp., assembly GCF_035486915.1. GTDB lineage: Bacteria > Pseudomonadota > Gammaproteobacteria > Xanthomonadales > Rhodanobacteraceae > Dyella_B. Next base: position 5,615 of record NZ_DATHMR010000126.1, on the reverse strand, counting down.
CTCATCGCTGATGCCTTCATCCTTAACCTGCTTCAACGTTTTGCCGAAGGCCAGTGCTTCGGCCTGCGCGATGACGTTGGCAATCAGCAGATCATGATGACGGCCATACGGATTCAGCGACTTCGCAAAACCGATGAAGTCGCAGGGAATCAATCGCGTGCCCTGATGGATCAACTGATAGAACGAATGCTGCCCATTCGTACCGGGCTCGCCCCAGTAGATCGGCCCCGTGTCGTAATCGACGCTCGCGCCTTCCACGGTGACGTGCTTGCCGTTGGACTCCATCGTCAGCTGCTGGAGATACGCCGGGAAGCGCTTCAGATATTGCTCGTACGGAAGCACCGCGACGGTTTCGGCGCCGAAGAAATCGTTGTACCAGACGCCCAGCAATCCCATGATCACCGGCAGGTTCTTTTCCAGTGGCGTCGTGCGGAAGTGCTCGTCCATCGCGTGAAACCCCGCGAGCATGTCGCGGAAAGCGTTCGGACCGATCGCGATCATGGTCGAAAGACCGATCGCAGAATCCATCGAGTAACGCCCGCCCACCCAATCCCAGAAGCCGTACATGTGATCGGTGGAGATGCCGAACTCTTCGACCGCTTTTTCATTGGTGGAAAGCGCCACGAAGTGCTTGGCGACGGCTTTCTTGTCGCCGCCCGCTGCGGCCATCAACCAGTCGCGCGCACTGTGTGCGTTGGTCATGGTTTCCAGCGTAGTGAACGTCTTGGACGCGATGATAAAGAGCGTTTCGTCCGGACTAAAATCGTGCACCGCTTCAGCAAAGTCGGTGTAGTCCACATTGGACACGAAACGCAGCTGCAGCTTGCGGTCACTGAAGTGGCGCAAGGCTTCAAATGCCATCACCGGTCCGAGATCAGAACCGCCGATACCCACGTTGACGATGTTGCGAATCGGGCGACCTGTGAAGCCAAGCCATTTGCCTTTGCGAATCTCATCGGCGAAGGCAGCCATGCGTTTGAGCACGGTGTGAACTTCCGGCACGACATTTTCGCCATCGACCTTGATGACCTCGCGCGCCGGCGCACGCAGAGCAACATGCAGCGCCGCACGCTGCTCGGTCGTATTGACCTTCTCGCCCGCAAACATCGCATCGCGACGCGCTTCCAAACCGCATTCGCGCGCCAGTGCGAAAAGGTGCTTCAGCGTTTCATCCGTGATGCGATGCCTGGCGTAATCGAGATGCCAACCCGCGGCTTCCGCCCGGTAACGCTCGGTGCGTCCCGGATCGTCCGCGAACAGATCGCGTAGATGGTGCTTTGCTATGTCGGGCTGATGTTTTTCCAGTGCACGCCACGCCTTCTTCTCGCGCAGTGCACTCATGCGGCAGCCCCCATGCGCGCGCTGACGGTGTCGAGCAACTCGTGCCACGACTTCACGAACGAATCGGCGCCTTCTTTCTGCAGCACTTGCCCCGTGGGTTCGACTTGAATGCCTGCAGCCTCGAAACGCGCGAGCGTGGCGGCGATACTTGGATCATCCAGCGTCATCAGATGCTCGGCTTTGCCGTGATCGGCGAAGGCATGCAGCGTTTTTTCCGGCATTGTATTGACGGTAAGCGGCGCGATCAGGTTTTCGATGTAGAGCACATCGCTGGCCTTCGGATCTTTGGTGCCGGTGCTTGCCCACAACAGACGCTGCGGTCGCGCACCTGCATTCATCAAGCGCTGCAGACGCGGCGAATCGAGCAGCTTGCGATACTTCGCATAGATCAGGCCGCACACGGCAAAACCTAACTTGTTGTGCAGTTCGGCGCCCACCTTGTCGGCAACTTTCACATCCCAGCGGCTGATGAATACCGACGCGACCGACGTTACGTTCAAATCCATACCTGCTGCATGACGACGTTCCAGACCGCGCAACCATGCGTCCGCCGCAGCTTGATATTGTTCCGGCGAGAACAGCAGCGTCACGTTGATCGACACACCACGGAAAATCAGTTCCTCGATGGCGCCCACACCCGCGGGCGTCCCCGGCACTTTGATGAAGAGGTTGTGTGCGCCTGCTTCTTTATGCAGCGCGACAGCTTGTTCGATCGTAGCGGTAGTGTCATCGGCCAGCAGCGGCGACACTTCCAGCGACACCCAGCCATCCACGCCGTTCGTGCGCTGATAAACCGGCTCGAAAATCTCTGCGGCCCGACGCAAATCGTCGATCGCCAGCTTAAAGAACACCTGCTCTGGGTCCGTGTGACCCGCCTGCCGAATCGACGCGTCGTATTCCTTACCGGATTTGATCGCCTGCGCGAAGATCGTTGGGTTGGAGGTAAGACCCGTTACCGTTTTCTGATCGCGGTAACCGATCAAGGTGCCATCACTCAGAATGCTGCGCGTGATGTTGTCCAACCAGAGGCTCTGGCCGAGCCCATTAAGCGTGCGGGTCGGGTTTTCCATTGCAGAACTCCTTACTTAGGGGTGAGCGAACCGGTCATGCCTGGGGTATGCATATCCGTTTGCCGGTTCGCGAAGATGTAGAGGTGCAGGGGCTGCTTGTTTAAGTCTCGCCATCGGCCAGCCTATCAAGTCAGATGTAATCATCTGATGACCGTTGAGACTAAGCGGCGGGGACTTTGCGAAGTGGGCGGGATGCAGGGGCAACGCGCTAGGCGACCTCCTGCCAACGGTAGAACTTTTTGTGGGCGATGCTGAGCAAGTCGAAGTCTTCCGTGGTATCGCCGCAAGCGTAAACCACCGGAAAATCATCGAGTTTGCATGTTTCGCGCACACGCCTGGGTTTCTCCGCACCGACACACTGGGCGCCACGAAAGCGGCCGGTGAGACGCCCATTCTCAACCTCTAGACTGGAGCAGATCAAATCCACGTCGTGCTTGCGGCACCAGTGCCTCAGATAGACATCCAGCGCACCGGACACGACCATCACCACGTCGCCCTGGGCCTTGTGCCAGCGAATTCTCTCCAGCGCCATGGGACGAAGCGCGTCGGGCAATACATCGTCACTGAATTGTTTGCCGATTTTTTCAAAGCGATCGGCGCGCACACCGCTGAAGCCGAAGTTGACGATGTGACGGCGAATCGTCGAGCCGGAGACGACGCCAAGCTTGTAACCCAGCACCATCGGCGCAAAAACCAGGCTACCCACGAGCAATCGGCGTTTGGACACAGCGAAACGCATGAAGTCCGGGAACATTTCCCTGGTAGTGATCGTGCCGTCGAAATCGAACAGGGCGAGATTCATGCCGCGGCAACTTCCTTAGCAGTGGAATGCAAAGTGATACCGGGATGCGCCGCATGAGGCAATCTTTCTTCGGCGAGTGCCGAAAAACGCACAACACGTCGCAGCGCCAAAAGGGCGCTGAAACGACGTAGTTGGGGCACACCAGATGGTGGCGAGATGGTGGCTATGGGTGGACTCGAACCACCGACCCCAGCATTATGAGTGCTGTGCTCTAACCGGCTGAGCTACATAGCCATTGGGGTGCGCCGTCCGAAAGGCTCGGATCGGGCTGGATTCAGGCGGGGCCCGGCAGTTTAATCATGCGGCCCTTACTGTTCAAGTGGTTGGCTTGCCCCCACTTTGTAGGCTGTGGTTGAATCGATCCCAGGTCGTAAGCGCTTACGCCATGGTAGGCCGCGCTGAAGAGACCCGAGGAGGCTGGATGATTGACGTTGATGGCTACCGTCCGAATGTTGGCATCGTTCTGCTGAATGCAGACGGCCGGCTGTTCTGGGCGCGCCGCGTCCATCGCGACGGCTGGCAGTTTCCCCAGGGCGGCATGCGCAGCGACGAGACGCCGCTGGAGGCCATGTACCGGGAGCTGCAGGAAGAAACCGGCCTGTGCGCCGAACATGTCGAGGTGCTGGCAGCTACCCGCGGCTGGCTGCGCTACAAGCTCCCGAGCCGCTATATCCGCCATCACCAGCACCCCACCTGCATCGGCCAGAAGCAGGTCTGGTTCCTGTTGAAGCTGGTGAGCGGGGAAGACTCGCTGTGCCTGAATGCCTGCGAGAAGCCGGAATTCGACCTCTGGCGCTGGGTGGATTTCTGGTACCCGGCCGCGCATGTAGTTAATTTCAAACGAGATGTTTACCACCGGGCGCTACGTCATTTCGCCCCGCTGGTGGAAAGCATGCTGAGCATCGAGCTGGGGCCGCAGCCCCAATCGCGCGGCTCCGGCCGCAACAAGCGCGCTGCTGCCTGAATGTCCGGTTCGGGCTTAACCGAACAATTGTTGACAATCATTCGCATTCGCACTGACAATAGGTGCCATGTACATCTGTCTGTGCAACGCCGTTACCGACCACGACATCCGTCGCGCTGCTGCGGACGGGGTGCGTAGCTTTGCCGAACTGCAGACCCGCACGGGTTGCTCCGATTGCTGTGGCTGCTGCGAATCCGAAGCGCGCACGACGCTGGATGAAGCCGTCGCGCAGGTCGCGTTCGATCTGCCCATCCTGGTCGCTGCCTGATATCGCCGATACCGAACGCCACCCTTCGCGGTGGCGTTTTTGCGTGCGCGACGTATTCGTATTGCACCCACTCTCACGCAGAATCCGTATAGTTCAGACTTCGCCAACATACGGAGAGCCACCATGAAGGGTGACGCGAAGGTCATCGAGTTCCTCAACAAGGTGCTCTACAACGAATTGACGGCGATCAACCAGTATTTCTTGCACTACCGCATGTTCAAGAACTGGGGCTACGGCGAACTGGCCGAGCACGAGTACAAAGAGTCGATCGAGGAAATGAAGCACGCCGATCGTCTGATCGAGCGCATCCTTTTCCTCGAAGGCCTGCCCAACCTGCAGCATCTGGGCAAGCTGCGCATTGGCGAAAACGTACTCGAGTGCATCCAGGGCGATCTGGATCTCGAATTGGCTGCCGCGAAAGACCTGCGCGCTGCGATCGGTTACAGCGAAACCGTTTCCGATTACGTCAGCCGCGACATGTTCCGCACCATCCTGCACGACGAAGAAGAACACATCGATTGGCTGGAGACGCAGCTGAGCCTGGTCAAGGACATCGGCGCAGAGCGTTACCTGCAGTCGAAGATGGAGAGTTAGCGCCATACTTGTTGTCTTAAAGTTAAGCGCTGCGGCATCGCAGCGCACCAACGCGAACGCACCCACAAGTTACGGTCTCTTTCCTTGACGTTTTCGTCACGGGCGGGCTATATCCCTCCCTTTTCCCGGAAAGACCGCGCATGGCTTCCCGCCCACCACCGCGCTACGTCGTACGCCCGCACGACGCTGCCAGTCAGCGTCGCAAGGTGCTGTGGCTGGGTGCGGCGTGGCTGGGCAGCGTGTTACTGGCGGCGGCGATCGTGGGCTTGTTTGTCGGCGCCTGGAAAGGCGTGGTGCCGCGCATTTCGGATCGGCGCGCGTTGAGCGCACTCACCACGCAGAACGAAGATTTGAAACAACAGGTCGCCAATCTGCAACGCTCGCAACAGGTGAACGATGTCGCCACCAAGGCGCTGCGTCAGACCATTTCCGAACGCGATGAAGAAATCAGCGGCCTGCGCGCGGATCTCAGTTTCTATTCCCGCCTCGTCGGCGGCGACGCGCAACGCGAAGGCCTGAAGGTGCAGGAAGTTTCGCTGCAGGCGGTTCCGCATTCGCAGGCGTGGAACCTCACCG
>NZ_DATHMR010000125.1:0-24099 GCF_035486915.1 Dyella sp. | reverse complement strand
CTTTTCTTTGCGTGCCCACGCACACGCAGGAGCGTGTGCGAACAGCGAAGCTGGCCCGAAGGGCGGAGGGCATGGATGCCCGGAGTCAAGAAAAGTAACCCAAAGAAAGGGCACCCCAAATGCGATGCTCTCCGGGCTGCGCCCTCCGAGACCGTGAGAGAGGGCCGGGCTTTTCGACAGGGCTCCTGCCCTGGCGAAAAGGAATTGGCATCCATGCCAATTCCCCTGCGGGCCTTCTCGTCCCCCTCTCACTCACCGCATAAGGGGACCCCTGCGCGCGTAGCTCACACTCTTGAAAGAGCAAGGAGCAAGGAGCAACAGCAGAAGCAAAAGCAGACGGATCGTGGCTTTACTTCGATTTGCCTTTCGCCCTGCGTGCCTCGTGCAATTTGGCGTACTTCAGAAATACATAGAAGGCGCCAAGCACACTTGCGATGAAACCTGCCCAGCCGCTGAGAAAATAGCGCTTCAATAGGAACTGGCGCAGAAAAAATAGCGGCGGGTAGATCACCATGCGCAGCCCAGTGAAGCGTTGGCCACGCCGCAGCTTGTGCACGACCATGCCACTGCTGTAGCGATTGATTTTCTCGACACGTGTGGCGATATCGCCGTCGCCGCTGTTGACGAAGTCGGCGCCCCAAAGTGTTTTGACAGGGCCTTTTACTTCGACGGCAGAATGCACTTCGACGTCATTCATGCCGCCGCGATGGCGATTGAACAATCTCAGGTGCCCGTTGCGATGGCTCCAGCGATGTTGCACCGTCCAGAACATGCGTTCACGGCGCGGTATGCGAAAACCGGCATGCGTAGGGTCCTCCAACGCACGTTCGATAATGGCCCGCGTGCCCGGCGACAGAATTTCGTCGGCATCGAGATTCAAAATCCAGTCGTTGCGCGCCATGTCGTAGGCACGCTGTTTCTGCGGCCCGTAATCATCGAACGGATGCACTTCCACGCGCGCGCCATGCATGCGCGCGATGGCTACCGTGCTATCGGTCGAACCCGAATCGAGCACGATGATTTCATCCACCCAATCCACCTCGCGCAAACACACGTCCAGCGTGTCGGCGTTGTTATAGGTAATCACTACCACCGAGAGCGGTTCACGCGCCATCGCTCAATGTCCTCTTTGCAGCGTAAAGCGCCGCGCACCACAGACCCAGCAGCCACGCGAATAACAAGCCCCACCAGGCCGAATAGAAAGCCAGATGCGTGTTGATCGGGAAAAGCATTGCGAGCAGCGATACCGACACGGGAAAGGCAGCAGCGCGACATGCATCGCCTGCGCGTCTCCATGCGCGTAACGCGACGACAACGCCAAATAGCCACAACGCCAGCCCGATCACGCCCGTTTCCGTAAGAATCTCCAGCACGATCTGATGGGCGTGGCACGCACCCTCACCTTCACCACACGTTTCGGCCGTCATGAAGTGATCGTTGGCGGGCGCAAATTGCGGGTACGCGTAGCGAAAATCGCGCACACCCACGCCCGTGAAAGGATGCGCCTCGATCATGCGCAAACTGTTGTGCCAGATGTCGAGACGGCCCGTCATCGCTTGATTGATATCCGCTTCGTTCCCGCTCAATGCCGTGAGCGTGCGCTGCATGCGCGTGTCAAAACGTGTCGACGTTTTCCACGCTATGCCGCCCGCAGCGAGCAAGACCAGGGTACCTAATGCGCATGATGCGATGAACCGCAACGGCGAGCCCGCCTCTCGCCAGGCAAACACGAGCGTCACCAGCGCATAGCACACCCATGCCGCACGCGAGCCGCTTAGCATCACGGGCCCAAGCACGAGCAAGAACGCCGCTATAAGTCCGCGTCTTCCCCAACGTTGACGTGCCGCCCACAAGGCGAGCGGTGAGAGCACCGCAAGCGTCGGCCCCAGTTTGGGATCGTCCGCGCCGAACAATCCGGATATGCGCTCTGGATTGGCATGCCCGCGCAAACTCCATCCAGTGAGCATCTGCATCCATGCGTCCAGAACCCAGAAGGCTACGACAATAGCGACGGCCACGTAGAAACCATGCAGGCGTTGTTCGCCGCACATGACGTAGCACGCATACAAACCCAGCGGCAGATAACGCAACAGCGCCAGTACGGTCGTCCAGCTCTTGCCGCTCTCGACCGCCGTAAACGCGGAGAAAAAAGCGGCGCCGATGTAGCAAGCAAGTAGCAGCACCAGCAGCCGGGCGCCTGGATTGTTCCAGAATTCGCGACCCTCGCGACGCCACACGATCACCGCACCGATCGCACATAAAAGCGTACCGAGTTCGGCGCTGCGCCCGAACGGCAACAAGGCGACCAGCAACCAGAACGGCAGCAGCGGCGAGCGCAGCAGGTTCGCGATGGTGGAAGTAGAGGTGCTCATGCCGGGTCCGGAGGAACGCTCCGGCCATTGTAGGCGACTGAACGTCGCCCACCGCGTGACACTGACTAACCCGACACTTCCTCGTAAAGAGCAAGCGCGGCGTGCTGCATATCGATCAGACGATAACGCTGCAGCGGCGGGATGGGCGGTGCCACGCGCAGAAGCTCCGCCGCACGTTCGACCAGACGCTCATGATCGCCCGGCGGCACACGGCCGGCGGGATACAGTTCGGCCAGCAGCTCGCCAACGCCGCCATGAGCGTAACCGAGCACCGGACGGCATAGCGATAACGCCTCTACCACCGTACGGCCGAACGCCTCGGGTTTGTTGGAGAGCTGCAGGATCAGCGCCGAGGTGGCGTAGATGTCCCGGATGTCGTCACGTGCGGACGTCATGACGACCTGCGCGTCGATATCGCGCGCGTGAATAAGATCCGCCAGCTCGCGCGCATACGCTTCGCGGCCCGGCTCGATCACACCGAGCAGTAGCAGGCGCGTTTCGATGCCACGTTGCTTGAGTTCAGCTACCAACTCGATCGCATCGCGATGACCCTTCAGGCGCGTACCGCGGCCCGGCAGGGTAAGAAGGGGGGCGCCAGTCAGCTTCGGGAATTCTGCAAAGAAGGCCTTCTGCCATGTCTCATCGGGGCGATGGCCGTAAGGAAAGGCTTCCGGATCGATGCCGCGTGGAATGATGCGGATACGCGCGGTATCCAGATTGCGATAGTGGCTGATGAGGTAGTCGCGCACGGTCTGCGAAACCACCACCACGCGTTCGCCGCGCAACATGATGGCGCTGTAGCGACCGGGCGAATTGAGGCCGTGGACGGTCGTGATGAAATGCGGCCGCGACGACATGCCTTTCAGCGCCCACCACCCCATCCACGCAGGAAGACGCGAGCGCACATGAACGACGTCCGGTTTCAGTTCGCGCAGCAGCCTGCGCAGTTTGCTGAGTCGCCCCAGCGTCAGCAGCGATTTCTGACCGACGTCCAGGGCGATGTGTTCGCTGCCTTCGGCCTGCAGTTGTTCGACCATGCGGCCACCGGCCGAGATCACCACCGAACGGTGACCGGCTTGCACCAACGCCCGCCCTACTTCGAGGACGGAGCGCTCCGCCCCACCTGCGCGCAGCGCAGGTATGAGCTGCACAACAGTCAGCACCCTGGCCGGTGTGGCAGCGACGGACATGATTCCCTCATTCGCAACTTTCATCCGAAAAAACAAGCACCAATCGTGCCGTAAACGTTCCCTTCGCTCGGATGTTGGCCGACATTTAGTCGCGCAGCACGTAACGTGCGCCGCAATAAGGACAAACGGACTCGCCGCCGTCTTCCACGACAGGCAGGTAAACCTTCGGATGCGAGTTCCACAGCGCCATGCCGGGCATCGGGCAAGACAGTGGCAGGTCCGAACGCGTCACTTCGTAACGATTTTCGGCATTCGCCAGAATGGGCGTGACGGCGGCAGATGAACCCGACATGGGATGTTGCTCCGGGTGAGACATGGGACTGCCAATGGTAGCAGGCCGCCCGGATCGTTCCATCCCTCTCCCGTTGCGGGAGAGGGATGACGGCGATGTGAAAGCGATTACTTCGCCGCGCCGGCCTTCGGCACGGAGGCTTCGGTGGTGATATTGATCGTGATCTCGTCGCTCACCTTCGGCACGTAGGCACCCAAGCCGAAGTCCGAGCGCTTGAGCGTACCGGTCGCGTTGAAACCGATGGCGGGCTGGCCGGTCATCGGATGCGTGCCGGTCTTGTTCAGCGTCGCATCCAGCACCACCGGCTTGGTCACGCCGTGCACGGTCAGGTCGCCCATGACCTTGAAGTGGGTGCTATCCACCGGCTGCACGCTGGTGCTCTTGAAGGTGATGGTCGGGAATTGTGCCGCATTGAAGAAATCCGGCTGCTTCAGATGGTTATCCAGCGCGGGCACATGCGTGTCCAGGTTGGCCAGGGGCATGGTCACCTGCACCGAGGACTGGGACGGATTCTGCTGGTCGTACACCAGCGTGCCGTCAGCGATGCCGATGTCGGCCACCGGGTTGGAAAAACCGAAATGGCTCCAGCTGAAAAGCACCATGGTGTGGCCGGGATCAAGCTTGTAGCTCACCGGCGCGGCCTGGGCCGAAAACGCCGCACCCAGCAAACCGGCCAACATCACGTAACGGAGAGTACGCATAAGTTTTCTGCCTCAATCGATAATTAGTGGGGAAAGGTGGCGTGCGCTATCGAGGATAGCTCAGGCCACACGACAAGCTTCGTCGAACGAAAGACGGGGACTGCGCGGGAAAAGGTCACGGCTTGCATCGCCGTAGCCGATGTTGATCAGGAAGTTCGACTTGATCGGCGTGCCGGCAAAAAACGCTTCATCGACGCCGGCGTTGTCAAAGCCCGACATCGGACCGCAATCCAGGCCGATGCTGCGCGCTGCCATGATCACGTAGGCACCTTGCAGGGTCGCATTGCGAAATGCGGTGATGTCAGCCAGCACCTGATTGCCGACGAACCAGCTGCGCGCATCGGCGTGCGGAAACAGTTGCGGCAGCTTTTCATAGAAGGTGTGGTCGTTGGCGACAATCGCAGTGACCGGCGCCGCCAGGGTCTTGGCGCGATTGCCTTCGGAAAGGAATGGCTTGAGCTTTTCCTTGCCTTCCTTCGACTTCACGAACACCAGGCGCATAGGCGATGAATTGGCGCTCGTCGGGCCGAACTTGGCCAGCTCGTACAGCGCGTGCAGCTGTTCGTCGCTGACTTCCTTGGATAGAAAAGCGTTATACGTACGCGCGGTGCGGAAAAGTTGATCCAGCGCCGCCTCGGCAAGTTTCTCGCTCATGGGTATCCTCTGCATGAAAGACGCGCCTTCTTTGGCGCAACAGGCCTAAAGTGTAAGCGCTTGCCGGGTACGCCAGGGGTGAAGGGGACGAAACGTACTGTGCAGATTCTGACGACAATCCCGAGCTTGAGTTCCGCATGAACGTCACGTTGCCGGGCGAATGCTGGGCCATTACCGATCACTCCGCCGGAAACCAGCGCCAGGCACTGGCCCTGGCGGAGGGTCTTGGAATGCCTGTGCGCCATATCGTGTTGAACCCGCGGGCGCCATGGTCATGGTTTTCGCCACGGCTGGCGCTTGGCGGCCGTCTCGCCCTGCCCGCCTCGCAACGTGCCACGTATGCATCGCCGTGGCCCGACGTCGCCATCGGATGCGGCCGCAGCGCGGCGCTGTTCACGCGCATGCTTCGCGGTTACTCAAACGGCCACTGTTACACGGTACAGATTCTCGATCCACGCATCGATCCTTCGCACTGGGATACGGTGATTGCGCCGCGTCACGATCGACTGACCGGCCCCAACGTGCTGCAGCCTCTTGGCTCCCTCAATCCCGTCGACGATGCATGGCTGAAAGACGGTCGCGACGCGTGCCCGGCGTTGGAAGATCTGCCACGCCCGCGCGTGGGCGTGCTGATCGGCGGACCGCGTAAGGGCCTCGCTATCGATGCTTCTTACGCACAGCCATTGATTGAACGATTGCTTGCGCGGCGACGGGTCGAAGGCGGCAGCCTGATGGTGCTGGCATCGCGCCGCACGCCTGCCGCCGTGATGGATAGGGTGAACACTGCGCTAGCCGACATACCAGGCCTGACGTGGTCGGGTCCAGACGATGGCAACAATCCTTATCCCGGCGTGCTTGGCTGGGCAGATCGGCTTATCGTCACACCCGATTCGGTCAACATGCTTAGTGAGGCATGTGCCGTGGGATGCGCCGTGCAAACGCTGGTGACGGCACCCCTACCACCCAAGCTTGCCCGCTTCCACGCGAGCCTGCGTGAAGCAGGCATGCTGCACGATTTGGATAGCGAACCGCCGGCGCGCCAGCATCCGCTTCGCGAAACCGCGTCGATCATCGCCACGTTACGGCAGCGTATTCTCGCGACGTGACACGCGGGTGCTAAAAATCGAAACCCAGCGCATGCGTCACGGCGCTCACGTCGCTGCACAACGCATCGAGGCTTTCATCTCGCGATGCGATGCGTGAACGCAAATCAAGCGTGCAAAGCAGCGCCTGTCGAAGCAGTTCCGTATGCGCGCGCGCAAAGCTGTTGGCCTGCGCGGCATCCAGCAGACCGGCGTCACGGCATGCGTCGATCAAACCCGCGTTCGCAGTAATCGACAACAACGATGGGTTCGTTGCCGCGTGCGCCAGCACCAAGCCCTGCAGCGCAAACTCGATATCGAGCAATCCGCCGCGCCCTTGCTTGAGGTCGATCTGCGAGGCATTCGAACGGTCGCGCTCGGCGCGCCAGCGCTGCCGCATGCTGCTCACTTCAGCGAGCACCGCAGTACGTTCACGCGGCACGGCAAGTGTTTTGCGGCGCACATCCGACAATTCGGCGTTGAGCAAAGGATCGCCCGCCACCGGACGCGCACGCAGCAACGCTTGGTGCTCCCACGTCCACGCACGGCTTTCCTGATACGCAACGAAGGCTTCCAGGCTTCCAACCAGCAAGCCCTTGGAGCCATCCGGCCTCAATCGCGTATCCACCTCATACAGGCGTCCCGCACGCGTAAGCACGGTCAGCCAATTCATGACACGCTGTGTGAGTCGTTGATACCAACGAGAGCCCTCGAGCGGACGCGGCCCATTGCTCATCGCTTGCGCACGCTGTCCATCGAAGACGAACACAAGATCCAGATCGGATGCAAAGCCGAGCTCTTCGCCGCCCAGACTGCCGTAACCGAGTATCGAGAATCCCGAACCCTCACCGGGAAGGCGTCCGTGTTGCGCAATCACTTCGCGTTCCGCCAAGGCGGCGACAGCGATGACTACGGATTCGGCGAGCGCGGCAAGACGACGCGCGGTGGCCACGGCGTCGGCGCGCCCATCGTTAAAGGCCAAGCCGAGGCGAAACGCGATACTCGACTTGAACTCATTGATGCGCTCGAGCTCCGCTTCGGCTTCGCGCTCGTCGAGCGTGGTCAGCACGTGCGCAATCTCGGCACTGATGTCGGCACGCTTCATCGGCAAATGATCGATGCGCGGATCGAGCACATCGTCCAACAGCAAGGGCTGTGCGATGACGCGCTCAGCCAGAAACGCGCTGTCCGCAAACAGTTGCGCGAGGCGCTTGCGTGCCGCTGGCTGTTCCTCCAGCAACGCGAGATAAGACGGACGACGCGCCACCGTCTGCACCAATCGGCATAGCCGCAACAGACAAGGCACGGGCGCTGCCGTGGTGCGCGCCACGGCGAGCAATTGCGGCATCAGATGATCGAGCTGTTCGCGCGTGCGTGACGACATGGCGCGCAGCTGCGGACCTTGTTGCAACTTGAGCAGCGCTTCGGCAGCCTCTGCGCCCGGCACGAAACCGGAAGCCTCCAGCAAGGCTGCATCGAGCGACTCGTCGCATGCGCGCTGCCACAGCGTGGCATCTTCGGCGGGAACACGTGCTTTCGGACCGCCCTCGGGCATCAGCACGGCGGCAAATTCGGTCGCGACAATCTCGCGATGCTTGGCGAGTTCTTCCGCCAGCGGTTCCCATGCGGGATAGTCCAGACCAAGCGCAAGGCGCTCACGCGTCAATGGATCTTCCGGCAAATCGTGGGTCTGCGCGTCACGCAGCATCTGCACGCGGTTTTCCAGCTGACGCAGGAATACATAGGCTTCACGCAATGCCCGCGCACGCTTGGCGGGAATATGCCCGCGTGCCTCGCAAGCCGTAAGTGCGGGCAGCAAGCCGCGCACGCGCAAGCTGGGCTCGCGGCCGCCACGAATCAACTGCACAAGCTGCACGATGAATTCGATTTCGCGAATACCGCCGGGACCAAGCTTGAGGTTGTCGGCAAGATCCTTGCGCGCGACTTCCGCGTCGATCAGCGCCTTCATTTCGCGCAATCCGGCAAAGGCCGTGTAATCGAGATATTTGCGATAGACGAAAGGACGCAGCATTTCCTGCAGCTCCTTGCCCGCACTGCGATCGCCGGCCACCGCACGTGCCTTGATCCATGCATACCGTTCCCAGTCGCGTCCCTCGCGCTGGTAATACTGCTCCATCGCGCTGAACGGCAACGCGAGTCGCCCTGCATTTCCGAACGGGCGCAACCGCAGGTCTACGCGCGCGCAAATGCCATCGTTGGTCGGCTCGTGCAGCAGGCGCACCAGCTGTCGCCCGAGGCGCACAAAATATTCGCTGTTGTCGAGCGGCCGCGAACCATCGCTCTCCCCGCCATGCGGATAGGCGAGCACAAGATCGATGTCGGACGAAAAATTCAGCTCGCTGCCGCCGAGTTTACCGAAGCCGATCACGACCAGGCGCTGCAAGCTGCCATCGGCTGCGCGTGCATGTCCGTAACGCGTGGCCAAGACGCGCTCGCTCCACTCCAGCGCGCTGCCGAGCAATGCTTCGTACAACACGCTGGTCGCGGAAAGAATTTCCGGCAACTCGTCCAGCCCATTGACGTCGCGAAACACCAGGCGCAACGCCTCGGCGTGCCGGAATTTTCGCAGCGCTGCCATGCAGACCGCTTCGTCGGAATCGAGTTTGAGCGCCTCGATGCGTGCAGACGCATCGCTGCCGGAGCGAAGACGTTCCAATCCCTGCGGCGACAATAGCTGCGGTTGGCTTCGCCATGCCTCAAAAGCGAAATCGCTGGCCAGCAGCGTGCGGCGAATGCGCTCGGCCACACCGGCATCGTCGTGCAAGGGAACACCCGCTGCACGGCAGCGGGCCACCAGTTGCGCGTAGCGATCGTCGATCAACGCGCGAAGCGCAGGGGATTCAAGCGAAGGAGTTGCCACGGTCATGGATACATTATGACTGCATCCACGTACCTGGATCTAAAAACGGGCGATCAGGCCTCGAGACGACGCCAGGGACCTACCGTCACCGGCGATGTCGCGTGCGGCGGGTGGACATCCATCCTTGCGTGAATCCGCCCTTCACTGTCCTCGGCGAAAACAGTCAGCGTCTGGAAGTGAACGTCGATCTGTTCGCCCACGGCAACACCGTGACGGAGCCAATCGCGCTCAGTCCATACCGCATCGAGTGGTTCATCGAGGCCGTTCACGTGTAGCCCAACGCGAACCGTCCCCGCAACGTGCCGCACGCTCAGCAGCTGCGCAGGCCATCCTTTGTCCTGATGCGTTACGGGAACGATATCTTCCGGGCGTACGTGAACCGCCATTGCGAGCGACGGGTCGATTCCAGCCTGATCCAGCGACCAGGAGCGGCCCAGCACATGAATCGTCTGGTCTTTCAGATGACCGGGCAACCACTGACCGCGCGCAATGAAACGCGAAGCAAACGGCGTGGCCGGATACCGATGAATCTGTTCCGGAGTGCCAATCTGTTCGATGCGCCCGCGATTCATGACAACCACGCGATCGGCCATCTCCAACGCTTCGTCCTGATCGTGCGTGACGAACAACGTGGTGATACCGAGGGAACGATGAAATTCGCGCAACCAGCGCCGAAGATTTCCGCGCACTTGCGCGTCGAGCGCACCGAAGGGCTCATCCAGCAGAAGCAATTTCGGCTCGGTCGCCAACGCACGTGCAAGCGCGACACGTTGCCGTTGACCGCCGGAAAGTTGCGCTGGATAACGCTCGGCAAAACCGTCCAGCTCGACGCGCTTCAGCAATTCCTGCACGCGGGCTTTAATTGCAGTCGCACGCGGTCGCTGCCGCCATGGGCGAACGCGCAAGCCGAACGCCACGTTTTGCGCGACGGTCATATGCGGAAACAGTGCGTAATGCTGAAAAACCAATCCCACACCGCGACGGCGCGCATCCAGCGCAAGCAGATCCTCGCCATCTCGCTGTACGGTTCCTGCATCCGGATGATCCAGACCCGCAAGAATGCGCAACAGACTGGTTTTCCCCGAGCCGGAGGGACCGAGCACGGCCACGAATTCGCCCTCGGCGATGGTGAGGTTAACGTCGTCCAACGCAACGTGGGAGCCGAACTGGCGACGCAAGCGGGAAATGTCGATACCCATGATGCCGCACTCCCTCAATGACGCGCGTTCAGGTGATCGCCGTGCCGCCATTCGAGCAAACGCTTGATGGCGAGCGTCAGAACCGTAAGCAGCGCAAGCAGTGATGCCACCGCGAATGCGGCGGAAAAGTTTTCCTCGTAAAGCTGATCGACCTGCAGCGGCAATGTGTTCGTAATGCCTCGAAGGTGACCGGACACGACATACACGGCACCGAACTCCCCCATCGCGCGGGCATTGCACAGAAGCACGCCATACAGCAGCGCCCAGCGCACGCGCGGCAACGTGACGCGGAAGAAAATCTGCCATCCATTTGCGCCAAGCGTGAGCGCGGCCTCTTCCTGTTCCGAACCTTGCGCCTGCATCAGCGGAATCAGTTCGCGCGCCACGAACGGAAGTGTCACGAATACGGTTGCCAGTACCAGCCCCGGCAACGCAAAAATGACTTGCACGCCGTGTAATTCAAGCCATGCACCGAGCCATCCGTACTTACCGTAGACAAGAATCAGCATCATGCCTGCCACAACAGGCGAAACGGAGAACGGCAGATCGATCAACGCACCGAGCAACGCTTTGCCCGGAAACTGGAAATGCGTCATGGCCCATGCCGCGGCCAATCCGAAGACAAGATTCAACGGCACGGCAATTGCCGCAACGGTAAGCGTCAAACGTATCGCCGCTATGGTGTCGGGCTGCCGAATCGCATTCAGATAGAAAGCAAGGCCCTGACGGAATGCCTCGGCGAAAATCGCCAACAAAGGCAACACCAACAATCCGACAAGCACGGATATCGCCGCTACGATCAGCAGGCAACGCGCAAACCGCGTCGACGAGGAAACATGCACATCCATCGCGATGGCGGTTGATATCGCGGCCATCAGCGGATCACCGCCCAACGTCGGGCCCAACGCTGCAGCACGCCTACCGCAATCAACAGCAGGAGCGATGCCATCAGCATGACCGCGCTGAGCGCCGCAGCGCCACGATAATCGTATTGCGACTCGATCTTCTGCACGATGAGATAGGGTGCTATCTCAGTCTGGAAAAGCCTGTTACCGGAAATGAAAATCACCGAGCCGTATTCGCCAATCGCTCGCGCGAGCGCCAACGCGAAACCTGTGAGCAAGGTCGGAAGCAACAGCGGAAGTATCACCTTGAGGAATCGCTGCAGCGGCGACGCGCCGAGTGTGTAGGCCGCCTCTTCAAGATCACTCTCAAGACTTTCCAGCACAGGCTGCAAGGTACGCACCACAAACGGGAACCCGACAAAAACCATCGCCAAGAGCACGCCCAGTCGCGTGTAGGCGACCTCGATCCCAAGCGGAAGCAGCCTGCTTCCAATCCAACCGTTCGACGCGTAAAGCGCGGTGAGCGCAAGGCCCGCTACGGCAGTGGGCAATGCAAAGGGCAGATCGACCAGCGCATCACAAACACGCCGAAACGCGAAGCGGTAACGCACAAGTACCCAGGCAACCAGCAACCCGAGCAACATGTCGATGATGGCAGCGAGCAATGCCGCACCGAAGCTCAGGCGCAACGCAGCAAGCACGCGCCGCGTCCCGATCTGCGCCCACCAAGCCGACGGACCGAGTTCGCACGCCGTCCACACCAACGCCGCCAGGGGCAACAACACGCAGCTGCCAAGCACCGTGAGCGTATAACTCACGGCGAGGCGAAATCCTGGCAGCACATGGCGCGTCACGTCCTCAGTGCTCCCCTTCGGTAATTTGATCGAACACACCCCCATCCGCGAAGTACGTGGCTTGCGTTTTGCGCCAATCACCGAATTGCTGTGCGATCGTAAAAGTCTTCACCGCTGGAAATTGTGCGGCGTAACTCGAAGCGACCGATACAAGGCGAGGCCGGAAGAAATGCTTCGCGGCGAGTGCTTGCCCTTGCGGGCTATAAAGGAATTGCAGATACGCCTGCGCAACCTTCTCAGTGCCATGCGCATTGGCCACTGCATCGACGACAGCGACGGGCGGTTCCGCGACGATGGTCGCCGATGGAACGACAATTTCATAGTTGTCCTTGCCAAATTCCTGCTGCGTCATTAATGCTTCGCTTTCCCACGCAATAAGCACATCGCCGAGACCGCGTTGCACGAAGGTGTTGGTCGCTCCGCGAGATCCCGTATCCAGCACCGGCACGTTCTTGTAGAGCGCGGAGACAAACGCACGCGCCTTGTCGGCGTTGCCACCGGGCTGTCGCTCGACCCAACCCCATGCGGCGAGAAAGTTCCAGCGTGCGCCACCCGATGTTTTCGGATTCGGCGTGATGACCTGCACATCGGAACGAATCAGGTCCGGCCAATCATGAATCTTCTTCGGATTTCCCTTGCGCACCAGAAACACGACCGTCGAGGTGTACGGCGAACTGTTGTCAGGCAGTTTCGATTGCCAATCCTTCGACAACAGCCCCTTATCGGCCAGCACATCGATGTCGTAGGCAAGCGCAAGCGTCACGACATCCGCCTGTAAACCGTCCAGCACTGCTCGCGCCTGCTTGCCGGACCCCCCGTTGGAGGTGGTCACCGTTATGTTCTGCCCGGCCTGCTTGGCCCACTGCACCTTGAACGCGGCGTCTACGTCCTGGAAATACTCACGGGTAGGATCGAAGGAAACGTTCAGAAGCTGTGTATCCGTGGCCACGGCGTGACCGATGGCGAGCCCAAATACAGTGGCAAGTATGAGCAATGATCGTTTCATGCGGAACAATATCCTTCGAATAGGTCGAAAACGCCCATTGTCGACTATAGATTTGGATGGCCATACGTTAAAAACCGCGGTTCGTTCTATGCATATGCTTTAGCGGCACCTTCTCTGCGACCGTTTAGTCATGGATCGAAAGTCGTTCGATCAGAACGGGTAGTAACGGAAGCTGGTAAAAAGCATATTGTCTTGAGCAGTCGGCGCATTGCCGTGAATATCGGCGAACAATGTACGCGTGGCATGCGCAAACTCCGCACCGAACTGCACCTTGCCGAACTTACCCTGATAGAACTTCCACCAGAAACCAGCGGCCTGCTGCGCGATCCGACGCGTCTGGCCGGTGCAATCGCTTGGTGCGCCATAGATCAGGCAATCGCTGTTGTTGTAACCCAGCAGCGCGCTGCCGTAGCCGAAGGGCAACGCGTTTGCGTCGGTCGTCAGATAGCTGTCTTCCTGCTCGCGTCCGCCTTCAACGTATACGTCGAAATCAGGGGTGGCATGCCAGGTGATGGCGCCGAGCAGCATGTTTTCTTTCAGTGGCTGCGGCGCACCCGAAGGCGTGTAAGTGATGTCGTTTAACTGAGCCGAACCGTAGCGACCTATGCCTTTGCCAGTCATACCGGAAAACTGAAATTCGAGTACGTTCCGAACCAGCGGCAACAACATGCCAAAGCCGTAACCCTGGCCATGCGAAGTCTGGTTGCTGGTCGCCGCGGGACCGCCATCGGCCGTCGTTGGCGTGACACGGGTCATGAACTCGCGTGAGATGCCGAATACTTCGTAGTGGCCCCACCCTGGATCGGCCCCGAACTTCACGATGATGTCCGGAATTTGGTTGAGTGAAACCGTGTTCAACTCGTCGTAGTTATTGCCGGCTGCGATGGTGGCTGTCGACGATGAGTAGTCTTTCGTGCCTTTACCGGCCACCGCACCGATGCCCGCGGTCTGTGGATTTTCCAGCGACAGACCGAGCCACCATTTCTTGTCCCAGTCTTTCACGATGCGGATCTGCGTCTGGCGAGCCCAGGTGAAGCCAGGTACTGGCTGAGAGTCGATGGTGGGCAGCTGCGCTTCAGAGGTACCCGCAATCATGCCTATCCTGTTGAGGGTCAGCAGCGACCAGGCCTGGCCGGCCAGCAAATGCAAGCCGTACGTATCCCAATCGACCGCGCTCCATAGCTGGCGCACACGCGGGTTATACGAGTTGCTCTCGTTCATGTTCGCGGTCTGAGCGCCACCCAAAAAATCCATGTCGTAGTAACCCGTCACGTGCGTGGTGTCGTTCACGTCGCCCTCGACGCGGATCGTCAATTTGCTCTGACGTGCGCTTTCCACGAACTGACTGTTGCGTGCATTCGTGACCGGATAAGTGGTGGTCGCGCCACTGGTGGTGCTGATGGGTGCGGTACTGGTGCCACCCGGGAACGGGATGTTGCTGAACTTGGTGCTGATGTCATCACCCGTGTCGCGCGAACGGTATACCGACTCGCCGGCCAGATAGCCGCCGAAGGTCCACTTCACGCCGCCGAGTCCGCCCAAGGTATCGCCGATCTTGGTCCGGGCGTACTGCTCAGCCGCCTGCACCTGCTGTTGTGTGGCGGCCACTTGCGCCTGGGTCGCCTGCACTGTCTGCACAGTCTGCTGCTGCGCCTGTGTCTGGGCTGCCGACTGGGACTCCAAATCTGCCACCTTCCGCTCCAGCTCGGCGATCTCCGCTTTCATCTGAGCCAGCTCTGCCGCACTGACGGTCACTTTCTTGTTGGACGTCGTTTGTGCCGACGCTCCCGTAACGCTGGTCAAGCCCAAACCGGCAGTGATCGCTACTGCGAGCACCTTGGAATGTGAAAGTGCTGCTTTCTTGGATATCGGTCTTCGTGGCATGGATGGCTCCGGCGTCGCCTGGATACGGCGCCTGTCGTGGAATGAAAAACCCCTGGAGAAGCCCCTGAGGAATAGGCGCTCGGAATCCATGCTGCCCGGCCGCTTTCGTTTAGGGGAAAGGAGGGAATGGCATGCAGATATGCCGCCCCATCATTTCTTCGCAAAAAAACGAAGTTCTAACATCTTCCAATTAGATGGACGTCTATACGTCCATGGACGATCACTCATGACAGCTGCGACCCTATCGCCACTCCCGGAAGACAAGCAACCCCTCGTCGGTCGCCTGGTCGATGGGCTGGACGTGGCCGCCCTGCAATGGCTATCGGGTTATATCGCCGGGATCGCGTCTCAGCGGCAGTCCTCCCCACGCAGCGCAATAGCCGATACCGCAAGTGCCAGCGCAGACGCACAGAGCCGGCTCACCGTGCTTTATGGGAGTCAGACAGGCAACGCCAAACGTCTCGCCGAGGATTTGGGTCGTCGCGCCAGCTCGGCGGGTTTAGCAGTGCGGGTGGTCCGTGCCGATGCTTATCCAGTTCGCGAACTGAAACAGGAAAGGCTGCTTTACGTCGTCATCAGCACGCAAGGCGATGCAGAGCCGCCGGATGATGCACGCGCGTGGATCGAATTCCTTCGCAGCGCGCGTGCTCCAAAACTCGAACATCTCCGCTATGCCGTGCTCGGCCTGGGCGATTCCAGCTATCCGCAGTTTTGCGCCATGGGGCGACAGGTGGATGAGCGCCTCGAAGCTTTGGGTGCCCAACGCCTGTTTGTCGCCGGCGAGGCCGACATCGATCTAGAGACGATTGCGCAACCGTGGCTCGAGCAAGCATTGCAGCAGGCGCGCACGCAGTTGAAAGCAGCCGCGTCGCTAGCGACGGTCACACCACTGCGCACAACACGTGCCAACCCCGTCTGGCATCGCGACCAGCCGTTTTCCGCCCCCATCCTTTTGAACCAGCGTATTACCGGTCGCGACAGCGATCGCGACGTACGCCATGTGGAGCTATCGCTGGAAGGCTCCGGACTTCGCTATGCGCCCGGCGACGCACTGGGCGTCTGGCCGACGCAATCGCCTCTGCTGGTAGAGGCAGTGTTGACGACGCTGCAACTCGACGGTGACGCACTCGTAAAGTCCACGACAGAAGAACTCCCGCTTCGCACGTGGCTTTCCGAACGGCGCGAGCTCACCCAACTGACACGTCCTTTTTTTGCGGCACACGCGGAACTCAGCGGCGATAGCGCGCTGCGCAAGCTGTTGTCCGCCGAATCGCGCGAACCCTTGAACGAACTGTTTTCGCGTTGGCAGGTAATTGATCTTCTACAGCGCCATACCGCGCCATGGACGGCACAGGCGCTCGTGTCTGCCTTGCGTCCGCTCGCTCCACGCCTGTACTCGATTGCGTCGAGTCAAGCGACGGTCGGCGATGAAGTGCATCTGACCGTCAGTCATGTCGATTACACGCTCGAAGGTCTGGCACGATGGGGTAACGCCAGTCGCTATCTCTCCGAACGCGGCGAAGGCGCTTCAGCGCCGATATTTATCGAGGCAAACGAGCGCTTCCGGCTTCCTGCGGATGAGCGCGACGTTGTGATGATTGGCGCGGGCACCGGCATCGCGCCGTATCGCGCCTTCGCACAAGAGCGCGCAGAGCGTGGCGCGAGCGGGCGCAATTGGCTGTTCTTCGGCAACCCGCATTTCCACTGCGATTTTCTTTATCAGGTCGAATGGCAGCAGGCGCTGAAAAAAGGCCAGTTGCAACGCCTCGATCTCGCCTTCTCGCGCGACCAGGCGAATAAGGTCTATGTGCAGCACCGGCTGCTCGAACAGGGACGGGATGTTTACCAATGGCTTGATGGCGGCGCGCACCTCTACGTGTGCGGCGACGCGCTTCACATGGCCAAGGATGTGCATAAGGCCTTGATCGCCATCGTCGCCGAGCATGGCAAGCGCTCGCACGACGACGCAGAGGCGTGGTTGAACGAGTTGATCCAGCAGGGCCGCTACGCCCGCGACGTGTATTGAGGCCTGCGATGACCGACACTCCTGTTTCCGAATTTGAGCGCATCAAGGCGAAGAGTCGCTTCCTGCGCGGCACGCTGGTGGAAAGCCTGGCCGATCCGATCACGGGCGCCATCAGCGACGACGACAACAAGCTGCTCAAGTTTCACGGAAGCTATCAGCAGGACGACCGCGACCTACGTGAGGAACGCCGCAAGCAAAAGTTGGAGCCCGCTTTTCAGTTCATGGTGCGCGCGCGACTAGCGGGCGGCGTGCTGAGCCCTTCGCAGTGGTTATCGTTCGATCACATCGCGCGCACGTGGGCTAACCACACGCTACGCATCACGACGCGGCAGACGTTTCAGCTTCATGGCTTACTCAAGCGCAACCTGAAACGATCGATCGCCGCGATCAACGATGCATTGATTTCAACCGTCGCGGCATGCGGCGATGTGAATCGAAACGTCGTCGCCAGCGCCAATCCTGTTGCAACGCCCGCACATCGTCTTGCCTACCGCTGGGCGGAGCGACTTTCAGAGCATTTGAAGCCCAAGACACGCGCCTATCACGAAATATGGCTTGATGAAAAACTGGTTGCGGGGGGCGAAGAAGAAAGCGAGCCCCTGTATGGCCCCACGTATCTGCCGCGCAAGTTCAAGATCGGTATCGCCGTTCCGCCCAACAACGACGTGGATGTGTTCGCTCAAGATCTGGGCCTGATTGCGATCATCGAACACGGCGAACTGCTTGGTTTCAATGTCGCTATCGGTGGCGGCATGGGCGCTACTCACGGCGATCCCACCACCTATCCACGCCTGGGAAGCGTCATCGGCTTTGTTGTTCCGGAACAGTTGCTGCGCACCGCCGAGGGCGTGATCGAAGTGCAGCGCGACCATGGCGATCGCCAGGAACGCAAGCATGCGCGATTGAAATACACCATCGATCGCATGGGTTTGCCGGCGTTCAAAGCGGAACTCGAACGTCGCATCGGCTTCACATTGCAGCCTTCGCGCGCTTATCGCTTCGATCACAACGGCGACCGCTACGGCTGGACCGAGGGCGATGACGGGCGCTGGCATCTGACATTGCAGATCGAGTCGGGACGTCTGGCCGATGCGCCCGACCAGCCCCATCTCAGCGGCTTGCGCGCTATCGCACAGGAACATCAAGGCGACTTTCGGCTGACGTGCAATCAGAACCTAATCATTGCCAATGTCCCCGCGGCGCATCGTGCGCGCATCGATGAGCTTGTTGCCAAATACAAGCTGGACGGTTATCGGCATACCAGCGGCATCCGTCAACATGCTGTCGCATGCGTCGCGTTGCCCACATGCGGGTTGGCCATGGCGGAAAGCGAACGTTATTTGCCGTTACTGCTGCCAAAACTGGAAGCCTTGCTGGATCTCCATGGCCTGCGCGACGAGCCGATTTTGCTTCGCCTTTCCGGCTGCCCGAATGGATGCTCACGCCCTTATCTAGGCGAGATCGCACTGATTGGACGCGCGCTCGGGCGTTACGACTTGCGCCTTGGCGCCGACTTTGCCGGTCAAAGGCTCAATCGCACGCTGCGTGAGAACATCGATGAAGCGGAAATCCTGAAAGAGCTGGAGAGCCTATTCGCACGTTACGCGAAGGAACGCCTCGCGCAGGAAAGGTTTGGTGACTTCCTGGTACGCGCCGACGTTCTTCCCGCCGCGCGCCACACCATCCATGCCGAGGTATTCGCATGACTCTTCCCCTACCTGAGGAAGCGATCGACGATCTGCGTCAGCGAGCCAAGCTCGATGCGTGGCTACTTGCGCTGACCGCCGAAGAGCGGGTGGATTGGGCGCTGCAGCACCTTCCCGGAGCACACGTGCTGTCGTCAAGCTTTGGTGCGCAATCTGCGGTGTCGTTGCATCTGCTGACGCAGCGCGTTCCACAGATTCCTGTCATCGTGATCGACACGGGATATCTGTTCCCGGAGACGTATCAGTTCATCGATGCACTGACCGAGCGGTTGTCGCTCAACCTGCATGTCGTTCGCCCCGCACTTTCTCCCGCATGGCTCGAAGTTCGTCATGGCGCGCTATGGGCGCAGGGGCGCGAGGGACTCGACCGCTATAACCAGCTGGCCAAGGTTGAACCGATGCAGCGCGCGCTTGCCGATCTGGACGCGGGCACGTGGTTTGCCGGGCTGCGCCGCCAGCAATCGGTAAGCCGCGCAAGCGCACCGGCGCTCGATTTTCGCCACGGCCGCTGGAAGGTGCATCCCATCGTCGACTGGACGGATCGCGATGTCGGTTTGTATCTGCACCGGCACGACCTGCCCTATCACCCCTTGTGGGACAGGGGCTATGTGTCGATCGGCGACACGCACACAACGCGCCGCTGGGAACCTGGCATGCGCGAAGAGGACACCCGCTTTTTTGGCATCAAGCGCGAATGCGGTTTGCACCTGGACGTCTGAAACATCGTTGCCTGAAACACCTTCATACATAAGAAACGCCCCGATAAGGACAATCCATGAACGCCATCGTTGCCGAGATCGTCTCGGCCGAGCACGATGCGCTGGTGCCGCCGCATGGCGGCGTACTGCGCGACCTGTATTTACCCCCCGCCGATGCCGAAGCGCTCAAACGCGCCAGCGCATCGTTACCTCAATGGACGCTCAACCAGCGACAGTTGTGCGATCTGGAATTGCTGCTCAATGGCGGCTTTTCTCCGTTACAGGGTTTCCTTGGCCGTGCCGACTACGATCGCGTTCTCGCCGACATGCGACTGGCGGACGGAACGCTTTGGCCGATTCCTATCACGCTCGATGTGAGCGAAGCCTTTGCGGCCAATCTTCCGGCTAATGCGCAGATCAGCCTCAACGATACGCAAGGAACACCGCTTGCCGTGCTGACGGTGGCAGACATTTATTTTCCGGATCACGTTGCGGAAGCGCGCACCGTATTTGGCACAACGGACCGAACGCATCCGGGTGTCGCCGAATTGCTGGATCGCACTGGGCCCGTGTATCTCGGCGGTACGCTGCAAGGCATTCAGCAGCCTTCGCATTACGATTTTGCGAGCCTTCGCCACAGCCCACGGCATTTACGCGAGTGGTTCGGGCAACATGGATGGCATCGCATCGTTGCGTTTCAGACACGCAATCCCATGCATCGCGCGCATCGTGAACTGACGTTGCGTGCGGCGGAGCAAGTGGGTGCGAAACTGCTTATCCAACCGTCGGTCGGCCGCACAAAACCCGGCGACGTCGATCACTACACGCGAGTACGCTGCTATCGCGCGTTGCTCGACCATTACCCGAGAGATCATGCGACCTTGTCGCTGTTGCCATTGGCGATGCGCATGGGCGGTCCGCGCGAAGCGCTTTGGCATGCCATCATTCGTAAGAACTATGGCGCCAGCCATTTCATCGTGGGCCGCGATCATGCCGGACCTGGCAAAGACGCGGACGGCAAACCCTTCTACGACCCATATGCCGCGCAACATCTGCTAGCCGCGCATCAGAAGGAGCTTGGTATTGAGATCGTGCCCTTCCCGGCCATGGTCTATGCGGCCAATCGCGACACGTACTTGCCGCAGAACGAGGTGGACGCAGAAGACGAAGTGCGGGATATCTCCGGCACCGAATTGCGACGCCGGCTGCATAGCGGTGAGACCATCCCGGAGTGGTTTACCTTTCCGGAGGTCGTCAACATTCTCCGTGAGCGGCACCCAGCCAACGCACGCGAAGGATTCGCGCTGTTTTTCACCGGACTTTCCGGCTCAGGCAAATCCACGCTGGCACAAGCGGTGCTGGCGCGGCTGCTGGAAACCGGAAGCCGCCCCGTGACCGTGCTCGATGGCGATGAAGTGCGCAAGCATCTGTCGAAAGGGTTGGGCTTTTCGCGCGAGGATCGCGATGCCAACATCACTCGCATCGGCTACGTGGCGAGCGAAGTGGTGCGTCACGGTGGCATTGCCATCTGCGCGCCCATTGCACCGTATGCGGGTGCGCGCGACGAAGCGCGTCAACTCGTACAAGCGCATGGACGCTTCGTGGAAATCCATGTATCCACGCCGCTGGAAGTATGTGAGGCGCGCGATCGCAAGGGACTCTACGCGGCAGCAAGAGCCGGCAAGATCAAGGGTTTTACGGGCATCGACGATCCCTACGAAACACCCGTCTCTCCTGAGTTGCGTGTCGATACAAGTCAGCGCTCCGTGACGGAAGCGGCTGACGTTGTAGTTGCATGGCTGAAGAATCAGGGTTTGGCCTGAGGAGGCGATCTTCCTCCCCTGCACAGGGGAGGAAGAAGTACAGCGTTACGATTTGGAAGCGCACGTCGGCGCCGTCGGTGGCGACGAGGCCAGCCGGAAAGTCAGGCCGCGCGTGTCGTCGCGCGCCGAACGTTGCGCTGCTGTAATTCGCTCCACAGCGGCGGCTTGGGCCAATGTGCCTCGGCGTTTCCGGCCACTACGCGACGCAACTCTGCATCGTCGATCTGTGGCGCAACCAGTCGGGCGAGTTGTGCCACGTAACTGCGCAGCACATGGTCGCGGCGCAGAACAAGCCAGCTGGTGCAGACCGGAAGAAGGTCATCGATATCGAGTGCCACCAGTTCGCGTGAATCGCTGGGGCCCAGTGCCATCTCGGCCAGAATGCCGACGCCGAGGCCGGCCAATACGTAAGTCTTGATCAGATCCGCATCGGCGGAGGTGCATGCAATACGCGGCGTGAACTCCGCCACAGCGAACGCTTTGCGCAGGGACGACTCCGGCTGCAGCGACGACTCGTAGCTGACCAGCGGATGCTCCGACAGGTCCTGAATGCGCAGCGGACGATTAAGCTTGGCAAGCGGATGACCGAGCGGCACCACTGCACGGCGATACCAGCGGAACAACGGCACAGCGATGCCGCCTTCCGGCGCCTGACCGCTGGTGCTGACGATCACCAGGTCGACCTCGCCGCTTTCAAACAGGCTGATGATGCGACCCTCGCCCTGCGGGCGGATGTGCACGCTCAGCTCCGGATAGTGCTGCTTCAGCCGTGCGATGGCTTCGGGCAGGACAAAACGCGCCTGTGTATGCGTGGTAGCCAGCGACAGCTCGCCATGGGCTTCTTCGCGCAGATTCGCAGCCAGCGCACGAATGTTGCGTGCCTCGTGAAGGATGCTGCGTGCGCGTTCCAGCACTTGACCGCCCGCTGGCGTAACGGCGTCCAGGCTCTTGCCACGCCGTGTGAAAACCTGAAAACCCAGCTCGCCCTCCAGCTGCTTGAGCTGCTTGCTAATACCCGACTGCGTGGCATGCACGTTGTCGGCGGCCATGGTGATGTTAAGGCCGGCGTCGGCGATGGCGACGATGTAACGAAGTTGCGTGAGGGTCATGAGATAGGCTCCAGGAAGGGTCGCATGCAGGGCTGTGCGTTGCGCATGGCGCAGCACATACAGCTCTGGCAACACCCTGGGGCGCGTTTCATTACGATCTCCGGATACTGGACGCTAGGGGCCAGTCGTCGTTCGACCTTAACACAGCGTTATTTGGACGTCTATACATCTATAAGTCCCTCATATTTTCAGCGATATCGCTATGCCTTCCAGGCATATCTTCGGGCTAAGCGGCCATTTCCACTGGGAAAATACCGGCGTTAGCGTGACCGCAATCGTCGCCATTACCGAACCCGTATCATGCAGCTGTATCCACTTTTCGCCGATCTGACCGATCGCCCCGTTCTCGTGGTGGGCGGCGGGGACGTTGCGGATCGTAAAGTTGCAATGCTGCTACGGGCCGGCGCCCGGGTGACGGTCGGGGCGCCGATGCTGGGCCCGGAACTGCGCGAGAAGCTGCAGCATGGGCGCATTACGTATCGCCCCGGTGTTTATCAATCGGAGTGGCAGGACGGCGTATGGCTGGTCATCGCCGCCACCCGTTCGCGACCATTGAACGCGCGCATCGCTGCGGATGGTCACGCTCAGCAGCGTCTGGTGAACGTGGTCGACGATCCGGCGCTTTCCAGTTTTCAGGTACCTGCATTGATTGATCGCTCACCGCTATTGGTGGCGATTTCCAGCGGTGGCGTAGCGCCTGTTCTCGCGCGTCGTTTGCGCGAGCGCATCGAGAGCTTGCTCGATCCTACGATGGGGTCGTTGTTGCAACTCGCGCAACGCTATCGCGCGCGCATTCGGCAGCGATACACCGATCTTGCTTCGCGCCGGCGTTTCTACGATTGGCTTCATGATGGCCCTGTCAATGCACTGATACGCGCAGCGCATCCCGTTCGCGCAGAGCGAGAGCTGGTCACGGCGTTATCCAGCGCCAGCGAACCGGCTAACAAAGGGTCTGTTGCGCTGGTGGGCGCCGGTCCCGGCGACCCGGGTCTGCTTACGCTGCGTGCATTACGCGCATTGAATGAAGCAGACGTGATCTTGCATGACGAACTGATCGGCCCACAGATTCTCGATCTCGCGCGGCGCGACGCACTGCAGATTGCTGTCGGCAAACGCGGCGGCGGCACCCATACGCCGCAGGAAACCATCCACGCATTTTTGCTGCAGCATGCGCAAGCCGGTCGTCGCGTCATTCGGCTGAAAGGCGGCGACCCGTTCGTATTCGGACGCGGCGGCGAAGAGCTGGCATTTCTGCGCGAGCACGGCATCGCTTACGAAGTCGTTCCGGGTATCACCGCAGCCGTAGCCTGTGCGGCGTATAGCGGCGTGCCGCTGACGCATCGCGATCATGCGCAATCGGTGCGATTCGTGACCGCACATTGCCAGCAGTCGCTCGACACACTCGATTGGCACGATCTCGCGCGCGAGCGGCAGACTTTGGCCATCTATATGGGTGTGAGCCAGCTCGATGAACTCACCCGACAGCTTTTGGCGCACGGACGCGCCCCCGACACAGCCTTTGCACTGATCGAGAACGGCTCGCTGCCAAACCAGCGAACGCTTACCGGTGCGCTCAACGAATTACCGACACTTGCTCAACATCATGCGATTCGCGCACCCGCCATAGTGATATTGGGTGAAGTGGCATCGCTGGCCGATGCCGCGCACTGGCACGGCGAGCTGATCGGCAATCCTCCACGCCACCCGGCTATCCCACGCAATCTGGCCGATGCGGCATGACCAGTTACAACCGTTGACGGAGATAACCATGAGCCTG
>NZ_DATHMR010000124.1:0-9184 GCF_035486915.1 Dyella sp. | reverse complement strand
CGAATGCGAGGGTAACGACCAGGCCTGCATCAGAAGCAGAACCACACTGAGCATGGCAATTTTTCGGGACAACAATCGCCCAACCGCTGGGGGACATTTCACTGGGGCATCTCCTTGGAAGGGCAATCACTCTTGCGTTGGGTGGGGAGTATTCCCAGTTCTCCATGAACGAACCGTCGCCGCGGTTCGATCTCATTGCCTTAGCAAAGCGACAAGCGACGCTGTAGATTTTTACCGCATAAACATGCGATTCATCGCCCTATTTTTTTTGAAAAAACATCCGCCTTGGGCTGCGATTTCAGCCGAAAGCGGACATCATCATTTGAACAAGCAAGCGGAGAGAGCCGCTTTACGGGCTGGCCGTTGTCAAACCAAATTTCGCAGCCTGCGCATCGATATCCGGATTAATCGCGCGCGCCGCAGCGAGATCGGTATTGCCAGCGTCCTTCTGGCCGCTACGGATTTTTGCCAAACCAAGGCCGTAGTGCGACCAAGCCGAATGCCCATTGCTGGCAAGAGCCAGCTCGTAGGCACTGATTGACTCGGGATAGTGGCCCAGCCGTAGTTGCACCATGCCAAGACTGTCCAGGTACGCTGGATTTTTGCCATCGCGTCGGATGGCTTTGCGGCAGTCGCTCAAGGCATCGTCGAGCATTTGGTTGCTCAAACTGCGCGCCCAACAGCGTTCGTTCAGTGCGCTGCCGAGTAGAACGTCATTGTCATGCACACGAATCCACGCGTCGAGCAGCGGCAGCGCCGCGGCAGGCTGATCGAGTGCGATGTAAAAGCTGGCAATGGCGCGCGTCTGTGGAGATCCTGCGGATGCCAGGACACTTGCTGCGTTGACGTCTGCCGTCGCACCGGGAATGTCTTTGCGCGAGAGGCGAACTTCTGCGCGCAACAACAACGCATCGATGTTCTTCGGGTCCAGGCTCACGGACTTGTCCAGATCGACCGACGCAGCATCGAGCTGTCTCTGGGCAATATGCGCACGCGCACGCGCCAGATAGTAAGTGGGCTGATCGGGGGCCATGTTAATCGCCTCGTCCAGATCGGCGACAGCCGCACCTGGCTCGCCGCGAGATAAATGCGCCTCGCCACGCAGCGCATAATCGGCAGCATTCTGCAGCGACGTCCCTTTGCCATTGGTACCGGAATTTTCGCTATCGCTAGGTGCTTTTGCTAATGCAAATACGCGCCCGCCGTTATAGGTGAAATAAACTTTATCCTGACTGTTTGCGATGTACATGCGATGGGCGAGAAGAAAATCCGCGCCAAGTAGCATGTCGATATTGCGCCCCCCCATCGATCCATCGAGCACCTCCATCTGGCTGTGCCGAATGGTTTCAGTGCCGACCGAGAAAGCATCGATGTCTACCGTCCATGCTTTGACCGCCTTTGCGCCTATGCCGGTGCCGGTGATACCAGGTTTTGCATCCGGCCCGTTGAGATCGATGCCGATTCGCTCCGCAGCATCACGGCTTAAGACGGTGGCAGATGCTCCCGAATCGATAATCGCGCGCAACTTCTTGCCGTTGATCGTTACCACCACAATGGTTTGACGATTGGATGTCTGATCGGATGACTCAATATCGGCAACCTCGTAGTTGCCGTCTTTAGACCAGTAAGCCAGCGGTACTTTCTTGCAGTTCTCTGGTTTGAAGAGCGTTACTTTGCCATGCGCCAAATCGATTTCCAGATCCGCTAAATCAAGCAGGTTGGCGCCAATCAATCCGTAGCCTGTATCGCTGCCGCCCACAATAAATTCGATATTGCTTAGCGTCGTACCAAGGATGCCGAATTCCTTGACGCGTGCGTACTGCGCCCTGGTATCGCCGCCGATACCGCCGATGCGAACCTCCTCTGGAAGAGGTCTCAGCTTAAGTCCGAGCGATGCTGCATTGGCGCGCGACATCATGCTGTAGAAGGCGCCGGTATCGAGCATAAAGCGTGTGTCAGTACCGTTGATCTTCACCACGGTGGTGGGTTGTCCGTTGATCACTTCCACCGGTAACGTACCGAAGTCCCCCAAGTGGCAGCCCTCAGCCCACGTCTGGCTTGCAAGCAACAACGCGCCGACACCTACGCAGATACGCAACATGCTCATCGTCCCTCCCCCTGTATGCCTTACTTGGCTTTTGGCGCCTACGCGTGTGGCGCTTTAAAAGTGATTGAAATCTTTCGAACCGGGACTAAGAGCTCTGGGCTCTCACTCCTTGAAACACCTGATCGATTAAATCGTTGCCGTATTTTGCAGTGAGCGGTGTATGACGAAGCAACAAGCCATAGTAAATGGGACCAAATATGGCATCGATCAGCAATTCGGCGTCGACGTTGGACGCAAGCTCACCGTTTGCTTTGGCGCGCTCGATATCGACAACCGAAGCAGCGCGCCGAACGCTGATGTGGCTTTCAAAAAGCTCGCGCAAAATGGAAGGATCGCTTTGACCTTCGGCGATCAAGTCGGCCATGACCTTGCCGAATAGTCCATTGAATTCTTTGATGAGATGAAGCGCTTTTACGCGAATCGTCTCTTCGACCGTCGCGGTATGTGGGACTACCAGTTCGCCAGCCAGACGCTCATGGAACATCGCCATGATGAGTGCCGCCTTGGACGGCCACCACTTATAGAGCGTCGGCTTACCCACTTTGGCGCGCTTTGCTACCGCCTCCATCGTCAGCTGACTGGCGGACTTTTCTTTCAGCAGTTCATATACGGCATCCATGATCGCTGCATGCGAGGCAGCCGCATCGCTGGGTGGGCGGCCTACGCGTGCGCGAGTTGGGGGCTTAGGGCTCATGACGGGGCAAATTACCTAAACGTTCCGTAAAAGAAAATGCTGGACAACCTCCACGGGCTATTTTATATTACGGTACGTAACGTAATTATAAACGCCTAAAAGGGCCGCCCACCTGGAGGAACACCATGCAAAACGCGCTACGCAGCTCAGCGGTGCCGGAGGATTTCATCCGCCTCCATCCACTTTCGCCTGAAGACGCCCAGACGACGAAGTTCATGCGGGAAATGTCCGCCGGCATAAAGGGCAAATTGCGGGGGATTGAGGCCCGAGGCCCCTTCGACGCCATCATGGAAGGCGTTATTCCGCCGGATGAAGTGACTTTCCAAGCTGGCACCGTGGGCGGTATTCCAGGACATTGGGTGCGGCCCAAGCACTTTCGAACCGACGAGGCGATCCTTCATCTTCACGGCGGCTGGTTCCACTGGGGAACCTCGCAGGCCTTCCGCCATTTGGTCGGACACATTGCGACACAGGCTCAAGCTCAAGCCTTCATTCCCGACTACCGGCTGGCTCCGGAACATCCTTTTCCTGCCGCGGTGAATGATGTCGAGGCGAGCTATCGCGGATTGGAAAAGGCAGGTATTCACCGCGTCGCGGTGACCGGCGACTCGGCGGGCGGCAATTTGGCGTTGGTGCTTTCGTCGCTCGTAGCCACTCAGGCGATTTCGATCGATGTGAAGCTCGTTGCGACAGCGGTCATGTCACCGGTCACCGACCTCACACTTTCTGGCGCGAGCTACGACACGCGCGCAGAGGCCGACCCTTACTTCGTTGTGTCCCAAGTCACCGAGCTGGCGCGTTCCTACCTGGCAAGCACGGAACCCAATCATCCGTTGGCATCGCCATTGTTCAATAGTCAGCTAGCCAACCTGACGCCGCTACGCGTTCATGTCGGCGATGATGAAGTGCTACTGGATGACTCGCGCCGATATGTTGAGCAAGCGGTCGCCGCAGGCGTCGACGCCAAGCTCGATATATGGATGGGCATGCCACATGGATTTCCCGGCGGCGTGGGCAAATTGAACGCCGCAACATTGGCTTTGGAAGCCATCGGTGCATTCATTGACGAAAAACTTTCCGCTGCACGCATACCGGCCTAAGGATCGATGAATGGGGCGCGGCAAAGGCCACGCCTCGGTTACGTAGAATCCTGTTCGAGTCACCGCGCTTTTAGCAACTGCGACAGCCGGTCAGTCGTACCCGCAATACGTTCGAGATGCGGATACTGCAACGTTCCTCGATAAGGGATAACGACATCGCGCGCTTTTCCGTCCATCGTCACGCGCAGAAGCAATGGCTTCGTCGCAGACATCTGCACGGCGGCCAACAATTTCTGCGTCGAAAAGGGCTGCCCATCGACTTCCACGACGTGAGCGCCGGACGACAAACCGGCCTGGAATGCTGGACCCTTCCAAGTCACCGATGCGATGTGGCCATCTGTGTCGATTTGCAGGCCAATCGAATAGTCGAGGTTACTTGCGCCGGCCTCCTCTTCGTCCTGTCGGAAGGTTTCCGTGGGAACGTCGTTGTACGTGAGCTTCCAGCCCGCTCGTGCCAAACCGGCCATCGCCTCGCCCGTATCGTGGCTGCGAAGATGTTGCTGCAAGAACGTTGCCCAATCGTCCGGTGCGATGTCACTCAGCGCGTTGCAGACGTCCTCGAAGGTATACGTCTGCGTGGTCTGACCGCTTCTTTCGGCATCGAAAAAGCGATGCGCAAAATCATCCAGGCTGCGCGTATCGTGACTCAGCTCGCGCAGTCGCGCATCGACATCCAGCCATAGCAAAACGCCTTCGGGGTAATAATCTTCACGTCGCTGCCAGTCGCGCCACGGCACATGATGTCCCGCCATGTAAATGGCGTCGTTGGTGCTGTCCTGCAGATTTTTCCAGGAGCGCCCTTCGCGATGAGCGACGACAGCCGCATCCATCGCCAATTTGTCCAAGGTTTGTTGGGTATCGCGCAGACCTGCACGCGCCGCGAGAACGCGTCCCCAGAATTCGGTTTGTCCTTCATACACCCACAGCAACGAGCCGCCGACCGGCTGATTGAACGTAGGCGACCATAGATCGGCAGGCTCGTGCGAGCGGCCGTTCCACGCATGCACAAATTCATGCGCGATCAGATCGCGATTGTTGAGCTGCTGCGATGGAGCGTCGACATACGCGGCGGGAAGATTGTTCTCCCCTTCCTCCAGATGTTCCGTGCCGCCACCCGGCGAAAGGACGTCGCTCAACGTGACGATAGCGTCGTAGTGGCGATACGGCGGAGCGCCGAACGTTTTCAACGTCTGCGCGACAAGCGTCTGCGTGTGCGTGATTTCGCTCGGCGTTATGGCGAGATCTTTGGCGCTGTCAGCCAGCAGATCCAGCATCACGGGTTTCGCATCGCGATCGTTAAGCACGATGCGGCGCGTGTAGCGGCCGGCGTATACCGGAGCGTCCACCAGTTGTTCGAGCGTCACCGGCTGAAAACGCAACGTTCGATCGTCGATTCGCTCGAACGCCAGGGAAGTGAACGGCGTCAGGCCCTGAGGCAACACAAGCGTCGCCGCGACCGGTAAATCTCGCACGTACCATCCCGCCGGATAGAGCAACACGCGCTGCCACGGCAACTCGATCATGTCCGTACGCAGCAGATGCGCGTTGGATGCTGCAAGAAACTGGAAGTCCAGCGTGATCGTGCGCGCGCCCTTTGGCACGTCGATGTGAAAGGCATACATGTCGACGGGATCGCGCATCCAATCCACACGCACACCGTCGACGTGCACCATCAAACCGGCAAGATCCGATATCGAAGCGGTCGGAGCGTGACTTGCCGTTTCCCAATGCGGATACAACAGCACGGTGTCGCCGATCTGTTGAACGGGAATGGTCTCGTGAACGGTAAAGATCTGATGCTCGGTGTCGACGGCTTCGACGTGTAAGCCAATGGTGCCGTTATAAGCACGATCCTGAGGTGTGGGCAGCTCAGGTGGCTGAGGCTTGGCGATCGGGCCCACGCCGACTTGCGCAGTGGCGGCGCAAGTCATGAACACAAACACCGCCGCCGACAAGAGCGTGCGCGGTCGCAACCCACGATGCCTATGGCAAATCGAATTACTTCTCACTGGTGACCGCACTTGCTTCCATCGTCGTTTTGGTGCTTTCCCA
Organism: Dyella sp.; assembly: GCF_035486915.1. GTDB lineage: Bacteria > Pseudomonadota > Gammaproteobacteria > Xanthomonadales > Rhodanobacteraceae > Dyella_B. The sequence continues at coordinate 3,231 of NZ_DATHMR010000124.1, read as the reverse complement.
CGACATGAGGCAAGTCCTGCGCCGAGGTTGCGGAGATAGTGTCCAACGAGCATATGAAGACCGCAAACACCGAGCACACACTAGACTTCGTAAGCCCCATGACCGTTTCAGACAAGCAATAGGTCTACCTACGATGACCGCCTCCGGACAGGTCGCACAGTGCTGGAAGCCACGCTAAGGTCGACTTAAGTAACAAGCCAACGCCGAGTTCCTTCCTGCTGCACCCAACTATCGTTTTTCTGTTCGCACGGATTTGTCGAGAACGCACGCTGCGCGTGCAACGCGAATGTCTTGCCGCTTGCGTCGTGCGCGCGACGCCGCCGCCGCCGCGCAGCCGAGCAAAACGGCGGGCCGCCAGCCAGAACACGAAGACAGAAAACCCGAAGGCATAACCGCCAGTTATGCCCGTATAGCAAAACAGTATTTTCTTTCCCGCCCGGACACGCCCAGACTCTGCTGCAACGCACAAAACAACGTTCCACACGGGAGAAAATCATGTCCAAGCTACGTTTTGCATCCAAAGCTGCCGCAGTGGCAGTCGGTCTATTAGTGACGGTATCTGCTTATGCGGCCCAAGGCTGTGGCCCGGGCCGGTGGCGCGACGGGTGGGGCTTCTGCCACGGACCGGCCGTCGTCGTGGTCCGCCCCATCGGCTATCCCGTCGGCTACCCCGTCGTTGCCGTGGTACCGGCTCGCGTGTGCCCTCCCGGTTACTGGATCGGACCGCACGGCCATTGCCGCGATACACCCGTTCACGGCCGCTGGGTGTATGGCGCATGGGTATATTGATGCTTCCATAGGCACGGCGAGATGTCGATCGCGCCGTGCCTGTCGAGAGAAGAGTTTGGTTCCGGCTAGCTGACAAACCTCGATCGGATGCACATCCAATGCTTCAACAAGAGCGGCCCTAGTGAGTTTCCAATTTGGAAATAGCACTCTGACTTTTTTATGTCTCCACCCCACTAACTCGCTTATTGATATTCCGGCCTTTCACCCTTGACCGGATTGAAGGTCGGCACGCCGGGCGTGCCCGAATACGTAATGATCAGCACCGTCGGCTGATCGCCGCTGACGCCGCGATGGACATCGTCGACCGATTCGGTGAATGCCTGGCCGGACTTGAACGTTTCCTTCTTGCCGCTGGCCTTGTCTTCGATGGTCAGCTGCCCGGAAAGCACGTAACCCGCATTCGGCACAGGATGCGTATGCCATGGCAACGCGGTGTTCGGCGGGATAGTCATCTTCAGCATCGTCAACTGCGGCGTGCCCTTGGGATAAGACGTATAGGGCTTGCCGTTCCACGATTTGTCGCTTTTGACCAGCACGTCGACATGCGCGGACGACACGGATTGCGCGCGCACCAACGCTACAAACGGAGTGAAAAGTACGAGCGATAAAAACACTCGCTTGTATATCGTGTTCATACTGTTTTCCTGAAACGATTTATCGGAGTCTGCGAGCCGTTCGCGTCGTGTGCGCACTGCGATGTTTGCATCGAAGCGCGTGCAACTAAGGCAGATCCCGATGCAGTCACACCGCTCGGATGCCGCATCGGGATCGCAGGAAGCCCGCAGACACAGGGCTCGTGTTATCAGCCTTTCGGCAACGCCGGGCCGCTACCCGCACCGGTCGAACCAATGGCGGCAGCAATCGCCACCAACTCGTCGTGCGAGAGCTGGAATGTGGCGGCAGCAAGCCATCCGTCGACCTGCGCAGGCGTGCGCGCACCGACGATGGCGCCCGTCACGCCAGGCCATGCCAGCGTCCACGCCACGGCAACCGTGGCGACCGACACGCCATGCCGATTCGCAATCGGGCGCAGCGCATCGGCGAGCTTCAAATTGGCGTTCAACTTGTCGCCGGTGAACTCCGCATTGCGCGAACGCCAATCATCCTTGGGCAACGCCTTCGCACGCTCGACGCTAAAGCTGCCGGTAAGCAGACCCGACTGCATCGGGCTGTAGACGATCACGCCCGTCTGATAGTCGTGACACCACTGCAGCTCGGCGCCACCCACGTCACGGCGAATCAACGAGAACGGCGGCTGTAACGTATCGACGTGACCCAGCGATTCGGCCGCAAGCAGCTGTTGCACGTTGTGGTTGGAAAGTCCGACTGCGCGCACTTTTCCTTCCTTCTTCAGATCAAGCAGCGTCTGCCAATACGCCTCCAACGGCGTACCGTCTTCAGCCGGCCAATGCATCTGATAAAGATCGATGCGCTCAACACCCAGACGCTTCAACGATGCGTCGATCTCACGCCGGATGCTGGCAGGTGCGCCCACTTGACGCGGCGCCGCCTGGCGATTGTTTTCATCCCAAACGAGGCCGCACTTGGTGAACACATACGGTCGCTGATCTGCAGGCAATCCGGCGAGCGCTTTGCGCACCACTTCTTCGGAATGTCCAAGGCCGTAAATCGCGGCCGTGTCGATCCAGTTGATGCCGCGCTCGATCGCATGACGGATCGCCGCAATGGAATCGTTGTCGTCCTGGGAGCCCCAACCGAAGGCCCAGTCATTACTGCCGATGGCCCAGGCGCCGAAGCCGACGCGGGTGATGGTCATGTCGGTGAGGCCCAACCGACGGGTAGGAAGCGCCGAGCTCTGCGACGCAGCGAAAATTGCAGGATTAGTAGCCATAGCGATGTCTCTGGGGAGGAGGGGACATAGCCAACGTAGGGCCACCCACGCCATCGTTCAAATTGAATATTTTGATATAATTGATCTGTTTCCTAGATGAAATAGCCGCATCGAGGCGCACCATGGAAATCCGTCAGTTACAGCACTTCGTGGCACTCGCCGAAGAAAGGCATTTCACCCGCGCGGCGCGACGGGTAAACATCGTGCAGTCGGCGCTATCCACCTCGATCCGCCAACTGGAATCCGAACTGGATGCTCAACTGGTCGTGCGAAGCACGCGCCAGGTCAGCCTCACCAGCGCCGGCAAAGTGTTCCTCAACAAAGCCAAAGCCGCACTCGATGCTGTCGACGACGCACGCGAAGCAGTCGCTGCCGTGCAGGGACTGAAGCGCGGCACGTTGAACATCGGTTCGATGCAAAGCCTGCCCGCATTTCTCCATCTACCGTCACTGATCGAACAATTTCATGCACAGCATCCAGGCGTCGACGTGCGCTTGTGTCAGGGCGGCGCGTCGCTGCTGCTGGAAAAGGTGCGCAGCGGCAGACTCGATCTAGCATTCCTTCCCTTGTCCGAACCACCCGCGGACGTC
>NZ_DATHMR010000123.1:0-4065 GCF_035486915.1 Dyella sp. | reverse complement strand
TGGCGTGCTGTATGTCCATCGCCACCTGTTATTACCGTTGGCCACTGAGGACGCCACTGGACTAGCGCTTGTGCACGATGGCCTGTTGTGGTGTGTGCAAACCCAACCGTTTAATACTATCAAGGAAGTGCGTCGCGGCATTCTGCGCAGTACGCCACTGTCATCTCAGCCCCTGGACTTGCACGATGTCGCGGCGGGCCCCGATGGCATTTACGCGGTGTGCACCGAAACGAACGAGGTGGTCCATCTGGATGAAGGCTATCGTGTGCTGGAGCGCTGGAGTTTCGGCGCTGAGTCTGATAGCGCACATGTCAACTGTATCGCCTGGTTTCAGGGGCGTTTGCTGGCTTCGTTGTTCGGGTCATTTGTGGCGCACCGCGAGTACAAAGGGTGCACGCGTTCGGCAGGCCGAGTGATCGATGTGCGTAGTGGCACGCCGTTGATCGAGGGTCTGTCGCAACCACATTCTTTGGTGGTGGCCGGCGAGGAATTGTGGCTGTGCAGTTCCGAAGACCGATCCGTGGAGGTATACGACAGTGTCTTTCGACGTAAGCGACAACTCCGTCTCCCTGGCTACACGCGGGGTTTAGCGGTTGGCGATGCGTGCGTCTACGTGGGTATAAGTCGTTCGCGCAACGCGCAAGAGGTCGAACCCGGAGAGTTTACCAGTGCAGTGATTGCCGTGCTGGATCGCGCGTCTCTAGCTGTTATTGGCTACATGCCGATGCCATGCAATGAGATCTACGATATTCGTATTGCGCCATCGGTCGAACTCGTCACCGATGTGATGGCTTCGTTGTGGGCACGCGAGCGAGCTGAACAACCCAAACTCATTGAAGCGGCGACACGCGCAGTGCAACGCGATGCAGAGGATCGTTTGGAGCAAGTAAGTATGCTTCTACGCGAAGAGCAACGTGATGCAGAGGATCGTTTGGAGCAAGTAAGTGAGCTTCTGCACAAAGCGAAACGGGATATTGCGCAAGGTGTACTCAACGAAGCGGCGTTACGTAATGATCTTGCAGGGATGACTCAACTGCATGCGGCAGAGCTCGATGCGCGACGCTCCAGCGAAGCGGCAATGGAGGGCATGCAGGCATCCCTGCAAAGGGCAGAGCGCAACTTAACCATGACGAAGCATGAACTCGCCTCACGCGATGGCACAATTCAGTCAGCAGAACGGGAGATCAGTCAGATCACGGCTAGCCGCTACTGGCGATGGACTTGGCCCGTCCGTGCGGCCATGCAACTTCTGCGGGGTCATGGTCTTATCGGGCGTTGGGATCGTCAATTAGCTGGGCGTGCGCGACAACAGGTACGTCGGTTGCGTGGCCGTGCTCTCAAACCAACTGTTGCCGAACCGACGGGCCCGCGCCTGGCACCGGCGGAAGTGGATCGGTGCGATGTCTTCGTGTGGGCGATCATCGATTGGGACTATCGGACGCAACGGCCACAGCACTTGGCACGCGAGTTGGCTGACCGTGGGCACCGCGTATTCTATATCTCCAACAATTTCGTGGATCATGCCGAGGCGGGCTTCAGGGTTGATCCGCTAGATGAGCATGGACGCCTCTTCCGGGTCCAACTGCATCTTAGCGGCGCGCCCGGCATTTATTACGGTGTGCCCGACATGAGCGCACAGTCGCAGCTCTGCGATAGCGTAGGGCACTTATTAGCATGGACACGCACTCGCGCAAGTTTGTCACTGGTGCAGCATCCGTATTGGCGTGAGACGGCCCGCATCCTTCCAAATCAACGACTGGTCTATGACTGTATGGACCATCACGGCGGCTTCCTAAGCAATAGCGATGAAGTGCTGGCTTGGGAGCACGAGTTGATGTGCGTGGCTGACTTGTTGGTAGTCACTTCCGAGTGGTTGTACGAAGAGGCCGGCAAGTACAATCCGCGCCGATGGATGGTGCGTAATGCTTGCCAGTACGAGCATTTTGCCACACCGCCGAAGACAGTCTTTGCGGACGAGCAGGGGCGCGCGATTATCGGCTACTTCGGGGCAATCGCCGAATGGATGGATCTGGATTTGCTGGAGAAACTTGCCCAGCGCTTTGCCGGCCATCTGATTTTGCTGGTCGGCACGGATACTGCAGGTGCTCGCGCACGCTTGCGGCATTTGGACAACGTGATGTTCACTGACGAAGTCCCCTATGCAAATTTGCCGTTCTATCTGGCGGCTTTCGATGTATGTCTGTTGCCGTTTCAGGTCATACCGCTGACGTTGGCTACTAATCCGGTCAAGGTGTATGAGTATCTAAGCGCAGGCAAGGACGTGGTGTCCATTGCGCTGCCGGAAATGCACCAGTTCGGCACATTGATTCGTACCGCTCCGGATCACGCGAGTTTCCTGGACGCTGTGGCGGATGCGTTGCGTCATCCCGCTGATGCAACGCAGGTGACGGCGCGACAGGCCTTTGCCATTGAACAAACGTGGGCCCATCGGGTGCAAGAACTTCTACGCGGCGTGGACATGTTGCCGCAACCACGAGTGAGCGTGATCGTAGTGACCTACAACAACAGCGCATTCACTAAGGCATGTCTGCGTAGCCTCGAGCTTTATAGCGACTACACTAACCTCGAAACGATCGTGGTAGATAACGCCTCGACCGACGACACGCGGGCCTACCTTGCCGCTTGGATGCTGGCCGGCCCGCAACGTCGAGTGTTGCTGAACGCAAAGAATCTTGGCTTTGCCGCAGCCAATAACCAGGGCCTAGCTGCCGCTTCTGGCGAGTACTTGGTATTACTCAACAATGACACCTACGTGACTCCGGGCTGGATTGCCACGTTGCTGGCGCATTTGCACAGGTGCGACACACTTGGCGTGATTGGCCCGGTGACTAACAACATCGGAAATGAAGCGCGCATCGACATTCACTACGCCTCCATGGAGGAGATGGTGCAGGTCGCGGCCGATTACACCTTGCGCCATGTCGGAAAGCGAACTCCACTGCGTACCGCGGCATTTTTCTGCGTCATGTTGCGCCGCGTGGTGTACGAACAGGTGGGCCCCTTGGACGAAGCGTTTGGGTTGGGCTTTTTCGAGGACGACGATTATTGTCGTCGCGCCGAGCATGCCGGTTGGGACATCGCCTGCGCCGAAGACGTTTTCATTCATCACCACTTATCGGCGTCGTTCAGCAAGCTCAAACAGGACGCGCGTCAGACGCTCTTCGTAAAGAATAAGGCGCTGTATGAAGCCAAGTGGGGCGAATGGATTCCACACAAATACCGTTATGGCTAAGCGCTGCTCTGTATCCATCAAAAAAGGCTTCCCCGAAGTGGCAATCATGGCTGGCCGCAAGCATGTGTTGTGTATCATCGGAACGCGCCCCGAAGGGATCAAAATGGCGCCCGTGATTACCGCTCTGCGGCGTGAGCCGTGGGTTCGAGTCACAGTATTAACCACCGCTCAGCACCGTGACCTGTTGGATCAGGTATTGCAACTTTTTGACATTCGTCCCGATGTCGATCTGAATCTGATGCGTGCCAATCAGTCGCTGTCGCAACTGACCGAACGCTTGATTAATGGATTAGATCGTACATTTGCGCGGTTAGCGCCTGATGCAGTACTGGCGCAGGGCGATACCACAACGGTGATGGCTGCCGCTCTGGTGGCATTTTATCGGCGTATCGCGTTCGGACACGTTGAGGCGGGATTGCGGACACATGATCTGCACAATCCGTTTCCTGAGGAAATGAACCGCAGGATGGCAAGTCATTTGGCACGCTGGCACTTTGTGCCGACCGAGCGTTCGCGGCAAAACCTACTGCACGAGGGAGTCGAGGAGGCGCATATACATCTCACCGGCAATACCGTGATTGACAGCCTATTGCAGGTGGCGGCAGTCCATCGTCCTTTGGCGCTCCCGTTGGATCCCTGCAAACGGCTGATCTTGGTCACCGCGCATCGCCGCGAGAATTTCGGGGAGCCGTTTCGCGCTATTTGTCGCGCTCTTTGCAGCCTGGTGGCGCGTCATCCGGATATTGAAGTGCTCTATCCAGTTCATCCCAATCCGAACGTCTTTGCTGTCGCGCAGGAACTCTTGGGTGGTC
>NZ_DATHMR010000122.1:0-7693 GCF_035486915.1 Dyella sp. | reverse complement strand
CGCGCGTCCGCTTGAATGAATTGTTAGGCAGCGGGCGTTGGCTCATTGCCTAGAATTGTCGTCGCTCTCGCCCAATACCCATTTACGCCAACTACGAGGTAGTGCTGCGAGTTGGCCGAGAGCTGGACGTGTTGGCTCAGTGCGATGTTTCCATGCGCGCCATAGAACCGAGACTGATCCAACTACGCAGATACCCAGCCAAGCTAAAGCAAATACCAAGTCTAAGGCGCGCCAGCGGGCTGCCGCTGCCACGCCGATGATCGTGATGCAGATAACCAGCACTATAAAGTCGCGAGGCCGTCCCCAGGAAGTGCGCTTTTGTTGACCACCGGTCATTGCTGTTCCTGTGCCTAACTCTAATTCGACCCCAAAAGTGAGGTGTTGCACCAAGTATGCAGGTAATTACCGGGCGCTCACAAGCGAGCAACTCTTACCTCAAATCAAGCTCTTGCGCCGGTTCCGGCTGCTGTCCGTTGAGTCAGGATAACCTTGTTATCAGGCATTTTTGAGGGGCTATGAGTTATTCGGGCGGAAGTGAGGGTGTAACGGGGGCGGGTGCGCCACGTTTGATGGATCAGGTGAGGGCGAGGATGCGGCTTAAGCATTACAGCTTGCGCACGGAGCGGGCCTACGCCGCTTGGATTCGGCGCTTTATTGTTGCGAACGATAAGCGTCATCCACGGGATATGGGTGCGGTGGAGGTGGAGCGTTTTCTTAGCTCGCTGGCGGTTGAGGGGCAGGTTGCGGCAGGAACTCAGAATCAGGCGTTGTCGGCTTTGTTGTTTCTATATCGGGAGGTGCTTGGCGTGGAGCTTCCATGGATGGAAACGATTGTGCGAGCCAAGCGGCCGCAACGCGTGCCGGTGGTGCTTTCGCGTGACGAGGTAACGCGTTTGCTAACGCTGATGGAAGGTACTCGCGCATTGATGGCTTCGCTGTTGTATGGCTCCGGACTGCGTTTGATGGAATGTGTGAGGCTGCGTGTAAAGGATGTGGATTTTTCGCGTCATGAAATTTGTGTGCGCGATGGAAAGGGCGGTAAGGATCGGCATGTGCCGTTGCCGGCACGATTGAATGGGGCGCTAGCGCAGCAGGTGGAGCGCGTACGGGTCATTCATGAGCAGGATCTCGCCGCAGGACATGGCGCGGTCTGGTTGCCCAATGCGTTGGCGCGCAAGTATCGGTCTGCATCGCGAGAGTTGGGTTGGCAGTACGTCTTTCCGGCAACGGGTCTCTCGCGCGATCCGCGCGGTTCGGAGTGCCGCAGGCACCATGTGGACGAATCGTCGCTCCAAAGGGCGGTGCGTGCGGCGCGTCTACGGGCAGGGATTGTGAAGCCGGCTACCTGTCATACGTTGCGGCATTCATTCGCAACACACCTGCTTGAGTCGGGTCACGATATCCGGACGATCCAGGAGCTGCTCGGACACAAGGATGTGACGACCACGCAGATCTACACCCATGTGTTGAACCGTGGCGGTCTAGGGGTTTTGAGTCCGTTGGATCAATAGCGGGGAATAGGTCAGAGTCGTTTTTTAAGACACGACAACTGACCCGCTGCTTCAATTGCTAGCAATCCAGCCGTCTCCAATCTGCTCGAGGCGAACATGTGCTTCTTCGGCGGAGCCAGCACTCATTTCCATCAGCGTCTCCACGGCTTTTAAAGCGAGAGTTAGCGCGCGTGTCGACGCTTGGGGAAAGTTGCAGTGCTTCGTGCATAAGGTGGACGATGCCTTGAGCACGTTCCAATAGTGTGTATGAATCATCCAGCAAGGTGAGCGGATTGCCGATGGCAGCGGGGTAGTAGCTCGTGTTGAGGGTGAGCCACGCGCCGGGGGCTTTTTCTTTCATCGAAGATTCCTTTGCACGATTGAGCCTGTCGCAAGATGCGACAACGTACGTATGTGTTTGTAGGTCACGCCGCGTGTTGCGCGCGGCGTGAAGGGCTGCAGGAAAAATCCTGCTCGTTTTGTCGGAATCAGCTGCTTCCGTTTTGACGAATGCCCACTGTGGCTCGACGTCGCGCCGTCAGCGCGGCGGTGAAGTAAGGGAAATGCACCGCGGCGGGGGCACGTAGACGTGCGGGTGCCGTATGATCGAACGTAACCATGATCAACTTCCTATTAGTTGGTGGTGGCCAGCGGATCGTTTGGGTTGCCTCCCAGGCGATCCGCGTTACTTCACATCATGTCGGGCGTGTCGTGTTCTTCGAGGCGAAGGGCACGCCCGACTTACGCACCTTCGCATGAAGTGCGTTGTGCAATCTGTCGGGGCTCAGTGATTTAGTTCGTTGGTAAATGCCTACTTGGTATAGGCGAAAGAGCGTGGCCGTTGATTGGCACGGAAGGGTCGCGTCTTATTGGGTTACGCTGCGCTAATCCTAGAACGTCATTTCCTCGAAAGCGGGAATCGGGTGTCTTTACATTTCAAACGCTTAAAGTCACTGGATTCCCGCTTTCGCGGGAATGACGAGTAAAAAGTCGATGGTGGGGCGTTTCTCAATTTTGAGATAGGTTCTAGGCTAGTAGCACTTCGAACGCCAAGGAAACGCATGAGCCAGTTCGCCCTGCTAGGTAGTCGCCGTTTCGCGCCGTTCTTTTGGACGCAGGCGTTGGGTGCGTTCAATGACAGCGCGTTTCGAAATGCGATGGTGATGTTGGCGGCGTTTCAGATGGGGCTGTCCGATCATGAGGTTAGTTTGTACACCAACCTCGCGCCGGCGCTCTTCATTCTGCCGTTCTTTCTGTTTTCTGCCACGGCGGGGCAGCTGGCGGAGAAGTTCGAGAAGACGCGCATCATTCGGTACGTCAAAGTGTTTGAGATCGCGGCCATGGCGCTGGCGGCGTATGGATTTATTGGGCATCACTTGCCGTTGTTGCTGGTGGTGTTGTTCATGATGGGGATGCACTCGACGGTATTCGGTCCGATCAAGTACGCGATTCTTCCGCAGGCGCTGAAGACCACCGAACTGGTGGGTGGCAACGGCCTGGTGGAAATGGGTACGCAGATGGCGATTCTTATCGGCATGGTGGTCGGTAATACGCTGATGCTGATCGCGGGTGTGGGGCCGCATTTTTCTGCTGCATTGACGATTGGTATCGCCGCGGTTGGTTACGGCGCGAGTCGTTTCATTCCGCCTGCGCCTGCTACCGCTCCGGACTTGGTTTTCAACTGGAATCCTTTCACTGAAACGGCGCGCGTGCTGCGGATTACTCGCCAAGATCGTGCGGTGTTCAATGCAGTGTTGGGTATTTCATGGTTCTGGTTTTTTGGAACGATCCTGGTTGCGCAGCTGCCGTTGTACACGCGGGACAATCTTGGCGGCGACGGAACGGTCAATACGCTGGTGTTGACGTTGTTCTCTATCGGCACAGGCGTCGGCGCGCTGATGTGCGAAAAAATGTCGGGCAAGCGCGTCGAGATCGGCCTGGTGCCGCTGGGTGCGTTTGGATTGACAGCGTTCGGTACCGATTTGTTTTTTGCGCGTTCGGGTTCGGCGGTTGCGCACGGACTGAATTGGCTGGCGTTTCTCCATGGCGCGGGTAGCTGGCGAATCGTGGTGGACCTCACCCTGATCGGCATGTTTGCCGGCTTCTACGTGGTGCCGCTGTTTGCCTTCGTGCAGTCGCGTACGCCGCGCGATCGTGTGTCGCGCGTGATTGCCGGTAACAACATTCTCAATGCGTTGTTGATTGTCATCGCATCGTGTTTTGGGCTGGCGTTGAATACGTTGGGCTTCAACGCGCCGAAGATTTTCCTTATCGCTTCGCTGCTCAACGTGGTTGTCGCGGTTTATATCTTTACGCTGGTGCCCGAATTCCTGATGCGGTTCATCACGTGGGTGCTGGTCAATACGCTTTACCGCATTCGCGTGGATGGCATGAAGAATCTGCCGGAGGAAGGGCCGGCGTTGCTGGTGTGCAATCACGTTAGCTTTATGGACCCGCTGATCCTGATGGCGAATCTGCGTCGTCCTGCGCGCTTCGTGATGTATTACAAGATTTTCAACATTCCGGTATTGCGCTTTGTGTTCAAGACCGCGAAGGCGATTCCGATTGCGGGAAAGAAAGAAGATCCGGCGGTTATGCACAAGGCTTTTGAAGAGGTGGATGCAGCGCTGGCCGATGGCGAGCTGGTGTGCATTTTTCCGGAAGGCGGTTTGACGAAGGACGGCAGCATTCAGACTTTTCGTGCGGGCGTGGAGAAGATTCTCGAACGCCGTCCTGTGCCGGTCGTTGCCATGGCGCTGCGCGGATTATGGGGAAGTGTGTGGAGCCGGCGCGATTCGATGATGCGGCGCACGCGTTTGCCGCGCCGTTTTCGCGCGCATGTGGAATTGGTGGTGGACGCGCCTAAAGCAGCGAACGAGGTGACTGCGGCCTCGCTTGAGCAGCGTGTTCAAGAGTTACGCGGGGATATGGCCTGATCGGAGAGCCGAGTCGGGACCTTGAGATATCTCAAGGTTTTTGCTCGTCATCGCAGCTTTCGCTGGGATGACGGTTACGCGTCATCGGGCATAGCGCCGGCTTGGATGGCTTTCTGATTTTGTAGAATCATCAAGCAAAAAATGGGGATACCCAGAGTCAGGATATCCAGCCGCCGATCACGATCAACGCAACAATTGTCATCCATGCGAGCAATGCGCGCAGTAGCGCATCGCGTAGGCGGCGCAGTTCGTGCAGAGGGTCGGTGCGGTCTTCGGTGTAACCGTCACCGCCTTCCACATCCGTGAGAACATCGGCGCGTGCGGCGGCGCCGAGAAAGCCGGGATTGGAGAGATACCAGCTGTTTGGTGCGGCTTGTTGGTGCCAGCGTTTCCATGCGCCGATCACGGCGTCCCAATGTCCGACGAGTGCCAGCGTAAACACCATCAATTGCGCGGGCGCCCAATCGAGACCGTTGGCGAGATAACGTGCGAATGTGCGTGCGCCGGGATCGAGTGCAAGCGAGCTATCGTGTCCGAGCTGCCGCGCCAATCGATAGAGCAGGGCACCGGCTGGACCGAGCAGAAAGAACCAGAACAGCACGCCAAAGCGGCGGCGCAGCGCGCCGTACGCGGTTGCTTCGCCGAGTTCTGCGGTTTGCCACGGAATATGTTCGCAGTCATCGCACAATGCCTGCGCGGCGGCTTCGCGGCTGCTTTGATCGGGGGCTTTGAAGATTGCTTCCAGATCCGCTTCGAACGCGTGCGGCCCGAAGGAGAACAGCAATACGGCTAGCGCAAAGATCAGTAAGAACAGCGCGCCTAGCGGCAGCGTGTGCAACAGCCATATCACCAGCGCACAGACGACGACCGGCACCAGCACCGTGATCAGTATGCGGCCACTACCGGCAGTATCGCCAAGCTGATTTACCCAACGCCGGAAGCCTGCATCGCCGCGCCAATGCGCAAGCTGAGGCTGCAGGTGCAGCAGTCCGAGGGCGATGAGCGCAGCAAGCAAGCGTATAGCCATGAAAACGGACTCCGATGGATGGCGCCATTGTATGCGAGTGACGGGAACCCGTTCACGCCGTTGTGGCTGGCTACCGACGCGGTGAGCGCGCGACTAAAGCGCCGAGGTCCAGACCGGCGCGTTCCAGCAGCCAGTGCGAGAGCAGCTGATACGACACAGAAAGTTTTGGCGGTGTCGCCAAGCTGCCGTCGGCCAGTCCGTCGACGATCTGCTGGGGCGTAAACCAGCGTGCGTCTTCGAGTTCACCGTCGCGCAGATGGATGTCAGGCGAGAGTGCTGAGGCGGTGAACCCGATCATCAACGATGCAGGCATCGGCCACGGTTGCGAGGAGTAATAGTGCACATCGCCGACGATCACGCCGGATTCTTCGGCGACTTCGCGGCGTACGGCATCTTCCAGCGCTTCACCGGGTTCGATGAAACCGGCGAGCGTCGAGTAGCGGCCCGGCGGCCATACTGCCTGGCGTCCCAGCAGGCAGGCGCCTTGGTATTCCACGATCACGATGATGGCGGCGTCGGTGCGCGGAAAGTGGAGGCGCCCGCATGCTGGATTCGTGCAATGCATGCGATGGCCGGATGACACGCGTTGCACTGGCGATCCGCAGTAAGCGCAACAGCGCGTCTCACGTTGCCAATGGGCGAGTCCCTTGGCGTATGCGAAGAGACTGGCTTCGTCGGCGGGGAGTAGAAGGCCTGCTTCGCGCAATCCCATGCGTCGCGCATGGAGTGCGGATTCCAATGCAGCGGCGTCATGGGAATCATCGAGCAGCAGCATGAAGTACGGCTCGCCGTTGGCGATGCCGAGCAAGCTGCACGAGGCGTCCGGCAGAAGACGTTCGCGCTCGTCGGCGTTCAACCAGCGCAATCGTTCTTCATCGCGCTGCAGAAACGCATCGCCGGCGAGATCGATCAGGATGTAGTGCGCGTCGGGTGAGCGTTCTTTCGCGGCAACCCAATCGGCGTTATCGCGTTGTTCGGAAACGCGATCGAGTAACAGGCTGAGTCCGGCGAAGGTGTTGGGGTTCGTCGAAGCCATCCGTGTCTGTGGCCGCTCAGGTTGAGAACGAAGAGCCGCAGCCGCAGGTGGTCTTGGCGTTGGGATTGCGGATGACGAATTGCGAACCGCTCAGACTTTCGGTGTAGTCGATCTCGGCGCCCGTGAGGTACTGCAGCGAGAGCGGATCGACCAGCAGCGTTACGCCTTCGCGGTCGAGCGCGAAATCGTCTTCGGCGCGGGTGTCGTCAAAGGTGAAACCGTACTGGAAGCCCGAGCACCCGCCGCCGCTGATGTACACGCGCAACTTCAGCTCAGGATTGCCTTCTTCCTGAATCAGTTCATGAACCTTGCGAGCGGCCGCCTCGGTGAAGATCAGCGGGGCGCCGGCTTGGCGGTAATCGGGGATGGCGAGGATAGTTTCCATGTAACGCATATGAGGCCGCAGCGGGGCGGACTCAATGATACCGCGAAGCCCCGGGTCCCATCAGCCCGGGGCGGATGCCGCGTCAAACGGCGTGGATTCAGGCGGTGACGGCGTCCGAACGCACTTCCGGCGCGGGAAGTTCGCGCTGGATGTGGTCTTCGCCCTGATGCGCCATGCGGCCGTTCACCTGCGCGCCGGCGGCCATTTCCAGCGAGGCGTAGCGGACATCGCCGATCACGCGCGCTTGCGTGGCCAGTTCCAGGCGCTCGCTGACGTAGATGTCGCCGTTCACCTGGCCGTTGATCATCGCGTGCGGCACGCGCACTTCGCCCTGCACCTGGCCATGCTCGCTCAGCGTGAACACGGCGCTGTTGCCTTCGCCGATTACCGCGCCTTCGATGCGTCCGTCCAGATGTAGCGTGCCGGTGAAGCGGACATCGCCGCGAATGATGGTGCCGATGGAGATCAGGCTGGTCTCGGCATTGCGGGAAGGTGCGTGTTCGTTGCGTTTACGGCTGAGCATCTGTCGTGTCCCCCTGGTTGGTGGTGACTGGGCTGGATAGGGCGTCGTTCCATGCCACAGCGCGGCTGACGGGGTCGCCATTTTCCGGCTGGACTGTGACATGCAATCGCGTGGGCCGAAAATCGGCGGGCAGCGCGATCGTGGTGTGGAGTTGTTGGAAATAGCGGAAGCGGAAGGGAATGCCGTCTTTCTCGGCGGCGTCGCCGAGCGTGGGCCAATCCAGTTGCACGACTTTGTTGTCGCGCAAACCTTCGACGGTGACGGCGGTGGTGCCGCTGGTGTCATCGTCGCGCTTG
>NZ_DATHMR010000121.1:0-14060 GCF_035486915.1 Dyella sp. | reverse complement strand
CACCGCATGCCCGAGCTGCATCTCCAGCGAAGATGGCGCGTACGCTGTGGCCGATCATTTGATCAATGATGTAATCCATCCCGCGCAACGCGGACAGAATGGCGTTATCGGACATAGCACGCGATCCGTTCGGCGTGCGCGCGGATGGGAAGATGTACTTGCCGCGACCGGTGATCGCGGGACCTCGCGCAGGATATCGACTGCCTGGACGCTGAGCGGAATAAGGTGATTAGCGCCGCCCTTCATCTTGTCGCCGGGGATCATCTATCGCGCTGCAAGCAAACACCAAACGGGCACCGGCCGGGCACCAGTGGGTGGAGTTCGTCTTGGAATCATCGGGCGAATTGGCATAAGTAGCTGATTTTATTGGTGCCCGGAGCCGGAATCGAACCGGCATGACCTTGCGGTCGAGAGATTTTAAGTCTCTTGCGTCTACCTGTTTCGCCATCCGGGCGGGGACACTTGCCGGACGACCGGCATCAGGCGCGCGATCGTAGCATGTGGGGCGCATTCCAACGAGCGAATGGCCGATTTATATCGATACGTCAGGCGACAGCGCTTTCGATCGGCATGCCGGGGCGTGCGTACTGGGCGAGACGAATCGTGGAACTGGGACCGGGCATTTCAACGCAGGTGCTGCGACCGGACCGATTGTGTTCGTCGCGGGCAGCTTCACGAGCTAATTGAATGGCGGGACCTAGGCGAAGCTGGCTAAACAGGGTCGCCGAATCTCGGCGGATGCTCCAATCACCATCTGGCGATTGTCTGAGCGAGTAGATCACCATCGAAACGCTCCATTCCGGTTAGTACGACTAGCCTTACTGGGGTGTGCGATACGAACTACAGCTGTGTTACTCCGCTAATAATGACATTGATTTTTAGTACGTGCATGTAAGTAATTTCTGATTTGTTTTGTGCTCTTAGGCGTTATATAAAAAATCCTTTCAAAACTAGAGCTTACGGGCTTGCAATGTGTCAGTGACAGGCCTACTTTGCGTAGGCCCAATACCTTTTTAGGAAGAGCGCGAGATGATTGACGTCGTACTCGTGGACGATCACGAGTTGGTTCGCACCGGTTTCAGGATGATCCTGCAGCAGCCGGACATACGTATCTGCGGAGAGGCCGGGACCGCCGAAGAAGGGCTGCGCCTTATCCGGGCAACCAAACCGCACATCGCGTTGGTCGACGTCCACATGCCAGGTATGAGTGGTATTGAGCTGACCGAGCGCGTGGCGCGAGCCAATTTGCCCACGCACGTGATTGTGGTGACCGTGGTGGACGATGCGCGCTTTCCCAAGCGTCTACTGGATGCCGGCGCGCACGGTTACCTGACCAAGAGCTGCGCTGCTGAAGAATTGCTCAACGCGGTCCGCCAGGTTGCAAGTGGCCGCCGTTACCTGGCACCCGCCGTGGCGCAGCAGCTTGCATTGGCCACGCTGGATGGCGAAGGCTCGCCGTTCGATGTGCTCTCCAGCCGCGAGCTGGAAGTGGCGATGATGCTGGTGCGTGGCAAAGCGCTGACGGCAATTGGCGAGCAGCTCAATCTCAGCCCGAAGACGGTGTCGACCTACAAGCAGCGTCTGATGGAAAAGCTGCAGGTGGATCACGTGATCAGCCTGGCACATCTGATGACGGTGCATGGTTTGCTGGATACGCACAACAATCAGGTCGGAAACTGAGCCGGTTTTTTCGATCACTGCGACGCAAAAAGGCCGCACATCGTGCGGCCTTTTCTTTGCATCGTGCACCAAGTTTTTGTTACGAGAGATGGCTATCCCGATGTTGGGTGTGCGCGTTCTCTTCGTCAGTCTCGGGCTCTTTCGTTTCCTCGGTGTGTTCGACCGAGGACGCGTGATGTTGCAGCGGCGAGGAGAGCAGGTCACCTTGCTGGGGCTGATGAATGAGCGGCGTTGGGGTTACGACAACTGGCTCGGGCTCCGGATGATGAATCACTGGCGCCTCAACCGTTGCTGCTACCTCCGGCACGACGATCGATTCGACCGGCGGGGCGACATTGGCCTCATTCGCGGCCGGTTCGGCATCCTGATGCACCGTCACTGTGACGGTCTGCGTTTGTGCCGTCGGCGTATCGAACGACGTTGCGGCTTCCGCGGTTTCGCTTTCGGATGCCTCAACCGTTTCGCGAACCGGAATCGGCGGCAAAACGGGCAGATTGAACGAAGCGGGTACCGGCGCAGGTGCGATGATCACCGGCGATGTGGGATTTTCCTCCGCGAGAATCGACGGGCGCACACCTGGCTCGACCGAAACCGTAAAGGCATCGGTTTCCGTGGCCGACTTGGCGAAGTGCTCATGACTTTCATGAGCACTCGCTGAGAGGGGTGCCGTAACGATTTCCGGTTCCGGTTTGAACACAGGCGCATGCACGTGAGTGACAGGCACCGCTTCGGCAACGTGGGCGGTTTCCGACTCGCGCTTTACCCGCGGCGCTTGCTCGTCAGCGATAGCCGCGTCTTCATCGCGGTCTTCGTCATCGACTTCAGCGGCATTGAGCTGTTCGTTCGTCTCCACGCCGTTCGCAGCGACGGCACCGTCGTGACGGCGACGACGACGGCCACCGCGTCGGCCTCGACGGCGACGCGACTGACTGCTGTCGGTGGTGTCAGCAGTGGCAGCGGCTTCAACACCTTCCGGTACGGCAACTACAGGCGTGCTCGCTTCGGCAGGTTTCGGCGATTCGGCCGGCTTGGCTGGTGCCTGTGCATTGGCTTGCTGCGGACGCTCACCCTGCGGTGCGCGCTGCGGCTGTTGTTGCTTGTTGGCGTTAGCAGGCTGTTGCTTGTTGCGCTCGGGGGGCGCAGTCGCTGCGTCACTCACCGGCTGGGCTTGTTTGGGCTGACGCGGTTCCTGCTTGTTACCTTGCGGCTGTTGCGGTTTGCTGGTGTTTGCAGGCTGCTCGTTGCGCTGGCGCTGATTCGGGTTTTGACTCTTGCCTTGCGGCTGACCATTGCGCGCGTTGCCGTGCTGCGTATCGCGCTGCTGACCTTGACGCGATTGACCATCACTGCGCGAACGATCATTGCGGCGGCTGTCCTGCGGCTTGCCGCGCGAGGAGTCCTGACGGGTTGCGGCCGGTGCAGGGGCAGGAGCGGGCGCGGCGACGGGTTCGCTGCGGAACATACCGAAGAGTTTGGAGAGGAAGCCGCCACTGGGCGCTGGCGCCGCGGCAGGCGCTGCCGCAGGTTGACGCTTCACGGGTTGCGCGACGGGGGCTGTTGCGACAGTGTCTTCCTCGCGTACTGGCGCCGGACTCGCGGGCACGATGCCGCTGACAGCCGGCTGCTCGTTGCTGCCGAGCATCTGGCCCATCTTCGGTACGGCCGTTTCTTCTTGCGCGGTGAGGCGCTCATAGCTCGGCTTGCTGTGCTCGCCCATGTCCGCTTCGCGGATGCGCTGGATTTCGATGTGCGGCGTATCGAGCTTGTCGTCCGCCACGATCACCACGTGCACCTTGTTGCGCAGTTCGATCTCGACCACGCTGGCACGCTTTTCGTTAAGCATGAAGTTGGCGACCGTCGGCGGCGCCTGCACCAGCACCTGGCCGGTGTTGTCCTTCATCGCATGTTCTTCGATCAGACGCAGGGTCGACAGCGACAGCGATTCGACGCTGCGGATATGGCCGTGACCTTCGCAACGCGGGCAGACGATCTGTGTCGCCTCACCCAGCGATGGGCGCAGACGCTGACGCGACATCTCCAACAGGCCGAAGCGCGAAATGCGACCGATCTGCACGCGCGCGCGATCCAGCTTCAGCGCTTCCTTGAGGCGTTCTTCCACCTCGCGCTGATGCTTGGGGCTGTCCATGTCGATGAAGTCGATGACGATCAGGCCGCCGGCATCGCGGATGCGCAGCTGGCGGGCAATTTCGCTGGCCGCTTCGAGATTGGTGTTGAACGCCGTCTCTTCGATGTCGCCACCCTTGGTGGCCTTCGAGGAGTTGATGTCGATGGCGGTCAGCGCTTCGGTCTGGTCGATGACGATCGAGCCGCCGGAGGGCAGGCGCACGCTGCGGTCGAAGGCACTCTCGATCTGCGTCTCGATCTGGTAGCGCGAGAAGAGCGGGGTGTCGTCCTTATAGAGCTTCAGCTTGCGCAGGGCGTTGGGCATCACCTGCTGCATGAAGTCGCGCGCGTCCTGAAACAGGGACTCTTCGTCGATCAGGATCTCGCCGATGTCGCTGCGCAAGTAATCGCGAAGCGCGCGGATGAATAGTTTCGATTCCTGATAGATCAGGAACGGCGCCTTCTGGGCCTGGGCGGCGCCAGAGATCGCCTTCCACAACTGGAGCAGGTAATCGAGATCCCACTGGAGCTCTTCGGCATCACGGCCCATGCCGGCGGTGCGCACGATCAGGCCCATGTCGTCCGGAACGGTCAGGTGCTCCAGCGCTTCTTTCAGCGCCTGCCTGTCTTCACCCTCGATGCGACGGGATACGCCGCCGGCCTTCGGGTTGTTCGGCATCAGCACCATGTAGCGGCCGGCCAAGCTGATAAAGCTGGTGAGGGCGGCGCCTTTGTTGCCGCGCTCTTCCTTCTCGACCTGCACGACGACTTCCTGACCTTCCTTAACCAGGTCGCGGATGTTCGACTTATAGGGATCCAGACCCGGCGTGAAGTACTCGCGGGCGATTTCCTTCAACGGCAGAAAGCCATGGCGTTCGGCGCCATAGTCGACAAAGCAGGCTTCGAGGGATTGTTCTACGCGAGTGATGCGGCCTTTGTAGATATTGGCCTTTTTTTGTTCGCGGGAAGGGATTTCGATATCAAGGTCGTAAAGGGTTTGGCCATCCACGATAGCCACACGCAACTCTTCACGCTGAGTTGCGTTGATCAGCATTCTTTTCATTGTAATTCCTCGGCTTGGCCGCGCGTCGCGCGCCGCGGTGGCGCCTGGTGTGGCGGCCTTTCCGGGGATCGCGCCGCTGCGGTAAAGCGGCAAAATAAACGGTAACGTTCCCGATACCGGGGGTGATTCTTGGGCACGCACGCCAACTTGTGTCTGTCTATGCAATGAGACCGGACAAGCGGCTACCCGAACCGTTACGATAAATAGGGTGTTTGCAAACCGGCTGCCGTGATGGCGACCGGCCCAAACCTCGCCGGTGTAACAGGCGGGCGCCAGGCCCTAACAACAACGTCAGCGGACCCGGCTGAGCGCTGTACGAGTATCCTCTCTACCCAGGTTTTTTTCAATGCAGACGGTAACTTCCCCCGATGTACCTCATGGGGTGCGTCAAGTCGAGATTGGCCCCGAACGCGATGGCCAACGCATCGACAACGCATTGATGACCATCCTCAAGGGCGTGCCCAAGAGCATGATTTACCGTATTTTGCGCACTGGGCAGGTGCGTGTGAACGGTAAGCGCGCCAAGCCCGATACCCGTCTCAGCCAGGGCGATATGCTGCGTATTCCGCCGGTTCGGGTGGCAGAGCGGACGGCTGAACAGGCGGCCTCGCAGGGGGCGATCGCCGCGGCCGCCGAGGCGGTGATCTTCGAGGACAAGCACTTCCTGGTCATCGACAAGCCGACCGGGATGGCCAGTCATGGCGGCAGCGGGGTGAGCCATGGGGCGATCGAACTGCTCCGACAAGCGCGCCCCAAAGAGCACCTCGAACTCGTTCATCGACTGGACCGGGACACCAGCGGGGTCCTGGTTTTCGCAAAAACTCGCGCTGGACTGACCGGTCTCCAGGCAGCGATCCGTGCCAACGAGGTGACCAAGCAGTACCTCTGCCTAATGGTGGGGCACCCTCCCAAGGCGCGCTTCGACGTGAATGCGCCGTTGCAAAAGTCGATCCTTCAGGGTGGCGAGCGGATGGTCCGTGTCTCCGAGGGCGGTAAGCCGTCGCTGACCTTTTTCCGTGAAATAGAGCAGTACTCCGGTGCGCGCCTGATGCAGGCAACGCTTGGGACCGGGCGTACCCACCAGATTCGCGTCCACGCCGCCCACATCGGTCATCCGCTGGCGGGCGATACGAAGTACGGCGACAAGGAAGCCAACAAGCGTTTCCGGGAGCGGGGGTTGAACCGGCTCTTTCTGCATGCATCGCACATGTCGTTTGAGCTGGACGGTCGTTCGTACAGCTTTTCGGCGCAGCTACCCGAAGATCTGAAAAGCTTCCTCGATGCTTTGGCGGCTAAAGGAAGAAGCGGGCGCTGACTTCCAGCGAGCGCACCAGTCCGCCCACCAATCCCGACTCGACGAGCAACGCGCAAGCCGCATGCGCCAGCGCGATGGGCAGCACGCTGCGCGAGCGCAGGAAACACCACGCCCACCAAAGCTCGCCGACGAAGCACAACTGCATCAACATGCCGTTGGGTGTGTGCAATAGCGCGAAAACGATCGCTGTGGCGAGCACGGCCCAGGCGGGGCGATACAGCACTTGTTCGAGGCGTCGCATGATCACGATCAGCATCAGCCATTGCTGCAGCCACGCCCAGCCGAAATAGGCGAGCACGTGGCCCAACGGCAGCAAAGACAACGTATGACCGTAAAGAATGGTCAGCAGCACGGTCAGAACCAAGGGCGCGAATGGCCATAACCAATCACGACGTGACGATGGCCATCGCCACAATCGCGGCAGATGTCGGCGTTCGATGAAGATCGCAAACAGCAGGCCGGCCCCGAATGCGGTCAGCCCAAGCGGCGTGGGATAAAGCCCCCAATGCAGGCCCGCAATCAGCCATAGCGGACCCAAAAGGCATCCGGCGATTTCAAACCAGACGCGCCAGTTGCCCTTGAACGGTTTGAATGCAAGCCAGACCAGCGCCAACAGGTAAACAACGCACGCGGCCCACCAGATGGAGTTATGCGATGAGGGGGTCACCGCTTGCGGCGTCACACCCGCAGGCACGATCAGCGCGGCTGGCCAGCGCGCGCGCAGTTGATCACGCAAGGACAGCATGGCTTCGGCATCGATGCCATCGGGCAAATGGAACAGCGGCATCGCCATGTTTTGTGCGCGATCGACAAATCGATCGATACCCGTGCCAGTTACTTCGTCCGGCAGATCGATGGCACTTTGTTGCGGCGGCTGCGTCGGCTCGGTCGTCAGCAAAGACGCGGATGTCAGCCGCAGCGTCGCGTGTTCGTGTGTTTGAATGCGCAAGCGCAACATCTGCACGGCACCCGGTGTGGGACACGGTGCACCGCTGGCGGTTTTCCACGTCAGGCCACGCAAATCGATGCGTAGCGAAGCGGTCTCGGGCGAGAGTGCGTCAGCGGCGAGCGCGACGCACGAGACGCCGGAAGGATTCGTCACCACAAACCCAAGCTCGCCTCGATCGGAACTCTTGAACTCAAGTTGCAGAAGGGGCCAATGCGCCAGATCCAGTGACCATGCGATTGGCAGGCCAAGTTCGTAAGGCGTGCCATCGGTGCTGGTGATCGTCAGCACATCGTCGTCGACCGAAACCTTTGCGTTACCGAATGCGCGCCCCGCGATCAGGTCATGCAGTTTGCGAAATCGCCATTCCCATAGCGGCTGACTGGCTTGAACGCGTGCAAGCTGCCACTGCGCCTGGTCTCGCAATTGCGCCGCCGTGATCCGTGCAGCCAATGCACTGAGCGCCACACAAACAATAACCGCAGCCAGCAGATAACCGGCTGCGGCCCATGCCGTGGTTAGGCGCCTTGTCGCGTTCAATGGGCGAGAAGGGCGTCAACGCGCGCGGCGCAAATGAAATCGTTCAACGACAAGCCACCGACATCGTGCGTCGACCAGCGCAACTTGCAATGGCCGTAACCTGCCTCGATATCGGGATGGTGATCTTCTTGATTGGCCATAAAACCGACCGCGTTGATGAATCCCAGCGTGTGATGGAAGTTTTCGAACCGGTAATCCTTGACCAGCGCATCGCGCTGTTCCGACAGCTTCCAGCCGGGAACCATCGGTAGCAGCGCGCCAACGGCGGCTTCATCGAGCGCATGCTCCTTACCCTTACGTGGCTGGCAGTGTTGGGCGGCGAGCGGAAGGGCGGTCATGACGGTCTCCGTTGGTAGGCGCTAAAGCGTCGAAACTGTACGCGAAAAATCGAAAATCGAACATTCATAGTGAAACAGGACTAAAATGGTGCTGTATGGCCCGGCACACCGGGCAATGATGGCAGTTCCGGAGCACGCATGATCGAGATTTCCCAACGCGCACAAGACCATTTCCTTCGCCTACTTTCGCAACAGGGTATCGAAGGTTCGGGTATCCGTTTGCGTGTGACGTCACCGGGAACGCCTGCGGCCGACTGCGAGCTGGAATTTTGCGAGCGCGATGATCTGACCGGCGGTGAATGGACGATCGAGTGCAAAGGTTTCGAATTTCACATCGACGGCGACAGCGCGCAATGGCTCGAAGGCGCCACGATTGATTACGAACCCAATCAGACGGGCGGTCAGTTAAACATTCGCGCGCCAAGGATCAAGGGCGAAATTCCAGGTACGGAAGCGGGTTTGGTCGAGCGCGTACGCTATGTACTCGAAGCCGAAGTCAATCCACGCATCGCCTCACATGGCGGTCGCGTGAGCCTGCTGGAAATCGATGCAAACGGCGTGGTGATTCTGCAATTCGGTGGCGGTTGTCACGGTTGCGGCATGGTGGATGTCACGCTCAAGCATGGCGTGGAAAAGACGTTGCGCGAACGTGTTCCGGAAATCACCGAGGTGCGTGATGCCACCGATCATACGGGCGGCAGCAATCCGTATTACAGCAAGAAGGAAGGTCAATCCGCGATGGGTTGATTATTTGCCGCGCCGAATCAGCCAGATAAACACGCCGGCTAAAGCGACTCCAAGCAGCAAGCCAATGCCCGATCCCCACAGCATGCCGTTGTTTCCGCCGACGAAGCGGCCAATCAGCGCGCCCAGCACAAACAAAACGGGAAGTGGCAGGCAACCCATGAGGGCGTCCTCAAGGAAAGTCCGCACGAATCATCGCCCGAAAACACAAAAGCCCGCAACGCAAGTCGCGGGCTTTTACGTGAAGGGCTTGGGCGGGATCAATCGCCCTGGATATGTCCCTTGAGCGTATCCAGCTTCGTCGGCATGGCCGAGAAATAAGCGGCGATGTCTTCGATATCCTGATCGGAAAGATTGGCGACCTGCGTTTTCATCACCGCGTTGCCGCGGCGGCCATCTTTGTATTCGTGCAAGGCCTGTTGGATGTATTCGTTGTACTGACCGGCCAGGCGTGGGTATTGCGGATCGACGGCGTTCCCATCGGCGCCGTGGCAGGCAACACAGGTTGCCGACTTGGTTTTGCCATTGTCGGCATCGCCGCTGGCGAACAGCGGAGCCGAAGCGAATGCCAGGGCGATACCAAACGAGAGCAGCGTAAGCGCGCGTTTCATGCAGTTGGAATCCTTGGGCAATTACTTCGGAGCGATGCTCGACAGATAGGCAGCAATGTCTTCGATCTCTTGATCGGAGAGGCTTTGCCCCTGCGCCATCATGGTCGGATGGGTGCGATCGCCCGACTTGTACTCATGCAGCGCGCTGATGATGTACTGAGCGTTCTGACCGGCGATTTTCGGCACGGGGTATTGCGGGTACGCGTTGTTGGTCCCTGGCACGCCGTGACAACCATTGCAGGTATAAACAAGTATGCGGCCATTGGCTTTGTCGCCAGTGGCATGGGCGGTGCCCGTGAAAGCAAACGCAGTGGCAACAGCCAGTCCAACCAATTGCAATCGAGTCATCAAGAGGATCCCCACGGTTCCAGCGGACGCATGCAACGTATTTCTCGGAGTATAGAGGTTGCCACAGAGCGCTCACAATATCGCGCGACAGTGGGTCGCAGGCCCGGCTCGTGGCTTTAGAAAATGCTCTTGATGATATGGATGCCGGCGGCGTATTCGCCAATTATCGTGCCTAGGCTGACCAGGAAGAAGTTGAGCAGCGTGCGGGCCACGCGATTGCGCCACCAGCCGCTCCAGTGCACGATATCGTCGCGCAGCGTTTCGAAGTCGGCCACGCGCGGGCGGCGCACCCAGGCTTCGGCCATCGCACTGATGCCGCCGGCAGGGATGCCGGGGCGGAAAGGCTTGATGGGTGCGGCAATAAACGCGGCCAGAATGCTCAAAGGATGAGCACGCGCGAGCACAGCCCCCAGCGCGGCGAATCCCCCGGTGTACAGCACCCAATCACGCAGCGCTTGCGCACCTAGTGTGGCGTTGCGATGGAAGGCGTAAGCAATCGCGCCGAACACGGCCAGCACCAAAGCGACCGCCACCCATTTGGGCCAGCGCGCTTTAGGCGGCGTGCGCGCCAGTTCGGCTACCGTTTCCGTGGCGTCGCCTTGCTGCACGCGCAAGTTCTCGCACAGGCCCTTGAGGTGTCCGGCACCTATCACCACCAGCACCTTGCACGGATTGGCGGTAATGGAGCTGCCTGCCTCCTCGCGCAGACGCGCCGCCATGAACGCATCGCGTTCGGCGATCAGGCTGCGATAAAGCGGCGCGGATTCGTTGGCGAACTCACTGAAGGCGCTTTCGAGCATGTCGCCTTGCTTGAGCTTTTCGATCTCTTTTTCGTCGATCGTTTCGCGCTCGAACACGCTGGCAAGCATGCCGCCGAGCAAACCGAAGCGCTGCCAGAAACCTACGCTGTGCCAGGCACGCTTGAGTGTGGTGCCGACTTCACGATCGATCAGCCACAACGGAACATTCCGTTGTTCGGCGCCATCCATCGCCGCTTTCATTTCAGCGCCCGGTTCGATGCCGTATTGATCGGCCAGCCGCTTCTGGAAGGTGGATAACACCAGACTGGCCGCGACCATGCCGGCCTTGCCCTGGCGAATCACGCGGAACAGATCCATCTGCTTGAATGCTTCCGGATCGCGCATGCCCTGAGCACGGCTTTCGCACAGCTCCACGGCAATGGCGTCGAACCTCTCGATCGAAAGCAGCTTATGCACGGCTTCCACGCTGCTGCGCGAAACGTGCGCGGTGCCAAGCACGACGTACTCCACCCCGTCGCGATGCACGCGTTCGATCGGCTGGTCGCGCAGGTCCAGCGAGGGGAGAAGGTCGGTCTCGGTCACGCTCATGCAGTGGGTGCGTCGGCTATGGGGATAGGTCCCAGCATGGGGATGCCGGGGATGGGGTGCAAGCCGGTCGATTTTGACAGGTTTAAGCCTGAACGCTTAATCGCGGAATCGGCGTAACAAATCGCTGTAGGCGTCAATGCGACGATCGCGCAGAAACGGCCAAATTCGGCGAACGTGCTCGCTACGTGCCATATCGATCTCAACTACGAGCAGTTCGCGCTTGTCCGTATTCGCCTTGGCCAGAAACTCACCTTGCGGGCCGGCCACGAAACTGGTGCCCCAGAACTGAATGCCGGACCCTACGGCCGACGGATCGGCCTCATAGCCGGTGCGGTTGCACGCCAGCAGAGGCACGCCGTTGGCGACCGCATGACCGCGCTGCACGGTGACCCATGCATCGCGCTGGCGATCTTTTTCCGCCTGATCGTCTTTGGGATCCCAGCCGATAGCTGTCGGATAGAGCAGCAGCTCCGCACCGGCCAGCGCCATCAGGCGAGCGGCTTCTGGATACCATTGGTCCCAGCACACCAGCACGCCCAGCCGACCCACCGACGTATCGATGGGCTCGAAACCAAGATCTCCGGGCGTGAAGTAGAACTTCTCGTAGAAGGCCGGATCATCCGGGATATGCATTTTGCGGTATTTGCCGGCGATGTTCGCCGAGCGATCAAACACCACGGCAGTGTTGTGATACAGACCTGCCGCGCGCTTTTCGAACAGCGACGCGACCACCACCAGCTTCAGTTCTTCGGCGAGTTTGCCGATGCGTGCCGTGCTGTGTCCGGGAATGGTTTCCGCCAGATCGAATTCATCGACCGATTCGTGCTGGCAAAAATACGGTCCGTTATGCAGCTCTTGCAGCAGCACAAGCTCGACGCCCGCTGCGGCGGCTTCGCGCAAGCCTGCCTCGATCGCATCGAGATTCGCATCGCGGCCTCCGCGATGGGTTTCTTGCAGCAGGGCAACTTTGAGGAGCTTGCGAGTCATGAGGGACATCCTGAAGCGGCTTTCTATATCCGCGCCATTCTAATAGATGGGGTTGAACAGCTTTTAGACCAGTCCGGCGGGAAGTTGCATGGTGATGCAGTGCAGGCTGCCGTTCTGCCAGATCAGCGGGCGACACGGCACCTGGACGATAGCGCGCCCTGGATAAGCTTCGCCAATGATGCGTGCGGCTTCGTCATCAGCGACGTCGCCATAAGCGGGCACCAGAACCGCACCGTTGACGATCAGATAATTGGCATACGACGCGGCCAGACGGCGACCTTCGTCCACGATAGGTTTCGCCCAAGGCAATGGATATAGCGTGTACGGCTTTCCATCGGCCGTGCGCAATGCTGCGAGTTCTTCGCCCATGCGCTTCAACTCGTCATAGTGCGCGTCGCTCGCATCGTCGCAAGCCTGATAAACGATACGATGATCCGGAGCAAAACGCGCAAGCGTATCGATATGCGCGTCGGTATCGTCGCCTTCCAGATAACCGTAATCGAGCCACAACACGCGCTGCGCGTTGAGACTATCGCGCAGAATGTCGCTCATCTTCTCGCGCGATTGATCCGGGTGACGCTGCGCGAGACAACGCCACGTCGTAAGGACCGTGCCTTCGCCATCGCTTTCGATACCGCCGCCTTCCAGCGCCCAATCGATGCGCTTGTGTGCGGCCGATCCAAACACGCCGGCATCGACCAGACCCGCGATCAACGCATCGTCCTGCTCGGCACCAAACTTGCCGCCCCAGCCGGTGAATTGAAAATCGGTGAGCTGAAAGCGGTCGCTGTTACTGCGCAGCGTGATCGGGCCGGAATCGCGCAGCCATGTGTCGTCGTAGGGAAGCTCCACAAACCGAATGCGCGAAAGATCGGCATTCGTCGCATGCAGTTTGCTCATGACGTGAGCGCGCAGCGTCTCGCCCGCAACGACGATGATCAACGGCTGGAATCGCGTCACTGCAGCGGCGAGCGCCACATAGGTGGACTCGACCGCTTCAAGGCGCTCGGCCCAGTCGGTATCGGCGTGCGGCCACGCAATCAATACGGCAGCCTGCGGCTCCCATTCGGCCGGTAGACGGAAGGTGGAATCGGTCATTGGGGCAACACTCGCGCGACGAAACGTGCCCGACGTTCGCCAGGCAGCAGGGGCGCAAGTTTAAGGGAAGAGCGCGTACGGCGGGTGACAGTCGGGCTGAATCACCCGCCGGATAGGGCGAAAATCAGTTGGCCGAAGCCGGATTGGTGTTATTTCCAGCGGGTGTATTGAGCACCGAGTGGATCACATGGCTGTTTTCGAAATACACGATGAAGCTCGAGTATTCCCAGCGATTGATCGTCGGATGCTTGGCACTGTCGCCACCACGCGGGGAGAGCTTGCGCAGAGGCGCGCCGTATTGTTTCTCAACCTGGGACATGCTCAGGCCGCGGGCAGGCAGGTTCATGCCTTTTTCGTCCTGCACGCGCTGCTGGATCGAGTCCTGGGCGTGTACGATGCCGGCCATGCCGGTGCCGATAGCGATGGCTGCCAGCAAGGGCAGGCTGTAACGGTGCTTGAACATGGTCCCCTCTCCGCTCGAAGCGTTTGCTGCGTCGTTGTAGCAGAACTACCAGCGCCATGCTATCTGCAAATTTGGCAGATGTGACCCGATCAACCGTTATCACCCGTTATCATGTGCGGCTGCGGGCATCCGTTGCCCCGTTTGTACTTAGGTTCCCATGATTGCCTTTCGCCACTTCGCCCTCCGCCGCGGCAGCCGGTTGCTGCTATCCGATATCGACCTGGTGATCCAGAGCGGCTGGCGGCTAGGCGTCGTGGGTCGAAATGGCTGCGGCAAGTCGAGTCTGTTTGCAGCGCTACAGGGGCACCTTGAATCCGACTCGGGCGAGCTGGACATGCCGGCAAAGTTGCGGCTGGCCTCCGTGGCGCAGGAAACACCCGCGTTGCCTGATCCCGCCATCGAATATGTGATGGGTGGCGACGTCGAGCTTGCGGCGGCCTTGCGCGACGAACTC
>NZ_DATHMR010000120.1:0-2467 GCF_035486915.1 Dyella sp. | reverse complement strand
GACGTCCGCCGTGCTTTCGGCAGCCACCGCATAGGCGCTGGGTCGCGAGACCCAGGCATCCGCCCAGCCGCTGGTCTGCGTGAGTGCAGGCTCGTCGCCGATAAAAAAAGGATTCTTGATGTGCTTGAGCGCGTCATGACAGGCCGCCGAGTTGGGGTCGGCAAACGGGGACTGCAGCTTCAAGAGGCGTCCGCCCACCTCGTTCTTCAAACCAGCCCACTCCGCAAGCGAAGGCCACCCCGGATCGCCCGGGCGCACACGCGAACGGAACGCGTTCGCCACTTTTCTTCCGGTTGCCGCCAACGCCGATGCGATGCCGCCGGTCATCACGCCTGACAGAAACGGAAGCGCAAAGGCAGCCTTCAGTACGTCACGTCTGTTCATGAAAATCCCTCTCCGGGCAATCTGGCCTTGGGTGACGTCACTGTCCGCGCCAGAAGGGCCAAGGACTACCTCAAGGGGATGAACCGAGCGTGCGTTGTGACGAGCGGCGGTGCCGAGGGACGAGTTGAGTGTTGCCCTCAGGCTTTGGAACCGTGAGCCCGGCGCGCCTCGTAAGCCTTCAGATGCGCGTAGGCCAGTCGAAGCATCGACAGATTCGATCCTGCTGCTTCACCCCGGGCGAGCAGATCTCCTACTACGTGATCGGCCTCAATCGAAGCGCCCTGCTCAAGATCGCGCATCATCGAGGCACTTAGCGTGGAACCCTGCTCCGTCAGCACGGATTTGGCGCGCTGAATCACCGGATCGCTCGGTGCATGACCGCAGGCCTCTGCAACACTGCGGCAATCCCCGAGCAAACTCTGTATCGCATGCGTGCCGCCCGGCGCCCCCACGATGTCGCCGATAGGCGCGCGCATCAGGCACGTGATGCCCGCCAGCGAGGCCAGGAACACCCATTTGTCCCACATGTCTTGCAAGATCGTGGTGCTGAGGCGCGCCTCGAAGCGGACCTTCGACATGGCTTGCGCGACGCGCTCGATACGTTCCGAGCGCGAGCCGTTGCGCTCCCCGAAGGTGATGCTGGCAGCGGCATTCAAATGGCGCACGACACCTTCGGCATCGAGCGTCGCTGCAATCACGCACTGACCGCCCAAGACGTGCTCGGCGCCAAAGCGCGCATCGAGCTCATCGAGATGACGCATGCCGTTGAGCAGCGGCAGGATCATCGTCTGCGGACCGACAGCTGGCGCCATATCCTCTATCACCTGCTTCAAGTGATAGGCCTTGCAGCTGACGATGATCAGGTCGAAATGCTGCCTCAACGTGTCCGCTTGCGCAGTCTTTGGTGAAGGTATCGTCACATCGCCTGCGGGGCTGCGAATGACCAGACCGTCTTTGGCCAGCGATTCGGCGCGGTGCTTACGTACAAGGAAGGTCACGTCCTGTCCGCTTTCCGCCAAACGGCCACCGAAATAACCGCCGGTGGCACCCGCGCCTACTACAAGAATCTTCATGGTCGATCAGCCTGATGCGCAACGTGAATGCGTAGTATCCGACACCGTTTCTTTGTCTGGCGTTAACGGGTTAATGTAAAACCGCGCCGCATAAACCAGAGTATGATCAGCCCGTGGCATCGATTCGTTGAGCGCTCACCGGAGATCCGACTCATGTCCCTCTCACGCACTGTCATCGCCATTGCAGCCATCGCGTTAACCTTCACGACGATCACGAAGGCTGCGGACACCCCCGTATTTACCGTTGCCAAAAACGACCGCAACGGACAAGCCGTCGTATTCGAAAGCACCGCCATGTTAAAGAAAGGTGACGTGATCAAAATCCACGCGGTCAATGCGCAGTTTGTCGCCATGCTCAATATCGCCATGTGCAATCGGGATTGCCCGAACATGCATCTGGTCAAGGCAGTGCCGTTGTCGTTCCTGGGTCTGCCGACAAGTGATCAGGCAATCGTGCTGCCGGAAGATGGTCGCGTTGCGATATCAATGCAGAACAGCGGAGGTTCGGCGCAATCGCTGATCGGAGTTGGCGGAGAACCATGGAGCGTGCAGTACGTGGGTCCGTATGCGAGTAATGTCACCGAAAATTCCACCGAGGATCTCGTCCCGGCCAGTGGCTATACATTGAATGACGGCACGTTGCGTGCGCGTTTCTATCATCGCACCTTCGTGACCGTCAGCCTCGCCGATACCGACATCTGAAGTCGATATACACGTGCAGCCCGGACAGGCGTCCGGGTTGTCCGCTTGTCTTCCCAGTACCAGCACCATGCACGAATAGCTAGCGCGTGGCGCCGATAGCGAGCCATTGCCGCGGCGTCAGGTTTGGGTCGTTCGATGCATGGATCGTCACTTCACATCTCCCGCGCTTCGATACCCTTCACTGACGCTACACTCGCCGAAACGGTTTGCTGGTGAACGCTGATGTCCTTGAAGAAATGGCCGATTCGAATCGCACTGAGCATCGCTGTTTTGGTGCCACCATGCATCGGCACGGCGTGGGCTCTATT
>NZ_DATHMR010000119.1:0-21764 GCF_035486915.1 Dyella sp. | reverse complement strand
GCTACATCAAGTAGTTACAAAATCCCGGGCCTGCGCTGGGATTTTTGTTTGCAGTCGTAGGACTCAGACATCAACCCTTGAATGCGCCAGTCCTTGTCCGCGACATGACTTCTTGCACGATGACTCTTTGCACGCGACATGAATCGTTCGTGTTCCTAGCATTCGTTTAAGACTGCGCGGGGCTGCGGTTCGACTAACGAGGCAACCAGCAATCTGGTTCAGCTATCGCTGCGCAGCAATCCTCAAAACCAAGCGAATCAATGATGACCAGGGGAGCGCTGGAATGGCACTTGATGACAAGGCAGTTCGTAGCCGGAATCTGCGTTCGATGGCGCTCTATCTGGCGGTCGCATTCGTTATGGCCTGGGCGCTGTGGTTTGTTGCGTGGCTGATCAGTCAACACAAACTCTCGCTGCCGATCTTTCCGGTACTGGTGGTCGGCTCGTTCGGTCCCTTCGTGGGGGCCCTGGTCACGTGCCTGGCAGAGGGTGGCCCACGACGGGCGTTGCGGTTTTTCGCTCGGGCGCTCGACCCGCGCATGGGCTGGGCGGTGTTTCTGGTGTCCTTCTTCCTGATGCCGATCCTCGCGATCATCGTGGAACTCGTGCACGCAAGGCTGATTCACGGGACACCGCAATTCACGATGACCCTGGCCGACTTGCCGCTGAGCTATGTTTTTCTGTTCGTTCTCGGCGGAACGCTGGCGGAGGAGTACGGCTGGTCGCTGCTGTCGGACAAGCTCGACGGCGTACTGCCGCTCCGGAGCGCGACCTTCGTGCTCGGTGTCATTTGGGCGCTATGGCACCTGCCCCTGTTCTTCATCATCACGCCGGGCGCCATTCAGGGCTACACGCCCTTTCACATCTTCCTCGTGGCAACGGTTGCCATGCGCTTTCTGTTCGCTTGGGCCTATCACCGGGGCGGCTACAACATCCTCTCTAACATGCTGTTCCACACGGCCTCGAATCTGGCCTACAGCATCGTGGCGCTAGCGCCTGCGCCGGAGGACATGTCGACTGGACGCCTCTGGCTGTTCGCAGTCCTGACCATTGTTTGCGCCATTGTGCTCTGGGTCGTCGCGCCGCCTCGCGCCGGGAAACCGCCGAACGGCGCCCCAGCCTGAGCTGGAGCGCGCCAGCCTGCAGCCACACAACGACACCGTCGTCAGAAGGATATCTAAGCCGCTGATTCAGCGGCCTTTCTTTACACAAGCCCTTCACGCGTCGGATCACAGATCAGCTCGCTGTTGATCAACAAATGCGCAGAGCGCAGGCCACATACGCAAAAAAACATGGCAGAGTAACCCTCCCTGTCCGGCCAGCGGAGCGCGATTGCCATGAGCATGAGTCCCTCGCCCCTTGACGTCATCGAGCGCGCACGCGTTCTGACCGAAAGCCTCGTCCTCACCTTTGAAGAAACGATTCGACGAGATGGCACGCTGAGTGAAGGTCAATGCCAGCTGATGGCGCAGGGAATCTGGCAAGTTACGATGGCGATGGAAAGTCTGCGCGAATCCACGCCGATATTGTTCTCGCACGAATGCCATTTCAGCGACGCACTGCTCGACCTGTCTTGCCTGATGGGCATGCTGGAACGCGGCAGCGACATTGGTCTGGACGATTACCGTCATTGCGCGCCGATCCTTCACGTGATGGACCATACCGCACGCATGACGTGGGATACGCTCCAGCGCATCGAGAAGCGCATGCGTTTGATTCGCGTCGCCGCGTAAGACGTAAATACCGCATATGCTCCGCTGATTTCACGTCGGCCGCCGCAGGCGGAAGCGCAGCCTTTGCGCGCGAATTGAGCACAATATTTTGCGCATGCGACGCACATCCGGCATGCTGCGCACATCTCGCTGGCGGATGCCCATGATCGAATTCGGACACGGAACCCATGTCGGATTGCGCCGCACGCGCAATGAGGACACCTACTACGCCGATTCGGCGTTGGGTCTGTTTTTGGTGGCCGATGGCATGGGCGGTCATCAACATGGAGAAGTGGCGTCCGCGTTGGCGCGCGATGCCGTCGTTGAACTGGTGGATCGCGGGCAATCGCTGGCCGAAGCGATACGCGGCGCAGCGGCGCGTTTACTGGAATATGCGCAGCGCTTTGACGATGCCTTGCCGATGGGCACCACCGTCGCAGCCATCCGTTTTTCCGAGCAAGGTTATGAAGTGGCCTGGGTCGGCGACAGTCGTATCTACGAGTGGAAAAACGGACTGCGTCGCATCAGCCACGATCATTCATTGGTGCAGGAGCTCGTCGCCGCGGGTGTGATCGATGAATCGCAGGCGGCACGGCATCCGCAGCGCAATGTGCTGACGCAAGCACTGGGCATTACGGCGCTGGGTCAGCTGCATATCAGCATGGCGAAAGGGCAACTCGCGCCAGGCGAGAGCTTTCTGGTGTGCAGTGACGGTCTGACCGAAGAAGTCACGGACAACGGCATTGCGAACATCGTCGCACGCCAGGATCTGGCGGCACAGGAATGTGTCGATCATCTCCTGCTTGCTGCGCTGGACAACGGCGGCAGCGACAACGTCACTGCGATACTTGCCCGTATTCACTGACGCGGAAAGCCCGCTTCAGACGTCCGCTTCCTGCCGACGCCACACGGACTGACCACCTGCACTCTTGTCGAGCGAATCGAGTCGACGTTGATGCTCGGCGGTTTCTTCTTCGCTCGCACGCAATACACGAGGGCGCCGTGCAAGTACAACGGGTGCCTGCACCGTGCGAACACGCGTTTCGGACGCGCCTTCAAAACCCAGATCCAGCACAACCTGACCGGATGTCATGGCCAGGTAGACATCGGCAAGCAACTGCGCGTCGATCAGGCCGCCGTGCAAATCACGCGCCGAGTTGTCGACGCCCAGGCGTTTGCACAGGGCATCCAAACTGTTGCGCTGACCGGGATAGCGTTCGCGCGCCATCGCCAGCGTGTCGAGCACCGGGCAACGGTCGTTGATGCGGCCGTACTGTCCGCCAAGCCGCTCAAGCTCGGCATTGATGAAGCCGACGTCAAAGCTCGCGTTGTGGATGATCAGCTCGGCGCCATCGATGAAGGTGAGGAATTCCTCCACCACATCGGCAAAGAACGGCTTGTCGAGCAAAAACTCATCGGCGATGCCCGTGACTTCGCGTGCGCCTTCATCGATTGCACGTTCGGGATTGAGGTACGTTTGATAGTGACGCCCACTGGGCCTGCGTTCGATGAGCTCGACGCAGGCGATTTCGATCAGGCGATGTCCCTGGCGTACTTCAAGACCAGTGGTTTCGGTATCGAGAACGATTTGTCTCATGCCTGTTCCTTGAACTGCTCGGCCTGCTCGCGCGCTGCCTGATCAACACGCTCATTTTCGACATGCCCGGCGTGACCTTTCACCCACTTCCAGCGTACTTGATGGCGCGCGACGGCGGCACTCAAGCGTTCCCACAGATCCTGATTCTTCACAGGCTTTTTGTCGGCGGTGCGCCAACCGTTGGATATCCAGCGCGGCACCCACTCTTCGATACCTTGCATCACATAACGCGAGTCGGTAGTCACCGTCACCTGACAGGGACGACTGAGTGCTTCGAGCGCCTGGATCGCCGCAAGCAGCTCCATGCGATTGTTGGTGGTTTGTGCTTCGCCGCCGCTCAATAAACGTTCGCTGCCTTTGGCTCTCAATAGGGCTGCCCATCCACCGGGCCCGGGATTGCCGAGGCACGCGCCGTCGGTAAACGCTTCCACATCCGTCACGCGTTGTGCTCCATCTTTTTTGTTTGTCTTGTTCAACTGACCGAACTGCGACGCGCACCCGGTGCGAGGCCCGCTCCCACGGGAGCAGTCACGGGTTTGGGCCGCAAGCGTGTCGGAATACTTATCGGTCCCGTCTTGCGCGCGACGAGCACATAACCACCGCCCAGCCAGCTCGACGATGCCCAACCCGGCTCGGCCGACGGCAACGGCAAAATGCGCCCTACTCGTTGCACGCGTTCGACTTGCACATCAGCGCGTCGCAAACGCGCAGAGAAATGAAATGGCGACTGCGCATGCATGCCGCTCCCGCGTGTTTGCCACTGCCACCATGGCGTCCATCCGCTGAGCGGATTGAGGCCGGTGAGTACGAGCATCCCACCTGGGGCGAGAATGCGTACCACCTCGTCGATCGACAGGGGCGCGAGCTCGAAAGCATGGCGCAACAGAATGAGGTCGAATGCCCTGTCGGAAAACGGCAGCGGCTCCAGCGCGCTCGCCCGTATATCGCCCTCGATCCGGCCCTCGGTGAGCCGCAACGTTACCCACTGGCTCAGATAGGGAGGATTGGGCGCTTCGTCCTGGGGCGCCGCGGAAAGCAACAAGGCGCGGCTGCCGATGCAGCGGCGCAGATCGGGCATGTAGGCCACCGTTTCATCCGCCAGCAAACCACACATGGGCGCACTGGCGTAGATGTCTTGGGCGCGCTGGGGCATGAAAACGGGGCCTGTCGCGAATCGGATCAGGCGTGAGTTTACCGGTTGGCCTTACAAAGACGAACCAGTACCCAACGGTGAACGAACGAATTTTCGATTAACGGATATCTAACGATCGCCCCATGCCACGGGCTTATAGTCGGCGATCGCGCGCACCCCGGAGGGCTGCGCCAGTCGATACGAATCCGCAGCGGAGATCGCCTTGCACGTCGTACCGTTACCGGCGCTTGCCGACAATTACATCTGGCTGCTGCATGACGACAACGGCAATGCCATCGTCGTCGATCCTGGCGAATCTGCGCCGGTCGAAGCTGCCGTGCACGCGCGCAAGCTTACGCTGCGCGCTGTGCTGCTCACGCATCATCACCCTGATCATATCGGCGGTGCCGAGCGGTTGAAGGAAACTTTCGATATTCCGGTTTACGCGCCGGAGGATGATCGCATTGCTGTCGCTACGCATCGCGTGAAAGACGGCGATTTGCTTACGTTATCGCAACCGGCAGCACGTTTCGACGTGATGGCTGTGCCGGGACATACGCTCACTCACATCGTGTACGTCGGCGAAGGCGTACTGCTGTGTGGCGATACGTTGTTCAGTCTTGGGTGTGGCCGTATGTTCGAAGGCACACCAGCGCAAATGCATGCGTCGCTGCAACGTCTAGCCGCGCTGCCTGCTGAGACGCTGGTGTGCTGCGGTCATGAGTACACCACCGCGAATGCGCGCTTTGCGCAAACCGTTGAACCAAACAACACCGCTCTCAAAGCGCGGGCGAAAGAAGTGGATGTGCTGCGCGCCGATCATCGTCCGAGTGTGCCCTCAACGCTTGCCAGTGAACTTGCCTGCAATCCCTTCCTCCGTGTGAACAGCGACGAGGTGATCGACTGGTGCAATCGACAAGGCGCCGCTAACGATCCAGTTGCTCGCTTTGCAGCGCTGCGTTCCGCCAAGGATGCATTCAAGGCATGAAACCGACGCTGCGACTTTTGCCGGTGGTGCTTGCCTCATTGATGGCGGCGTGCGCAACGACACCGCCACCCGCAAAGAATCCTGTTCCTGCGCCAGCTATCGCGCCTTCTCCGATCAGTTCTCCAGCCCCGGCAACGTCGGTCGCGGCTGTCGTGCAGCCGTCTGTTGCGGCTGAAGACACTGACGTTTGGGGCAAGTTGCGCAACAGCTTCGCGATGTCCGATTGCGACGCCGATCCGCAAATCATGGTGTGGGCACACCGCTATACGCAAAATCCACAGCACTTTGAAGCGCAGATGGGCAGCGCGCTCTCACAAGTGGTCTATGTGCAGCAGGTCGCCGAAAAATATAATGTCGCCGGTGAATTCGTGCTGCTCCCGTGGGTAGAAAGCCAGTATCACGCGGTACCTGGTCATCGCAATTTGCCGGCGGGCATGTGGCAAATCGTGCCGAGCACTGCGCATTCGATGGGACTGCACGTCGATCACGGTTACGACGGACGCCTGGACACATCCGCCGCCACAGACCGCGTCATGCACATGTTGCGCGGCTACTACGACGAATTGCACGATTGGCGACTGGTCGATTACGCGTTCAATCGCGGTGAGTTCGCCATTCAGCATATGGTGCAGCAACACGGTTTGCCGCCGACGGAACCGGCCATTCCAAAGTGGCCTGTGCCGCGCGTGACAAAGGAACATTTGACCAAATTGCTGGCGCTTGCGTGCGTTATTCGCGACCCCTCCCGATTCAACGTGACATTGCCGACGCTGGCAGCGGAGGATCATCTGGAAGCCGTCGATATCACACCAGGCATGACACTTTCGGCCACCGCAAACCATGCCGGCATGCTCGCTGACGACCTTCGGCATTTGAATCCTGCCATGTCGAAAGACGCGCTGGATTCAGCTTCGGGCAGCCAGATACTCATGCCTCATCGCAACGCGGAGCAGTGGCGCAATGCGATGCAGTCGGCGAACGCGCAGGACATGACCGCCAGCAATGCACCGCTAACGGACACACCGTCTTCAAAAGATGCCGAGGTAACACAAGACAGTGCGCCCGCAGCGGTCAAATCGCACACTGTTCGAACGCATACGGTAAAGCCCGGTGAAAGCCTCTGGCAGATTGCGCACAAATATTCGGTCAGCGTGAACACGCTAGAGCGCCTGAACAATCTCCACGGCAAGCCGCTGAAACCCGGACAGGTATTGAAGCTCGATACGCCGTAAATCCATGCCTGGACGTATGGAAGCCGTATCGAGCCATGCCTGCTAAACTCCCCACGCTGCGCCAGATGGCGCACTGACAACCTTTTGGAGGACGCATGGGATTCCTGCACGGCAAGCGTGCCCTGATCACCGGCATTGCCAGCCAGCGCTCGATCGCCTGGGGCATTGCCAACGCGATGCATCGCGAAGGCGCGCAACTCGCCTTTACCTACCCGAATGAACGCATGAAGGACCGCGTGGATGAAGCGGCCAATGCATTCGGCTCCAACATCGTGCTGCCGTGCGACGTGGCAGACGACGCGCAGATCGAGAACCTGTTCGTCGACTTGGGCAAGCATTGGGACGGCCTGGACATCCTGGTGCATTCGATCGGCTTTGCGCCGCGCGAAGCGATCCAGGGCCAATACCTGGACAACCTGACCCGCGAGAACTTCACCATCGCGCACGATATTTCCAGTTACAGCCTCGCCGCGCTTTCGAAGGCTGCTCGTCCGATGATGGCTGGCCGCAACGGCGCGATTCTCACCCTCACGTACCTGGGTGCCGAACGCGCCCTGAGCAACTACAACGTGATGGGCCTGGCCAAGGCGAGTCTCGAAGCCAACGTGCGTTATCTGGCTTTCAACCTGGGCCCGGAAACGACGCGCGTCAATGCGATCTCCGCTGGCCCGATCAAGACACTTGCCGCCGCGGGCATCGCAAACTTCCGCAAGATGCTGGACCACGTGGAAGAAAACGCGCCGCTACGCCGCAGCGTGACGATCGACGAAGTCGGTAACGTCGGCGCATTCCTGTGTTCGGATCTCGCCTCGGGCATCACCGGTGAAGTGACGTACGTGGACGCGGGTTACAACACCCTGGGTATGACCGGCATCTAAGCCGGTTTCAGAGGAAAAAACAAAAAGGGCGGCTCCCATGGAGTCGCCCTTTTTGTTTGTTTAAGCCCATGTTTGTTTAAGCGCATGTCATGCCGACACATCGGCATGACGAAGCATTACATGCGGTCTTTGGCAATTTCGATCTTCGTCTTCGCCTTAAGCATGTCGATGAAGCCCTGCGTTTCCACGCCACCATAGGCCTGCATCATCTGGCGATACAGCATCTGACGCTGTTCTTCCGGGAATTTGGACAGATCGCCCGGTACCACCTTATCGACGGCCAGCACCGCGTAGTTACCCTGACCCAGTGCAACGTCGGCGTACTGCGGCTTGCCATCGGCGGCCGGATGCGGCGTCACGAACGCCTGCGCAAGGATTTCCTGCGGCACATCCTGCTGTACACGCTGAATGTCATTCGCCGTCTTCAGATCGGCATGCTCGGCGGTAGCAATGGTCGCCATGTCCTCGCCCTTGCTCAGCCGATCAACCAGGACGTCGGCCTTCTGATGCGCGGCGTCGGCAATGCGTTGGTCGAGAATCTTCTGCACGATCGCGTCATGCACTTCGGCGATCGCCTTCGGTGTGGCAGGAACGTGCTTGTCGACGCGTACCACCACCGAATCGGCTTTGCCCAGATCGATCAGGCTGGAGTTGTTGCCTGACGTCAGTAGGTCACTGGAAAACGCGGCGGCAACGACCTTCGGATTGGCAGCAACACCCTGCCCGCCATCGCGGCCAAACAGTGGCGTTTCCTTGACCTGCAGGCTCAACGCTTGTGCGGCCGGATCGAGCGAGCCGGGATTTTGAGACGTAAGGTCGGTCATCTTGCCGGCGGTGTCGTTGTACAGACGATCGTGATCGGAAGCGGTCGCTTCCTTGATCAACTGATCGCGCACCTGTTCGAACGGTTTGGTCTGGCCGCTGTGAACGTCGCGCAAATAGATGATGTGGTAGCCCTCATCCGAAAGCACAGGCTTGGAAATCTGCCCTTTCTGCAGCGAGAACATGGCCGACTCGAAGGCGGGATTGGTCACACCTTTTTGCAACCAGCCCAGGTCGCCGCCCTGCAGTTTCGAACCGAGGTCTTCCGAGTCCTGCTGTGCGAGTTTCGCAAAGTTGTCGGGCGTGGCTTGGGCAGCGATCTTGTCCGCCTTGTCCAAAGCCGCCTTCTGCTGCGCAGGCGTCGCGTTCTTCGGCACGTTGATAAGGATGTGCGATACCTCGCGCTCCTCGGGCATGCCGAATTTCGAAATTTCGTCCTGGTAACGCTTCTTCAGCTCATCGTCGCTCGGCGCCTGCGTATCGGGCTTGAGTTCCGACGCATTCACTTCGATGTATTTCAGCGACACCTGCTCCGGATTCATGTAATCCGCCTGGT
Source organism: Dyella sp. (assembly GCF_035486915.1). Classification (GTDB taxonomy): domain Bacteria; phylum Pseudomonadota; class Gammaproteobacteria; order Xanthomonadales; family Rhodanobacteraceae; genus Dyella_B. The sequence goes on along the minus strand of NZ_DATHMR010000119.1, from coordinate 12,848 downwards.
GCGCTTTGTAGTAATCCTGAACCTGCGCGTCGGTAACCTGACTGTCAGCTGGCGCCGGACGTGGCAATACAAAATAGCGAATATTTCTGTGCTGCAATTGCAATTGCATGTAACGGTCGATATCCGCGTTGGTCACGATCGTGCTGCCACTGATGGCATCGGGCAGCAGAGTGCTTTGCAGCGAGTTGCGCACGCTGTCCTGATAGATATCCGGTGTCATGCCAGCGGCGGCAAGCTGTGCGCGGTACATGTCACCATTGAACTGGCCGTCAACCTGGAACGCAGGTGTGGCAGAGATCGTTTCGCGCAGCGATTCGTCCGATACGCGCATGCCCAGATCATCGTTTGCCTGCAACAGCAGTTGCTGGCCGATCATCTGATCAAGCAACTTGTCCTTGAACTCAGGCTTGTCGAAAACCGTAGGATCGAACTTGTCACCAAGCTGAGCGCGCTGCTGCTGACGAATGCGGTTTATCGCATCCTGATACTGCTGTTGACCAACTTCGGCCTTGCCAACCTTTGCGACAAAGGTCTCCGTGCGAGAGACAAAATAGTTCTCGATGCCGAAGAACGACATCGCAAACACCGCAATACCCAGCACAACGACCGCTGGCCATCCGTGCATTTTGTCGCGTAGTGACTGCAGCATGAGACTATTTCCGCTATCTGGTTAACCGCGTGGAATACAAAATCTAAATAACACAAGGGCGCCTCGGAGGCGCCCTTGCAGACTGTGGCGGAGCGGACGGGACTCGAACCCGCGACCTCCGGCGTGACAGGCCAGCATTCTAACCGACTGAACTACCGCTCCACATTTCTGGTGGGTGCTGTAGGGATCGAACCTACGACCCTCGCCTTGTAAGGGCGACGCTCTACCGCTGAGCTAAGCACCCGATCAAGCGGGCCGCTTAGTTTAGGGCGTCCTTAAGCGTCTTGCCAGCCTTGAATGCCGGGACCTTGGAGGCGGCGATCTTGATTTCTTCGTTGGTACGGGGATTACGGCCCGTACGCGCTGCACGGGTGCGCACGGTGAAGGTACCAAAGCCGACGACCGAGACGTCGTCACCGTTCTTCAGAGCCTTCTGAACGGTTTCGAAGAAAGCTTCGAGCGCGCGGCCAGCATCGGCCTTGGTCAGTTCGGCGTGTTCGGCGACGGCATTGATCAGATCGGTTTTATTCATTGAGTTACTCCCTTAAACAGGTATTCGGCCCGCGTGATAGGTGGGACGGGACAGCGCAGGAAAGGATCGATGGATTCTTGCAAGACGTTGCCTCGCAACCCCGCATCGCTGTGCTTTCTGAGGAAAGCCCGGATGGCGGTGAGCCTTTATACCAGTGCCCCCCAGGGTCCGCAATACAAGTTGTACCAACGCTTTGCGGGGATTCAGCGCCATGCATGTAATGCGGGAGCACACATCTGATCATCGTTGTTTGGCAACGATATTACGCAGCGTGAAACAGGCGACACGGTAACCGTGTCGCCTATCGCAGATCCGATGAGAATGCGTGTGCTTAGTGCGTACGCGAGGGTGCTTCGGCACCGTCTTCGTGTGCCGCGGCGTCAGAAGAAGCGGCCTTGTCCGCCTCTTCCTTTGGCGGCAACGGCAGCAGTGGACGCTCCAGGGCAATGCCGAGCACTTCATCGATCCAGCGAACCGGATGGATATCCAGCGAACCGGTGATGTTCTCGGGAATGTCGGCCAAGTCCTTCCGGTTTTCATCCGGAATAATGACGGTGGTGATGCCACCACGATGCGCGGCGAGCAATTTTTCTTTCAATCCACCGATCGGCAACACGCGACCGCGCAGCGTAATTTCGCCCGTCATCGCTACTTCCGAACGAACTGGAACTTTGGTCAACGCCGACACGAGCGCCGTGCACATGGCGATACCTGCGCTGGGGCCATCTTTCGGTGTCGCGCCTTCCGGTACGTGGATGTGCAAATCGAATTTCTCGTGAAACTCCGGATCGATGCCCAACTGGCTGGCACGCGAGCGCACCACGGAAAGCGCCGCTTGGATCGACTCTTTCATGACATCGCCAAGTTGGCCGGTAAGTATTTGACGTCCCTTGCCCGGGACGATTGACGCTTCGATGCTGAGCAGATCGCCACCGACCTGTGTCCAGGCCAGACCCGTGACCAGACCAACTTCGTTCTGTTGCTCCTTGCGGCCAAAGTCGAAACGGCGCACGCCAAGGTAATGATCCAGATTCTCCGAATTGACCTTGACGGCCTTCTTCGCAGTGGCTGCCTTTGCACTCGCCTTCTTGGTCTGTGCTTGCTCGGCTTCTTTGCCCTTCTTCTTTACCTGGTTAAGCGTCAGCTCTTTCACGACCTTGCGGCAAATCTTGGAAATTTCGCGCTCGAGATTACGCACGCCGGATTCGCGCGTGTAATAACGCACGATGTCGCGCACCGCTTCCTCGTCGATAGAAATTTCTTCCGGTTTCAGACCATTGGCCTTGACCTGCTTGGGTAGCAGATATTTCTGAGCAATGCCCAACTTCTCATCCTCGGTGTAGCCCGGGATACGAATGACTTCCATGCGATCCAGCAGCGGACCGGGAATGTTGAGCGAGTTCGCCGTCGCCACCCACATCACTTCGGATAGATCCAGGTCGACTTCCAGGTAGTGATCGTTGAAGGTGTGGTTCTGCTCGGGATCGAGCACCTCGAGCAACGCGGACGACGGATCGCCGCGGAAATCCATCGACATCTTGTCGATTTCGTCGAGCACGAACAGAGGATTCTTCGAGCCCACTTTGTTCATGTTCTGAACGATACGACCCGGCATCGAACCGATATACGTACGACGATGACCGCGAATTTCCGCTTCATCGCGCACGCCGCCAAGACTCATGCGAACGAATTTGCGGTTGGTCGCTTTGGCGATCGACTGACCGAGCGACGTCTTGCCCACGCCCGGAGGGCCGACCAGGCAAAGGATCGGACCCTTCATCGTGTTCACGCGCTGCTGCACGGCAAGGTATTCAAGAATGCGTTCCTTGACCTTCTCCAGTCCAAAATGATCGGCATCGAGCACTTCCTGTGCAAGCGAGAGATCCTTGCGCACTTTGCTGCGTTTTTTCCACGGCACACCAATCAGCCAATCGAGGTAGTTGCGTACCACCGTCGCTTCGGCCGACATGGGTGACATCTGTTTGAGCTTGCCGAATTCCTGACGCGCCTTCGCCAATACAGGCTTGGGCATGCCAGCTTCCTCGATCTTCTTCTGCAGCTCTTCGATTTCGTTCGGGCCGTCCTCGCTTTCGCCCAGTTCTTTCTGGATGGCCTTCATCTGTTCGTTGAGGTAGTACTCGCGCTGGCTTTTTTCCATCTGCGACTTCACACGGCCGCGGATGCGCTTTTCCACCTGCTGCAAATCGATCTCGCCATCGACGAGGCCGATCAGCAATTCAAGACGCTGAGCAACGTCGGCTGTTTCGAGCACCTTCTGTTTGTCGGACATGCGCACCGTAAGGTGTGCCGCGATCGAGTCGGCAAGACGCGACGGATCATCGATACCGGACAATGTCGCCAGCACTTCGGGTGGCAACTTGCGGCTTTGTTTCACTAGCTGTTCGAACAGCGACACAAGTGTGCGCGAGACCACATCGAGTTCGCGTTCCTTGACGTTGTAAACGGGTTCGATGACACGCGAGCGTGCTGTAAGCATGCCGCTATCGTCGTTGTATTCCTCGATTGCTACGCGCGACTGACCTTCGACGAGCACCTTCACGGTGCCATCAGGCAGTTTCAATAATTGCAACACGCCAGCGAGCGTGCCGATTTCGTGAAGATCCTTGATCGCGGGATCGTCGATATCCGGACTCTTTTGCGCGACCAACAGAATTTGCCGTTCGCCTTCCATCGCACGCTCAAGCGCGCGCATGGATTTGTCACGCCCGACAAACAGCGGGATCACCATGTGCGGGTACACGACAACGTCGCGTAGCGGGAGCACCGGCAGCGCATCCAGCAGCGCTCCGGTGGTGGCGGAAATTGCGGCACTTTTTGCCATCGCAGGGAATCTCTCGCGAAAAAAGAAACGGACAGCCCAGACACTGCGCCGTGGGCACTTACACGTCAAGTGGAGGCGATGTGACGAGCAGTCAAGTGCTGGCACGACAACGAAAAACAAACGGCCCCGACGAAATCCGCCGAGGCCGTCATAAGCGGATGTTGTAACGCTTACGCTGCGGCGTCGCCGCTTTCGCTACCGATACGCGCCTGCTGCTGCAAGTTTCCGCGATAGATGAGGTACGGTTCTGCCTGACCTTCGATCACCGCTTCATCCACGACGACCTTGCTGACGTGTTCCAGCGAGGGTAGCTCGTACATCGTGTCAAGCAGCACCTGCTCGAGAATAGTGCGCAGACCGCGCGCGCCCGTCTTGCGCTTGAGCGCCTTGCGAGCAACAGCCTGCAGCGCCTCCGGACGGAACTCGAGCTCGACGCCTTCCATTTCGAACAACTTGCGGAACTGTTTCGTCACCGCATTGCGTGGTTCGGTGAGAATTTTCACCAGTGCGGGTTCATCGAGTTCGTCGAGCGTCGCCACCACGGGCAAGCGACCGACAAACTCTGGAATCAGACCGAAACGCACGAGGTCGGATGGCTCGACTTCCGCCAATACCTTACCGAGATTTTCGGTGCGCTCCTTGGAACGAACTTCGGCGGAGAAGCCGATGCCCGTCGTTTCGGAACGCTGCTGAATCACTTTCTCCAAACCCGCAAATGCGCCACCGCAAATGAACAGGATGTTCTTGGTGTCGACCTGCAGGAATTCCTGCTGCGGATGTTTGCGACCGCCCTGCGGCGGCACCGAAGCGAGCGTACCTTCGATGAGTTTGAGCAGCGCCTGCTGCACGCCTTCACCGGAAACGTCGCGCGTGATCGACGGGTTTTCGCTCTTGCGCGAGATCTTGTCGATCTCGTCGATATAGACGATGCCCGACTGCGCCTTCTCGACGTCGTAGTCGCACTTCTGCAATAGCTTTTGAATAATATTTTCGACGTCCTCACCGACATAACCAGCTTCGGTCAAGGTGGTGGCGTCGGCGATCGTGAACGGCACGTTGAGCAAGCGCGCTAGCGTTTCAGCAAGCAGCGTCTTGCCCGAACCAGTCGGACCGATCAGAAGGATGTTGGATTTGCCCAGCTCGATATCGTCGGCGCGCTGGCGCGATTCCATCCGCTTGTAATGGTTGTAGACCGCCACGGCGAGCGCTTTCTTGGCGCGCGTCTGTCCGACCACGTACTGGTCGAGGGTCTCCATGATTTCCTTGGGCTTGGGTAGCTGGCTGCGCCCGGAGGCGGCCTTCTCCTCAAGCTCCTCACGGATGATGTCGTTACACAGCTCCACGCACTCGTCGCAGATGAACACGGACGGACCCGCGATCAGCTTGCGCACTTCGTGCTGGCTCTTGCCGCAGAAGGAGCAGTAAAGAATCTTGCCGCTGTCGTTGGAACGGCCCTGCCGCTCGTCGCTCATTCGTTTGATCCTGCTGAAAAAAACCGGGTACGGGTCGAGAATAGCACAGGGTCCCGAGTCCGCACCCGGACGCGGGACCCTATATGCCTAAAGCTTGGATCGGCCGAAATCAGGCCGACTTGACGGTTTCGACGGCTCTGCGGTCCAGAACGGCGTCGATCAGGCCGTATTCCTTGGCGGACTCCGCGCTCATGAAGCGGTCGCGCTCCATATCCCGCTCGATCTTGTCCAAGGGTTGGCCCGTATGCTGAACGTAGATATCGTTCAGGCGGCGGCGGAGATACAGTATCTCCTGGGCCTGGATTTCGATGTCGGTCGCCTGCCCGCGGGCACCACCCGACGGCTGGTGGATCATCACCCGCGAGTTCGGCAATGAGTAACGCTTGCCCTTGGCGCCAGCCATCAGCAACAGTGATGCGGCACTGCAAGCCTGACCGATGCACATGGTGCTGACGTCGGGCTTGACGAACTGCATCGTGTCGTAAATCGCCAGACCTGCGGTAACTACACCGCCGGGACTGTTGATGTACAGGTGGATGTCTTTCTCGGGGTTTTCCGATTCAAGGAACAGCATCTGCGCGACCAGCAGATTGGCAACCTGATCGTTGACTTCACCGACGAGGAAGATTACGCGCTCCTTCAACAGGCGCGAGTAGATGTCGTACGAACGTTCGCCGCGAGCAGTTTGCTCGACAACGATCGGCACCAGATTGAGGTTGTGGATCGGGTCCATGGCCATCTCCGCGTGTGGGGACTGAAAGACGATTCGTACGATCAGGTCAGACTATATATCGGGCCTGATCGAATCGGCTCAGGCACTAACGGGACGCATCACTTCGTCAAAGCTCAGGTTCTGCGCGGTGGTCTTGGCGTGTTCGGCCACCCACTCTGCTACCTGATCTTCCATGACGCGATTCTGCAGCCCTGACATGAGTTGGGGATCGCCGTTGTAGAGTTCAATGACCTTCTCCGGCTCCTCGTAGGTCGACGCAATCGCGGCGAGCTGCTCGGCCAAACGTGTGCGATCGAGTTTGAGTTCCTGCTTGCGAGCGATTTCGCCCATCAACAGGCCTGCGATCACGCGCATACGCGCAGCAGGCATGGCCGAGTCGATCAGCTGCGGCGGCGGCTGTTGCCCGCGCGGCACGCTGCCAGCAGCGAGACTGCGCGCCTCGGACTGCACCATCAGGTTGGGCACTTCCAGCTCGCTGTGTGCGGTAGCGAGTTTTTCGGCCACCTGCGACTTCAGGCGGCCCATTAGCGCAGCCTTCAATTCGCGCTCGAGATTGGCGCGCACTTCTTTGCGGAAGGTAGCGATGTCGCCGTCGGTGATGCCGAACAGCTCGATGAAGGCTGCGTCGACTTCCGGGAGGTTCGGCTGCTGCACCTTGATGATCTTGAAGCTGACCTTCGCGGTCTTGCCGGCGAGCTGCTCATTGCGGAAATCGGCCGGAAATTCGACGTCGCTTTCGAATTCTTCGCCAGCCTTTCGGCCCACCAGTGCAGCGTCGAGCGCCTTGAAGAGCGTGCCCGAACCAATGACGCTACCTGCGCGCTCCAAACCTTCGTTCGGGAAGCGGTAGTCGCCTGCTACAGCGGAGTATTCGAACATCACGAAGTCGCCTTCGACCGAAGGACGCTCTACTTCATCGAAGCTGCGACGCTGCTGGCGCAGCGTTTCGATCATCTTTTCGATGTCGGCGTCGGTAACTTCCGCGGTCGGGCGCTGGATTTCGAGCGACGCAATGTCGATCTCCGGGAATTCCGGCATCACTTCGAACGTCGCGGTGTAGGCGATTTCACCGTTTTCCGGCTTGCCGGTGGTGTCGATCGCCGGGTTGGCAACGGGACGCAGGTTTTCCTTCTCGAACGCTTCGCGCAGCGTGCTGCCGATCAGGTCCGAGAGCACTTCGCCACGCACCTGCGCGCCAAAGCGCTGCTGGATGACAGTGGCAGGCACCTTACCGGGGCGGAAGCCCTTCAGGCGCACTGTGCGGCTCATTTCGGCGATGCGCTGGCTCACCTGCGTCTCAAACCGTTCTGCCGGGAACTTGACCGTGAGCTTGCGCTCCAGCTTGCCGACGTTTTCAACCGAAAACTGCATGACGTCTCCTGGAAATACCTGTAGTGGCCCGTGATGGCGCCGCGGCGGCCCCCGGCCACCAGCCAAATCAAACTCAAGGTCCAATGGTGCGAAAGAAGGGACTCGAACCCTTACGGGGGTTACCCGCTGGAACCTAAATCCAGTGCGTCTACCAATTCCGCCACTTTCGCATCGGCTGTTGATTGCAAACTGCAGATTTTCAACGATTTTTACCGGGATATCCGGAATCGCCAAGAAACTGCGGGGCTGCGACCCTAAGTCGATGATTACCTTGTGCCAAGCCAGCCATTTTACGGTTGTGCGACAGACCAGCACAAGCGCCAAAACCTGCCTGCGTACAGGGTTTTGCCGCACAAAGAAAAAGGACCCGCATTGCTGCGGGTCCTTCGGTAGCTGGTGGGCCGTGTAGGGATCGAACCTACGACCAATTGATTAAGAGTCGCTGCCGTTGAGTAAGCAATTCAATTACCTATGTGAACGCATTTTCCGGGTTTGCTCATCGCAAATAGCTGTTTTGCTTATATCAGGCCAAATATTTTTCCGGGATTGAACCAAGCATGTTGCGGCGCGCACCCGTCGCCTATTTGTTATTGCGGTTGCGCTAGCGTCGGCGCCAGTGCGGAAGGCCTAGGTTCTCGAACCTTTGCCATCAGAGGCACTTGAACCACCGGCAGACTCGCAGATTGAAGGGTTCCGCATACGTGCTGTCGCCAGAATGGCCACACAACGTGCGGAGCGTTCTTCGACGTAAAATCTTGAAGTGATTCTTCGTCAAATTCTTCGCATACGACCTTGAATTCCGCGACGAACCCGGCCTCGATGACGTATATAGGATCTCCTTCCTCGGCCGACTCGTCGGATTCACCACCCTTATCCTGTTCGTCGTTGACGAGCCGCATTCCCAGGTGCACCGTCGCGATCAGAAAATTCACTTCCACATCATCCATAAGCTCGCGAGTGACAAATTCATGCTCAACCCAACGTCGCGTCTGAATTACGCACTTATCATCGTCAATCACCACCTCACCAATGTGTGACATGGTGCGAAAGGTGGAGTACGCGAGCCGAATGTTGCTCAGATCAAAACACTTAACAGGATCTAACATCACGCACACCTTGCCATTGGCACGTTTTCCCAGTCGCGAGACTCTCTCGGCTCCGCAATTCCAGTTGGTCGCACCACTGGATTGCGCCTGGACTTCTCTCCGCTATGACTCACGACAATTTTCTCGCTACTGCTCCAAACTTTTTGATGCAAATGAGAATCATTTCCCCATGCGGCCCCAACAATCCCAACGATGTCGGGCATACCCATGTAGTCAAGAAAGACGCCCTTTCGCACAGCAGTAGCTTCGACTGCCTTTGGAGCAACTTGTTTCTCTAAACCTACTTGATCGAACAGCCAGCACGCCGCCGTCGGAACTTCCGCGCAAAGACGCAGCAGTTTGTCCATTATTTCACTTTGAACGACCTCTCCGCGTTCGTACTTGGAGAAGGCATTTGCCCCTCCGCCAAATACAGTGGCAGCCTGTTGCTGCGTAAGTCCAAGCTTCTCTCGAACGCGCCGCACTTCCTTGCTCACAAGCAAGCCATGATTCGCCCGCTCTTCATCTATCACTACAGATCGCGCAGCAGCCATCAACCGAGCGTTCGCTTTGAGCTGAGCAGCCGTCATTGATTGCTCTTCACAGTGGGAGCAGACAGACATGACTAGACCGTGCACTTCGCGGTCAACACCACGGAACTGCAGGACGTCGGAGTAAACGAGTTCCGAAAGCGCCCCTTCTTCGCAAATTGGGCAAATGAGTTTCGAGTCGGTCATTCCCAGCCCTCCGGATGGAACGAACACACAATCGTCATCGTCCGTGCTGACGTCATGCGAATTTTTATATACATGTTGTAGGTATCCCCGTTTGGGGCCTGAAATTTAGGCAGCAAGTACACGTCATGCCAGAGATATCGGACGTCGCCTTCGTATCGTTCGCACCGATGAAAGTGCTTCTCTGTAAGGGTTAGCAGGACTTCGCAGACAGGATTGGTTGAACTCGCCGGAAAACCAAGCCTCGCCAGATGCCGCAGCAGCTTGGGACCATCGCCGAAATGGATGCTTTCCGCGCGCGCGTGTTCGAAGACTGCTTGTAGGTCATATTCCGCGACATCTTTGGTCTCGATCACATTGTTGGAGCTAACCATCCAGGTTGGCTCCCTTACCGAACCTTCGACAGCTAACCACGATGGTTAGTTCCTGTGCTTGCAATAATGGAGATAAACCGGGGTCGTTGCAAGTGGTCAATGGGTTAGACGTGGCGAAGCAGAACCCAGTAAATCATTGATTACAAAGCCATATGACTTTTGAACCGAAATATTTGTATGAATTTCCGCTGTCATCCAACACCCTTCCTGCCGCGATCTCCATCAACAGCAATGGAACCCCCGCCCTCCAGCCGCTACAGAAATTGGCGCGAGTCAACTGCTCGTAGCCAAGCAAATCTAGATTCTAACAGGGTATTTTTCCGGGTATTTTTCCGGGTGCAGACAAGAAAAAGGCACCTAGGATTGCCCTAAGTGCCTGTTTTTGCTGGTGGGCCGTGTAGGGATCGAACCTACGACCAATTGATTAAGAGTCAACTGCTCTACCAGCTGAGCTAACGGCCCAGTAACTGCTTGAATTTGGGGTGGACGATGGGACTCGAACCCACGACAACCGGAATCACAATCCGGTACTCTAACCAACTGAGCTACGCCCACCGTAACCACAAATCTGGCGCGCCCGACAGGAATCGAACCTGCAACCGTCGGCTTAGAAGGCCGATGCTCTATCCGGTTGAGCTACAGGCGCTTGACTTAAGCAGAACACCTGCTGGTCGGGGCAGAGGGATTCGAACCCACGACATCCAGCTCCCAAAGCTGGCGCTCTACCAGGCTGAGCTATACCCCGATTTCGAAACCCGGTCGCTTTCGCGCACCGAAGCCTTGAAATGCTACGGGGGTCACTCTACCCCGTCAATCCGTATCGAACACACCGGACGTCAAACTTGTCCGGCTATACAAGCGATTTTCTGCTTGCTTTGCCTACACGACTAATACGACATCGTGTTTGCGAAAAAATGGTGCGCCCGGAGAGATTCGAACTCCCGACCACCAAGTTCGTAGCCTGGTACTCTATCCAGCTGAGCTACGGGCGCGTGGTTTACCTGATTGCGGCTGCCTGAACCCGGAAGACGGAGGCGCCGAAGCAAGAAGCGGAATTATTCAGGTACTCGTCGCAGCCGTCAATACTCTTTGTGAAGATTTTTGAAACGACTCGTTCATATCCGGTTCGTTGGACGTCCATCTTGCGCGGCAAATGCACCGTCCGGCTTCACATCGGATCAAGCGAAAAATTGTCCGCATCCATCCAGGCAGGAAAACGTTCGCGATGTGCGAGCAAAGGCACGGGATCGAGCGTCACTGTCACCACCTGCTCTTGCGTACCGAGTTCAATCAACGGCTCGCCTACAGGATCGATCACCGCACTATCGCCTGCGTAAGGCAGATCGTTGCCGTCAACACCGACGCGATTCACGCCGATCACGTAGGAAAGATTTTCGATGGCGCGTGCACGCAAAAGCGTGCGCCATGGCTGTCGACGCGGCGCAGGCCAATTGGCGACAAAGAACGACAAGTCGTAATCCATGCCACCTGTGGCCGATTCCAATCTGCGATTGCGCAACCACACCGGAAAGCGCAGGTCGTAACAGACTTGCGGAAGAATGCGCCAGCCTTTCAGCTCGACAATCAAACGTTCTGTGCCGCCGCCGTAACGCGTGTGTTCGCCGGCCATGCGGAACAGATGACGCTTGTCGTATTGCGCAAACGTGCCATCCGGACGCGCCCAGATCAGGCGGTTGTAAACCTTGCCGCCCTCGCTAATCGCAAGGCTGCCTGTAACCACAGCATTCACTTCCGTGGCCAACGCGCGCATCCAGGCAACGCCTTCACCATCCATACCTTCTGCGCTTGCACGTGTGTCGTTGCTGAAGCCGGAAAGAAATGTTTCCGGCAACACGATCAGATCGCTCTGCCCTGCTACGCGTCGAACGAGCGAACCGTAGTACTCCCGATTGGCCGGCGCATCGTGCCAGCGCGTAGCGCCTTGCACGAGCGAAATATTCAAAGCTTGCATAGACGCTCCGCCGCGGCTTCCATCGTGGCATCGCTCTTGGCGAAGCACAGGCGCACCAAACGCGTACCTGGCGCTTTTTCGTAGAAAGGCGTCAAGGGAATCGCTGCCACGCCGCCTTCTTTCACTAGCCACTCGCAGAAGGCAAGGTCATCTTCATCGCGAATCGCAGAGTAATCGACGAGCTGAAAATAACCGCCTGGCACGTCGAGCAGTTTCAATCGCGAAGGTGCCAGAAGTTTGCGGAACCGATCACGCTTGACCTGATAGAACGCGGGCAACTCCAGATAATGCTCCGGCGAGCTGGCTAGAAATTCCGCGAACGCTGTCTGCGCCGGATGGAAGGTACAGAACGTCAGGTACTGGTGCACCTTGCGGAATTCGGCCGACAATGAGGTCGGCGCCACCGCATAACCGACCTTCCAACCCGTGCAGTGATAGGTCTTGCCGAAGCTGGACACCACGATGCTGCGCGCCGCAAGTTCCGGATGGCGAAGAACGCTTTCATGCGCAACGCCGTCGTAAACGATGTGCTCGTACACTTCGTCGGAAAGCACTACGATCGGCGTATCGCGAATGATCGCCGCAAGCTCATCCAGATCCGCCGCCGACAATACCGCACCGGAAGGATTGTGCGGACTGTTGATCAGAATCATGCGTGTCTTGGGGGTGATCGCATCGCGCACGCGCTGCCAGTCGATCGAGAACGTCGGCACGGTCAACGGAATGTGCACTGCACGCGCACCTTGCAATTCAATTGCCGGTTCGTAAGAGTCGTACGCCGGATCGAAAATGATGACTTCGTCACCCGCGCGCACCACCGCGGCAATGGCGGCGAACAGCGCTTCTGTCGCGCCGGATGTAACCGTGATATCGCTATCCGGACTGACCTTATGGCCATAAAGCCGCTCGGTCTTGCGCGCGATCTGCTCACGCAGCGCTGCCGTGCCGATACCCGGCGCATATTGATTTAGACCATCCGACATCGCGCGCGTCACCGCATCGCGCAGCGCCTGCGGCGGTTCGAAATCCGGGAAGCCCTGGCCCAGATTGACCGCCTTGTGCTGCACGGCCAGCTGGCTCATCA
>NZ_DATHMR010000118.1:0-5846 GCF_035486915.1 Dyella sp. | reverse complement strand
CGAAGACGCGACGCGGCATCAGCATCAACGCACCGGAAACAGCTTCCGCGTCCACCACATGATCGGGCATCGGGCCGCTGATATTCACGCCTTCGTCATTGCGCTTGAATAGCGTCGTCAGCGCGCGCTGCAATACCGGATCGCGACGATACGAAGCGGGATCGGGCACGCCTCTCTCATCGCACACCACCGCGCCAATCACACCTGCTTTCGGCTCTTTGGACAGAATCTCCAGCAATCGCTGCAGTTCGGATTCCTTGATCATGCAATCGGGGTTGAGAATCAGCAGCGTCTGCCCAGTTGCCTGAGCAGCGGCACGATTCACGGCCGGACCAAAACCCAGATTCTTATGGTTGTAGATAATCTTGAGCCGAGGATCGCTCTCTCGCCCACGTCCGATCGCCTGCGGAATGCCGTCGTTCGAGCCGTTGTCGATAAGCAACACTTCCAGCGGCACAGAAAAACCCAGTACGCCGTAGATACACTCGCGCAACATCGGTCCGCTGTCGGCGGAGACAACGATGATGCTGATGACGGGCGATGTTGCGTCGACGGCTGACATAGTGACCTTACTTACCGGGACGAAGCGCAACGTATTCCATCACGCCTCGTTTATTCGTCAATGTGATCCTGACCAAGCACATGCGATAGCGCCAGGGGCGGCTGATCGTCGCCGCGCGTCAGCCATGCCTCGTCGCCACGCCATCCAAACAGCTGCCAGCCACGAAGTCGAAAGGCTTTATCGCGGGCGAGATCGTACAGTACTACGCCGCGCCCGGCTGTCATGGGCCATGCGGCCCATCCCCGCCCTTTTGACAGGCATATTTGCGGCTCTACGTGACGGATCTTCGTATCCTTGCCGACACGGTAACTTTGGTCAGTGATGCGTTCGACGTGAAAAGTTGCACCGACCGGCAGATCACTGGGCGCCATCCATGCCGGCGATTCGAGCTCGATGATGACGGCCGAAGGCCCCACCGGCGCCATTGCCATCTCACGCCACTCCGGCGACTCGGCAGCCAGTGTTGCGTCACGCAAAGGCTTGCGGTTCTGCCACGATTCCAGCAACACGAGTAACGAGAAACCGACGAGCGCCACCAGCAGCGTGAACGTGAGCCCAAGCGCGTGGCCTCCGAAGGCACGATAACTGGCGATCAACACACCTGCGAAGCCCCAGCGCAGCGCACGGCGGAGAATGCAGCTGTAGCGTTGCAAGCGTGGCACACGCGTCAGTTGCGCAATCACGAACGCCAGCAACAACGGCGCACCGATCCACCAAGGCATGAGGGCAAGCAACAGTGCCCACGCGATGGCCAGTATCAGACTTGGCCACCTGCGTCGGTGTGCGGCCAGCTTCAGCCGCACCACACCCTTGCGTTGCGGAACATGCGCATCCACGGTGAATCCTCACCCCATGAATCCGGATGCCAGCTCATCTGTACGGTGCGATGCACGCGTTCCGGATGCGGCATCAGAATGGTGACGCGGCCGTCGGCAGCGGTGAAGCCGGTCTGGCCACCGGGAGAACCGTTCGGATTGAGCGGATAGTTTTCAGTCGGCTTGCCGCGATTATCGATGAAGCGCAACGCAGCACCCGCCTTGGACGGGCTGCACGACTGCGGAAAACTCACGCGGCCTTCGCCATGTGCCACAACGACGGGAATGCGCGAGCCGGTCATGCCCTTGAAGAAGATGCTCGGCGAGTCGAGCACTTCGACCGTGCACAGGCGCGCTTCGTATTGCTCGGACGCATTGCGCAGGAACTTCGGCCAATGCTGCGCACCGGGGATGATGTCTTTGAGCTGGCTCATCATCTGACAACCGTTGCACACGCCAAGCGCGAACTTGGTCGGATCGGCAAAGAACGCTTCGAATTGCGCACGCAGCCTGTCGTTGTAGAGGATCGATGCGGCCCAACCGCGCCCTGCGCCAAGCACGTCGCCGTAGGAGAACCCGCCGCACGCGGCAAGACCACGGAAATCGTCGAGCTTGACGCGCCCACTGACAAGATCGGACATGTGCACATCGACCGCGTCGAAACCGGCGCGCGTAAACGCAGCCGCCATTTCCACCTGACCGTTGACGCCCTGCTCGCGCAGTATCGCCACACGCGGCCGGGTGAATTGCTTGATATGCGATACCGCGATGTCGTCGGCCGGATCGAAAGTCAGCTTCGGCGAAATGCCGGTGTCATCGTCGGCGATGCGCCATTCCAGTTCCGCATCGGCACTGACAGGGTTATCGCGCAAACGCTGCATGGCAAAGCTGGTTTCATTCCATGCCTTGAACAATTGCGTCCAGTTCCATTTGAACAGCTTGTCGCCGTTGAGGAACATCTTGATGCCGAGCTTCTCGGTCGGGCGGCCAATGCGCGTGCTCATGCCCGCAAGGCCATGCTTGACCAGTAGCGCTTCGAACGCTTCGCGATTGGCAGTGGCCACTTGCAGCACGGCGCCGAGCTCTTCGTTGAAGAGCGCACGCAGCGTCGCTTCCGCCCAGCCATCGAGCGTGATTTCCAGACCGCAGTGACCGGCAAACGCCATCTCCAGCAGCGTGACTATGACGCCGCCATCGGAACGATCGTGATAGGCCAGCGCCAAACCGTTGCGATTGGCTTCCTGCACCAGATCGAACAGCGCCTTCAGATGCTTGGCGTTATCCAGATCCGGCGGCACACCGCCGCCGCGATTGAACACCTGCGTCAGCGCGGAACCGCCAAGACGTGCACGACCTGCACCGAGATCGATCAGCCACAGATCGGAATCGCCGCGATCGAGGCGCAGCTGCGGCGTCAACGTGCGACGAACGTCGCCGACACGCGCAAAGCCAGTAATAACTAGCGACACCGGCGCAATCGTGCGCTGCTGGGTATCGCCGTCCTTCCACACGGTCTGCATCGAGAGTGAGTCTTTGCCGACCGGAATGGAAATGCTGAGATCGGGACACAGCTCCATGCCGACGGCTTTCACTGCGTCGAACAACGCTGCATCTTCACCGGGATGATTGACCGCTGCCATCCAGTTGGCGGACAGGCGCACTTCGCCCAGATTGTCGATCGGTGCCGCAGCAAGATTGGTAATTGCTTCGCCCACCGCAAGACGCGCGGCATCCGCGCTGCTCAGCAAGGCAACCGGTGCGCGCTCGGCCATCGCCATTGCTTCGCCTTTGTAGCCGTCGAAGTCGAGCAACGTCACGGCACAGTCGGCCACAGGCACCTGCCACGGACCCACCATCGGATCGCGCGAGCACAAACCGCCCACGCTGCGGTCGCCGATGGTGATGAGGAAGCTCTTGCTACCGACGGTCGGCAAATGCAGCACCCGCATCAGCGCGTCTTCCATACTGATGCCGTTGAGATCCGGAACCAGATCGATGCGCGGCTTGATGCGTTTCGCATCGCGATGCATGCGTGGCGGCTTGCCAAACAACACATCCATCGGCAGATCGATCACGGTGAGGTTGCGGCGCGGATCGTTCACGCGTAGCACGCGTTCCTGGGTTGCCGTACCGACCACTGCGTACGGGCAGCGCTCACGCGCACAGTACGCTTCGAATTCCGGCAGGTTTTCTTTCGCGATGGCGAGAACGTAGCGCTCCTGCGATTCGTTGCTCCACACCTGCATGGGCGAGAGCGCCGGATCGTCGCACGGTACTTTCGACAAATCGATCTCGCCGCCCACGCCCGCGTCATTGAGCAACTCGGGAATGGCGTTGGACAAACCGCCGGCGCCGACGTCGTGGATGCTTACGATGGGGTTGCGTTCGCCACGCTGCCAGCAGGCGTCGATGACTTGCTGGCAACGGCGTTCCATTTCAGCGTTATCGCGCTGCACCGAAGCGAAATCGAGTTCCGCGCTGGATGCACCGGATGCCACCGACGAGGCCGCACCACCGCCAAGACCGATCAACATGGCGGGACCGCCAAGCACGATCACGGCATGGCCCGGTTCAACTTCATGCTTCTGCACGTGGTCGTTGCGGATATTCGCAATACCGCCAGCGATCATGATCGGCTTGTCGTAACCGCGACGCACACCGGCCTCGCCGGTTTCATGCTCGTAAGTGCGGAAATAACCGCCCAGACAGGGACGGCCGAATTCATTGTTGAACGCAGCGGCGCCGAGCGGGCCATCGCGCATGATTTCGAAGGCACTCGCCATGCGCGGCGGCAGCGGGCGCTCCACTTCCCATGGCTGCGGATGACCCGGAATGCGCAGATCCGACACGGAAAAGCCGGTCAATCCCGCTTTCGGTTTGGCGCCACGGCCAGTCGCGCCTTCGTCGCGGATTTCACCGCCGGCACCCGTCGCCGCACCGGGCCACGGCGCAATGGCGGTCGGATGGTTGTGCGTTTCAACCTTGATCGCGTAGTCGATGTGTTCTTCGTTGCTGCGCCAGACATCGCCTGCGCCGACCGTGAAGCGCTTGCCAACGTTGCCTTCGATCACGGCCGCGTTGTCCTTGTACGCGGACAGCGTGTGCGCAGGCGAGCGTTGATGCGTGTTCTTGATCATCGCGAACAGGCTCTTGTCCTGCGCTTCCCCGTCCAGCGTCCAACTGGCGTTGAACACCTTGTGACGGCAATGCTCGGAGTTGGCCTGCGCGAACATGAAGAGTTCGGCGTCGGTCGGATCGCGGCCAAGCTCGGCGTAACGCTCGGCCAGGTAGTCGATCTCGTCATCGGCCAGCGCGAGACCCAGCTCGGTATTGGCCTTGGCCAACGCAGCGCGCGCATCGCCGCCAAGCGCGATGTGCACCAGATCGCCGGGCTTGCCCGCCAGGAAAAGGCCCTGTGCCTGATCGAGATTGGTGAGCACCGACTGTGTCATTGCATCGTGCAGCACGGCGAGCACGCTGCTGTAGCTGACATCGTCCTGAGCAGGCAGACCTTTTACCTGCCAGGCCGCGCCGCGCTCGACGCGACGAACGTCGAAACCGGCGTCATGCAGGATGTCGGTCGCCTTGCTCGACCAGGGCGAAATGGTGCCCAGGCGAGGCACGACCCACAGCGAGGCGGCTTCGGGCTTGCCATCTTTGGCCTCGAGAGCTTCCAGCAGCCGCTTGCGCTGCTCACCTTCGGGCTCGGCCGAAGCATCGATGAAGTAAACGAACCAGCACGCCTGCACGCGGGTACCGCGATGCAAGGCATCGAGGTGGGCGTTGAGACGTTCCAGGCGAAAAGGCGAGAGGGCGCTCTGCCCGTCGAGTGCGATCATGCGGGGGAAAAGGCGCTAAGCAATGGAGATCGCCATTGTACCTTAGACCCTGCTCAATATTCTCCGAACGACCCATAAACCGGGTCTATCGTTGATGTTCGAAGGCGCCCTTCCGCCGCATACAGCGGGTAAAGAAGCGATGTAAACCCGCTATTTACATCGCTTCGCGGATGCGCATAAACCGGGCGAACCGGGGTTTCCCACCCGTTGTCACGCCCTGGTAGCGATAGGTCACAAAACTACCCAGAGACGGCGGATGGCGCCGCTGCTCATCGCTGAAACCGGTTCCGATGCGAAAGCGCGTGCCATCGGGCATCTCCACGAGCAATGCCCCCAGGACACCGGCATATTTTCCCTTGCCCGGCACGTACGCGACGACACGCGCTTCGGCGTCCTCGTAAGGCTTGAATTTCACGAGGTCGCCGGTGCGGCCGGCGCGGTACAGCGACGATCCGCGATGTAACGCGAGGCCCTCGCCGCCCAGGTTCACAACCTCATCCAAGTGCGCCTGCAATTGAGCTTGATCGGCCACCTTGTACTGATGCACGGCTTGCACCCACGGTACATCGAGTTTTGCCACAAGCCGATTCAGCACAGGAATGCGATCGGTAAACGGACCCGGCTGCCCAG
>NZ_DATHMR010000117.1:0-5193 GCF_035486915.1 Dyella sp. | reverse complement strand
GCTACATCCTCCGTTGTCGCTATTCGATGCTCCAGAAGTGCACCATAAACACGCTCTTCCATCTCATTGATGCCAATCGCCTCCAAGGGCCTTAGCGTATTCAATTTGGTTCGTTGTGTGACCATTGGCGCTTCTCGCGATTCAACACTGTCAAGCCATCTATCACCAATCGTATACCAAAGTCGTCAAGGCAAAGTACGATTTTCCGAAGGCATTCGGACGTCTGAACGTCCCCGATAATCCGCACAAAATGATAAGTCACCTGACGTCTGTCAATAGCATTCGGATGGCAGCACATTCTGAAGTTGCTGCGCGTCGTTTCCGTAGGGCCGCTTAACAACCTGCTATGGCGTGAGATCGAGCGTGAGCATGTCCCATTGGCTCAGGAAGACAGCATCGCCGTCATGCCATTCAATCCACTTGTCGGAACCTTCCTGAGCGAACGATAGTTGCACAGCAATACGCCAAGGTAAGGTCGGGAGTTTGAGGTGGGTGCCGAAGTGCTGAAAATCGCAAGCAGTAAAGAACCCCGACGGCGAACCGCGACGAAAAGCGCGTTTTGTTACTTGCTCTTGTTGCGTACTTCCTCAATGAATGAGACTAGAGTACGCAATCCTGCCGGTTGATAGCGGTGGCTTGAGTAATAGAGACAAAGCGCTGTCGATGAGGAAGTGAAGCCAGCCAAGACTTGTCGACGCTTACCCATCGCGGATGCTCTCGCTTACCCACCAATCGACCATGTAGGCCAAGCCCGCCCCAGCCAGTACTGCCTCCAACATCAAGCTAGCATCATCAAGCGTGACTTGGCCAGGTACATCAAGTGTAGTGATCTGGCCATCACGCTTGAACTCCCAGCGATACATACGGCCGCTGGCCGTCCACGCACGAATGCAGATGTGGTTAAGGAGGTCTTGTGACGTCTCGGTTTCCGTGCGGCCCTCGAAATACGCCGGCGATCCCACTACGAGAAACCCCTCCTTGGGAATGGGTACGCAATCATGTCTCCTGGCACCATGTCAGCCGGTCGTATACCGACGTCGAAGCCCTCGGCCACGATATCGATAAGGCGATCCTCCGTGACGAGATCCACCTGTATCTCGGGGCAAATATGCGCAAACTCCAAAATGATAGGAGATAGAACGCGTCGTGCCGCTCCCACGGAACTGTTGAACCGCAAAGTGCCAGCGGGTTTATCCCGATGGCTGTTGACCATCTCGATCGCATGATAGATCGCCCCTACAGCCGGTTCGATCTCCGCGAGAAATTTCGCGCCTGCAGACGCCAGCGAAACGCTGCGTGTCGTTCGATTGAACAGCCGCATGCTCAATCGGGCTTCGAGTCCTGCGATCGTCTTACTAAGAACCGTTGGGGATATACCCACGTCAGCGGAAGTTGTGCGAAAGACCGTCGCCGGGCGACGGCTATGGCAGCTTCAAGTTCCACGATACCGACCTTCCGCATTATCCATATTCTTGCATCAGCTCATGCTCGATCGTGAGGATTATCATAGACGCTCACAAGAACTACTGTAGCTACTGTGACGAATACCTGACGAATACTTGCTACTCGTGCTTTTCTCTGGTGCACGTCATAGCGTTGCTGAAGTCACAACAACGGTAAGCACCTCCGTCCTAACCGTTAACGTGCACTCTCGCGATCGCGCGAAAGCCTGCGCAACCTGCTTCCGTTATTTCCCGCAGGTGTGGCGTTGCTTCACTAAGAGCCTGAAGGTGCGGGGAGGGGTATGTGTGAGCGAATAATCGATTGGTTGAGCCCGCAGCGTACTGCTCAAGACAAGCTGGGCAGTGCATTTATTTGGTGCATTCATGCAATTGGAAACGCCATTCACCTCAATTGCCGCAGCACTGCCGGATTGGATCGGAATGCGACCAAGGGCAGCTAGGTGGATGATGATTCATCAAACTCCGTGCAATGGAAACTTCGCCTTCGAATTAAATTTGGAAGGTGAAAATGAGCGGGTTTGGGAGGCGATTGCGACCGCCCTTGGCATGCAACGCGATGATTCACGCATCGAGAAGGTCCCTGCTCCCTCCACAAATGGGTGTCCTGATAGAAGGCCATGGATGTGATCAATTGTTGCAAGCTGGTGATCGATGAATGATGTATTTACATCAAGTTGTAAATGCACCAGTGCTTTCTATTGTGATGCTTCTTTGGCGAACCGATACTCGATGGCGGGAAGAGTATCAAAGCAGATCGCAGGCCATCGCGTTTTCCTTAGAGACGCTACTGCTTGCCATGCCATCATCTTTGATTGAACGGGGACATGTGCGGCCCATCCTTCGCCCTTCGTCACTGGAGCGGTGACGGCTGTGTGCGAGAAAAATTAGCAGGTCGCAGAGAAGGGTGCGCTTGGGAATACAAGCGTGATAAGCGAGAGGGGACTGATAGAGATGTTCACAGATAGCGAGCTTTGCAAACAACGAGCCCTCTAGTGTGTCTCCATTTTTGGACCAACGTGTGTCATGGGGTTCGATGATGAAACAAAAACATTTCATTTTAAGTGCATGCATTGCAACAGCGCTGGCTAGCGGGGCCGGAGCATTGAAGGCGCAAACGGTGACAGGCGCGACGAGTGCCATAGCGACAATAGGTAATATCAACGAGGCTCCTCGGGTAAACCGGGTCGTTACGTACGTCAGCGTGACTATGCTTCCCAAGACTCATCTTGCAGTGGTAGCCAAGGCTTCATCGAGCGTGCCGCTCGCGAACGAAACGAAAATGGATCACCTGCAGCTGGTGCTCAAACCCAGCGCATCGCGCATGGCATCCATGGAAGCAATGATTGCTAATCAGCACAATCCTTCGTCCCCCCAATTTCAGAAGTGGTTAACCCCTGAGCAGTTCGGCGAATATTTTGGTGTGGTCGATAACGATATTGCTGCGGTGACGTCGTGGCTGACCGCTCAAGGCTTCACCGTCAACAACGTGTACCCCAATAAAGCGCAGATCGATTTCAGCGGCACGGTGGCGCAAGTCAATCAGGCATTCCACACCCAGGAAAACATCTACACGCTTGGCACGGAAAAGCACTTGGCCAATGCCAACGACATCAGCATTCCGGCAGCGTTGCAGCCGGTAGTGGCCGGGGTAATCGGGCTCGACGACTTTCACCCCACGGCGCTGCACACGGCGTCGAAATCCAAGATTGCACAGTGGAGTGCGTCGAAGAAAAGGTTTGCACCTGCGGTGACGCAAAAGGCAAAGGGATCGGAAGTCGCCGGTGAAGCGATCCCGTTCAGTGATGGCTTGCGCGGCTTGGTGCCGAACGACATGGTCACGATGTATGGCATTCGGACGATTCGCAACAACGGTATGACCGGCAAAGGTATCACCATCGCGGTAGTGGAAGACGGTGATATGGCCCCGGCGGATTGGGCCAATTTCGTGAGCCAATTCAACCTGGGCCAGTATGGCGGTACGTTCAACCTGATCAATCCTGCACCGACGAGCGGACCGAATAACTGCACCGATCCATCGGTGGCGATCTTTGGTGAAGAACCCGAGACCATTTTGGATGCGGAGTGGGCGACCGCGATTGCCCCTGGCGCGAATATCGAGGTTGCTTCTTGCTCCAGTTTCACCGCCGACCTTTCGGGTTACGTGACCACCAATTTCTTCGGCGGTACATTCATTGCTGCGACAAACCTGGTCAATAGTGCGACGCGGCCAGATATCATCAGTGCCAGTTACGGTTTTGGCGAGTTTGAAGTAGGAAGCGCCGCCAAGACGGCGATCGATCTGATGTGGGCGCAGGCCGATGCGGAAGGTATTTCCGTCTTCGTGTCAGCGGGTGACTCGGGCTCGAATCCGAGTTTCAACAACGGGGTCATCAGCGGCGAGTATGGCAACACCGCCATCGACGCCAATGCATTCGGCACATCGCCGCATGACACGGTGGTGGGTGGTACGGACTTGGCGGACGTTCTTGACGGCACCACCAGCCAGTATTTTGATCCCACGCCGAGTGTGGTGGGTGGATCGGCGCTGTCCTATGTTCCCGAAATTCCCTGGAACACAAGCTGCGGTAACGGTGTGGCGGCGACGGCCGCCGGCTATAGCGGTGCTGTCGCGTTCTGCCTGAACGCACTCGCACATGACCCGAACGGTGACTACTTGACGTCCGAAGGGACCAGCGGCGGTCCTTCCTCGGTGGATGCGAAACCGGCATGGCAGCGGCAGGTCTACAACGCAGCCGTGGACCAATCCCGCGACGTACCGGATGTAGCGCTCTTCGGCGGGTCCTACGGCGACTACACCTCGGTGATCATTTGCACCGCGGCGTATCCGTGTACACCGGGTTGGACCGGCCCGGTAGAACTCGTCGCGGGCACGTCGTTGTCCTCGCCCATGTTTGCCGGCATTCAGGCGCTCATCGATCAGGGACTGGCCGCACGCGGATTACCCATCGATCAGGGAAATGCGGCACCGACACTGTACGCATTGGCCGCTGAGGAATACGGCAGTGCGACCGGCCCGACACCCGCCAGTTTGGCCACCTGCAATGCCAACAACGGTGCGGCAGGAACTAGCAGTTGTGTGTTTCACAACGTCACCCGGGGCTCGAATTCCACGCAATGTGTTGATGAAGTGCCGGAGGTAAGCACACCCAATTGCTATATCTATGGCGCGTACGGTCAGCCGGGACTTCGTGGCACTGGTTTTCACGTTGGCCTGACCAGCGTCGATGCCGCGCCCACCACGTATGGACCAGGAAATAAAGCCTACGGTGCGCAGCCGGGCTGGAGCTTTACCTCCGGACTGGGGTCGGTGAATGCCACCAATCTGTTGATCGCATGGCGGGCGTTTGATCACGCGCCACCGGCTGCTCCGCAATAACGCCGGACAGCACGCCCTCCCTTCTCCATCAACTCATTCGATGAGGCTTCATCATGAAACAACGCTATGGCGTTCTCAGCGTGTCGATCGCCGCCGCGCTTGCCGGTCTGCCCAGCCTGTTGCTGGCACAATCGCTAGCGAGCGACGCGGCAGGTTTCACCAGTACCGAAGCACCGCGGGTCACGCAAAACGTAAGTGACGGCCACCTCACAACCCTGACCAAAACCCATTTGGGGTTTATCGCGGGTGCACCGAGCACACCCTTGGCGGGCTCGACGTCCATGAATCATCTCCAACTGGTGCTCAAGCCCAGTGCATCGCGCACTGCGGCGA
>NZ_DATHMR010000116.1:0-20365 GCF_035486915.1 Dyella sp. | reverse complement strand
GTTGCAGCACACCGGCATCATGGATCGCGGCGCTCCCAGTCTGGTGATCACCGTGGTGCCGGACTCGGGTACCGATGCGCTGACGGGTCTTACCGGAACCATGACGATCCAGATCGAACAAGGCAAACACTCCTACGTCTTCGACTACGACTTGCCGGCATAAGTCACACAGTCTGAACGTCCAACGGCTTCACTACCGGATTTTCACCGGCACTTCGCGTCTGTGACGTGAGGATGGACGACGTTCTTCCTCAAGCCATCGTCACAAGGAGACAGTCATGGCGGCGAAGCCGTTTTTGACCGACATCGAGACTATCCGTAAACGCGCACGCGAGCACATCGATCAGGGTGCCATCACGCCCGGTTACAAGGCCGATCGCAAAGTCGTGATCAAGCTTTTGAATGAAGCGCTCGCCACCGAGATCGTGTGCGTGCTGCGCTATAAGCGGCATTACTACATGGCGAAGGGTATTCATGCGAAAAGCGTCGCAGCGGAATTTCTGGAGCATGCCAATGAAGAGCAAGGGCATGCCGACCTGATCGCCGAGCGCATCACACAGCTCGATGGCGCACCGAACTTCAATCCCGAAGGTTTGCTCTCACGCAGTCATGCCGACTACGTGGAGGGCGACGATCTGGTCGACATGATCAAGGAGGATCTCGTCGCCGAGCGCATCGCCATCGACAGCTATCGAGAGATTGTGGATTACCTCGGCACCAACGATTCGACGACGCGTCGTCTGATGGAAGGGATTCTGGCGATGGAGGAAGAGCATGCCGAGGATCTGTCCACGTTGCTCGATGAGCTCGGCAAGAAAGGCGAGCCCGCCAAACCCGCGCCGGCGAAATCCAAGCGCAAGTAGTCAATGACGTAAGGGCTTGCTCTCCGTGTCATGACTCACGGAGAGCAGGTTTTGTGATCACCAACCCGACACGACCAACTTGCCAATGGTTGCGCCCGATTCCAATCGGCGATGCGCTTCGCGCATGTTTTTGGCGTTGATGGGGCTGAGCGATTCGCGTTGAATGCTGCGCAATTCTCCGCTGTCGATCAGCGACGCCACGCGCGCCAAGATGCGCCCCTGTTCACCCATGTCCGGCGTTTTAAAGCGCGGGCGCGCAAACATCATTTCCCAGTGAATGCCAATGCATTTCGCCTTGTAGGGATCGCCGATATGGAGTGGCATGCTCGGTTCGACGATCAGGCCGACGTGGCTTTCAGGTGCAAGCAGTTCGCCCAAAACGTCCCAATAGCGCGAGGTATCGGCGAGATTCAAGGCCGCATCAACCTGAGCGAAACCCAGCGCGGACAACTGTGGCGCAAGCGGCTGACGATGATCGATGACATGCTGCGCACCCATCGCACGACACCATGCCTGCGTTTCCGGTCGCGATGCGGTGGCGATCACGGTGAAGCCAGCGCGTCGCGCCAATTGAATCGCAATCGATCCGACGCCGCCCGCGCCCGCAATGATCAGGAGCGATTTGCCCTCGCCGCCGTGTTCGCTGTCGTAGGGCATGCGCTGAAACAGCAGTTCCCATGCGGTGATCGCCGTCAACGGCAATGCCGCCGATTCCGCCGCGCTGAGCTTGCGCGGACGATGCGCCACGATTCGTGCGTCCACGGCCTGATATTGTGCATTGCTTCCCCCGCGTGTGATGTCGCCCGCGTAATACACCTCATCGCCCGCTTTGAATTCTTTGACGGATGCGCCAACCGCTTCGACGACACCGGCCGCGTCGTAACCAAGCACGCGCGGTTGCGTTTCCGCCTGCGGCTTCGGCGAGCGCACCTTGGTGTCCACCGGATTGACCGATACGGCTTCGACACGCACCAGCAGATCGTGCTCACCGATCTCCGGTTTGGGGAGTTCCACATCCATCAGCGATTGCGGGTCGTCGATGGGCAGATATCGTGTTAGTGCAACAGCTTTCATGGTGATGTCTCCTGAATCTCTCGTCTCTGATAATCGAGCACATGTGAAGCAAATGGATAGTCGGTGACGCGCCAATTACGCCTGCGCATCAGGACAAATGTGTGCCGGCAAACCTAGCGCGCCGTTCTCGCGCTGGCGTGCCCACAACGCCATCAACAAACCGAAAAACGTGACGAACGCGGCGACCCATGTTAGTGCGCCAAGACCCGGCCCATGCGCTACAACGACGCCACCCAACCATGCTCCCAGCGCGTTGCCGAGATTGAACGCGCCGATATTCAAGCTCGATGCCAGGCTTTGTGCATCGTTGGCCTTGTGCAACACCCAAAGTTGCAGCGGCGGTACCGTAGCGAATGCAGCGATTCCCAGCAGTCCGACAAACGCAACGGTCAGCCACTTGCTATGCAACACGAATGTCATCACGAGCAGCACCGCGATTAATGCCATCAGCGTCGACAACAATGCCGGCATCAATTTTCTGTCAGCCAGTTTTCCGCCTAGCAAGTTACCGGCGATAAGGCCGACGCCAAAGACCAGCAGGATCGGCGACACGGCGCTTTCGGCAAAGCCGGTCACTTCCGTCAGCATGGGCTGGATGTAGGTGAAGACGGTAAATACGCCCGCAAATCCCAGCACCGTCATCAGCAAGCCAAGCAGGACCGATGGGTTGCTGATGGCGCGCACTTCCTCGCGCAGCGCAATACCTTTGCCGTTGTCATGACTGGCTGGCACCAGTACGGCAATCACGATCATCGCGATTACGCCAATTGCCGTCACAGCCCAGAACGTCGAACGCCAGCCAAAGTGCAAACCAAGCCACGCGCCCGCGGGTACGCCAAGCAGTGTGGCGATCGTAAGGCCTGTGAACATGATCGAGATCGCGGACGCTTTGCGGTCTGTCGGCACCAGGCTTGTCGCCACCACGGCGCCAACGCCGAAGAACGTACCGTGCGCCAACGCGGTGATGACGCGAGCCAATAGCAACACCGTGTAATTCGGCGCGAGCGCGCAGAACAAATTGCCGACGGTGAAGATGGCCATCAGCCCGATCAAAACCAGTTTGCGCGGCAAGCGGCCGGTCGCCACGGTCAAGATGGGCGCGCCGACGAAGACACCCAGCGCGTAACCGGAAATCAGCAGGCCGGCGGTGGCGATGCTCACTTTCAGGTCGGCAGCGACCTGCATCAACAAACCCATGATCACGAACTCGGTCGTGCCGATGCCGAAGGCACCGGCGGCCAGTGCGTAGAGCGCCAGGGGCATGCCGGGTCGGGAGGAGGGCGCGGTCATGAGTGGCTCCAGAAGGAAAGATGAGCCACAGCGTAGGCGCTTGCATCTTCTCCAAAAACCATCAATATGAGTAAGCAATTTCAATAAAATGTTGATAATCATGGACCGCGTCGGCGACCTCATCCTGTTCCTGCGGGTACTCGACCAGGGCTCCATCAGCGCCGCGGCGCGGAGCCTCGATCTTTCCGTGGCCGTCGCCAGCCAGCGTTTGAAGCGGCTGGAGCACGATCTGGGCGTGCGATTGCTGCATCGAACGACGCGCCGGCTTCACCCCACGCCCGAGGGCATCGCGCTCGCAGAACAAGGGCGAGCGCTGGTGGAGGATTTGGAGGCGCTGACCTCGGGGTTGCGTCAGGGTGCGACCGATGTCGTCGGTACCTTGCGGCTCACGGCCTCGGCATCGTTTGGCCGTCAATACGTGTCGCCGTTGCTGCCCGCATTCATGGCGCGCTATCCGCGTGTGCGATTGAGCGTCAATCTCACCGATCAGATGGTGGATATGGTGAGTGCGGGTTTCGATCTCGCCATTCGTATCGGCGCCTTGGACGATTCGCAATTGGTGGCGCGAAAGCTGGCTGTGAATCGACGCGTGCTGTGCGCATCGCCCGACTATTTGCGGCGCTTCGGTACGCCGCGCACGCCGGACGATCTGGCAAAGCATGAGTGCGTCGTCCTTGCTGGCAGTCAGGGGCGGCAGGACATGTGGCGACTGCATGACGCCGAGGGAAAACTGCATACGGTGCGAGTGAGCGGACGGCTGGAATCGACGCTCGGCGAGCTTTTGCGCGATGCCGCGCTGGCCGGGCTTGGTATCGCGCAGCACTCGACGTGGCACGTCTGGGACGACTTGCGTAGCGGGCGGTTGAAGGTCGTGCTGCCGGATTATTCGATTGCCGACACGGGGATCTATGCCGTCATGCCGCAGCGGCGGTTGGTGCCGTTGCGCGTGAAGGCGTTTGTGGACTTCTTGGCCGAGCAGTTTGGCGACACGCCGCCTTGGGAGCACGGTTTGACGATCGTTCAATAAGAAGCGGCCGATTTAGCAAGTCCATATCGCCAGCTGATGAGCGGCTTGTCCAACGTGCAGGTTCCGGTCCCAACATGCGCCACACCACGCTCCCTCCCTGCTTCGCAGGGGGAGGAGCGGAGGGCGCGCCATCATGGTCTGCAGCGATGCTGTTGAGGCATGCATTTCGTCAGGCGTTCCCATTGCCTCCGAATGGCCACGGTTTTGGCCGATGGCGATCCAAGACGGCGCTTAGGATGCTTCGACTGAGCGCAACGCATGCCGCTCAATTCACCTGTC
This sequence comes from Dyella sp., assembly GCF_035486915.1. Lineage (GTDB taxonomy): Bacteria > Pseudomonadota > Gammaproteobacteria > Xanthomonadales > Rhodanobacteraceae > Dyella_B. Next base: position 15,832 of record NZ_DATHMR010000116.1, on the reverse strand, counting down.
ACGGAGCGATACCTTGAATCGTCGAAATCTACTGAAGGGCGCATTGATCGGCGCCTCCGCATTGGTACTCAACCCCGTTGCCGCGTTCGCCGCCGAAACGAACGACGTGAGAGAAAGACTGGCTGCGCTGGAACGCAAGCATGGGGGGCGATTGGGGGTGGCGCTGCTGGATACGGGCAGTGGACATCGCGTGGGATATCGCGCGGACGAACGCTTCATGATGTGCAGCACGTTCAAACTGCTGTTGGTCGCCGCGACGCTTGCGCGCGTGGATCGCGGTGCGGATCAATTGGATCGGCACCTGATCTTCGGCAAGGATGCCGTGCTCTCCTACGCGCCGGTCACCAGCCAGCATGTGGGTCCGCCGGGCATGAGCATCGCGGAACTATGCAAGGCGGCCATCACCCTAAGCGACAACACTGCGGCGAATGTTCTGTTGGCGAATCTGGGTGGTCCCTCCGCCGTGACGGCGTATGCGCGGCAGCTCGGCGACACCATGACAAGGCTCGATCGCATCGAACCGGAACTCAATCGCCCGAGTCCCGATCACGTGAGCGACACGACCACCCCAGCGTCGATGTTGAACAACTTGAATACGCTGGTGTTGGGAAATGTGCTCAGCGACGCCTCGCGCAAACAGCTTACGGAATGGTTACGCGAGACCACCACCGGCAAGACCCGCCTGCAAGCCGGGCTGGCTGCAGGGTGGATAACAGGCGATAAAACGGGAAGCGGTTATGACGCAACGAACGATGTCGCCATCGTGTGGCCGCCGCAGCGCAAGCCGTTGCTGGTATCGGCCTATTACTCGGCGGAGCATCTGGACGACGATGCCCGTAGTGCCGTGCTGGCCGAGGTGGGGCGCGTTGTGGCATCGATATAGCGACAACGCTGCAGTAAAGGCGGCAGCACCAATGCAACGTTCGGGCCGGTTATAAAACATCGCCAAATAAAAACGGCGCGTCTTCCTCGGAAGGCGCGCCGTTTGGCCATCCAAATGGCGGATCAGCCTTTGTGCGTCTTATGGCGTTCGATGCCAGCCCGAATTTCGGCCTTGGCTTCTTCCGCGCCAACCCAGCCTTCGATTTTCACCCATTTGCCTTTTTCGAGATCCTTGTAGTGCTCGAAGAAGTGGCCGATGCGCTCCAGCCAATGCGGTGACACGCCTTTGATGTCGTTGATGTGCGAGTAGCCCGGGAAGATCTTCGAGGATGGAATCACGAGCAGTTTTTCGTCGCTCCCTGCTTCATCCGTCATGTGCAGCATGCCAACCGGATGGCAGCGGATCACCGAGCCCGGGATCAGCGGCAGCGGCAGGATCACCAGCGCGTCCAGCGGATCGCCATCGCCACCCAGGGTGCCCGGCACGTAACCGTAGTTGCAGGGGTAGCGCATGGGGGTGGAGAGAATGCGATCGACGAAGATCGCGCCACTTTCCTTGTCCACCTCGTATTTGACCGGTTCCGCATCCTTCGGAATCTCGATGACGACGTTGATTTCATTCGGCACGTCGCGGCCGGCGCTAACCATATCCAGACCCATGGGGCACTCCTTACATCTATCCAAAGCGGGGAAAGCCACTCAGGATACGGCAATCCTTGCCGCGGCGCACCATGGGGCACGGCGTTCGGATGTCAAAGCGCCAATAAATTCGTGACCGCCACGGTCGACTGCATGCCTTGGGTACCGGCGTAAGCGGCAATCGCGTTGACACCGAAGCGACGCCCGAACGGCGCCCAGTCACATCGGCTAAAAGTGCATCAATGCAACTCGAAGTGATCCAGACATTGCCCGAATAGTTGCGCCGCTTCGCGCAGATCGGGCACGGACAGGCCGCAGTAGCCCAGAAGCAGCCCCTGCCTGTCCGGCGTATTCAAATAGAGCGGGCCCATCGGGTGAAGGCCCAGGCCACGTTCGTGCGCATAATCGACCAATGCCTGGCAACGAACCGCATCGTAGCCGGTCAGCCACACCGTAAGATGCATGCCCGAGGGTGTATCGCATATCGTCACACGGTCTCGCGCGTGCTCCTTCAGGCCAGCGATCAGCGTTTCGCGACGCGCCTTCAATTCCTTGCGCGCCAGCCGCAGGTGCCGTTCGAAACCACCGTATTCCATGAAGTGCGCCAGTGCCGCTTGTTCGATGGCCGGGCAGGCAATGTCATTGAGATATTTTGCGTTGATGAAATCCATGCGAAGCGCGGCAGGCAGCACCATGTAACCCAGGCGTAAACCGCCAAACATCACTTTGGAAAAGGTCCCGACGTAGATCACGCGATCCAGTTCGTCCAGTGCGCGCAACGCTGCCAGCGGATGCGCGTCGTAGCGAAACTCGCCATCGTAATCGTCTTCCAGAATCCAGCACTGATGTTGCTCGGCGTATTGCAGCAATTGCTGCCGTCGTTGCATGGAGAGCACGGCACCGGTTGGGAATTGGTGTGAGGGAGTCACGACGATCAGTCGTGGCGAATCCTGCGGCAGTTCGCTGCAGATGATACCTTCATCGTCGACACGCACCGGCACCAGGTCCGCACCATGAGCCACCAGCGCCTGATGCGCGCTGAAATAGTGCGGCTCTTCCAGCACCACCCGATCGCCTTCATTCACCAGCACGCGGGCGGTGAGATCGATCGCCTGCTGTGTGCCACTGACGATCACGACATCGTCCGGTTGAATCTGTATGCCGCGCCGGCGAGCGAGGTAGTCGCAGGTTTGCTTACGCAGAGCTAACAATCCGGCGACTTCGCTGATGTTAAGGCGCGTGTAGGCAGCCGCACGCGTCAACTCGCGTCCCCAGGAATTGTTGAGCGCGGGATTCAAGATCGGATTGCCATATTGCATGTCGTAACGCAGTCCGCGATGAAGGCGCGCGATATCCCAGTTGCGCACTTCACGGGCGCGCTGTGCGTAACGTGAAGGCGCTGCAATAGTGGTGTCGGTGTGATGGGTGATCGGCTTGGCGTTGAGATCGCTCACATAACTGCCCGAACCGACGCGACCATCGATAAAGCCTTCCGCGCGTAGCTGCTCGTACGCGGCCAGAACGGTGGTGCGTGAAAGCTCCAGCTCCTCTGCCAACTCGCGCGTAGGCGGCAATTGCGTGCCCACGGCGATGCGTCCGTCCCGAATGGCGAGCTTCAGGGCACGCGTCAGTTGGTCATAAAGCGGCCCGTGGCCGTCGAGTTCCAGGTACACCCTATCCCTCCAGGACGCCAACGCTCCAATTGGTACTAGAAAATATCGGCAAATTGGCTATGGAGGGAATGTGCCAGGATACCTAGTCTGAACTTGTCGCAGGCTCCAGACACGACTGACACCCTTCCCCAGAGGCCCCCAGTCACCCGGCGACGTCTCCCTTGTGTCCCCACCCGCGGAGTGGTTCTCTCTCACGACCACTCCGCGGGTTTCTCTGCGAGACGTGCAGGCACGATCAGGCCAGCTCTCGCGTGTTTCCCCTTACGTTTGGAAGGTTGCCGATGTCGACACCGCATATCGATTCGCACGCATGGCATGGTTCGGGGCCTATGAATCGATACGTCTTGTCCGCCATTGCCATCGTCTTTTTACTGGCAACGGGCGATCTGATCTTTGCGTGCACCTACTGGCATGTGACCTACGACGTGCCGCCATCGCGGCTGATCCAGAACATCGCATCCGGACTGCTAGGCAAGCGCGCCTTTGCGGGTGGCGAAAACACCGTGCTGCTCGGCGTGGTTCTTCAATATTTCATGATCGCGCTGATGGTCGGCACGTATTACGTGGTAAGCCGTCGCATCAACGCGTTGAATGCAAAACCATGGGTATGGGGCCCTTTGTACGGACTCGTTCTCTACGTGACGATGAATCACGTCGTGGTGCCGTTATCGGCAGCGCCAAAGGGACCGGTGATTGCGAGCTGGATCATCCTGAGCATCGTCGTGCATCTGGTGATCGGAGTGACGGTGGCGTTGGGTGCGCGCTGGGCTGCGAACAAACCGTAGCGCTGTGCATCTAGCTTTGAGATGGGCCCTGAAACGGCCGCTCACGCAGCCACTTGGTCGCAATCCATTTCTCGCCCTTCGTCACCGGAAGACCCGCGTGCAACGACGTGGTGTCGCCCGTGTCGTACGCAAAATAGACGGCTGATCCGCGCAGCGCCGTCACGGTCAAGCCAATTTCCGGGAAGGCCGTGGCGCCACCGCCATCGGGTGTATTGAGATACATGACCAGGCTGGCGATGCGCTGGCCACCTTTGGCGGTGATGGCCGCAAAGCCGGGTTGTTCGGGATCGAACCAGTCGTAGTGCGGCTCGTATTGTTGTCCGGGGAGGTAATGCAGTATCTGCAAGCCCTCACCGTGATCGACGGGGATGCTCAGCATTGTCGCGATGCGCGCTTCGATGCGTTTGATCAGCGGCGATTCGCCCATGCCGAAGAACATGCCTTCGCTCGTGCGTCGTGCATCGATCTGTTGCTTGCCGCCGCTGTCCACGGTCATGGCGCGTTGCAGGCGCGGTTTGGCCTGTTCGATCAGCACTTCGCATTCGTCGGCGGAAAGAAAATCGTCGAGCACGCGAACGATCGGTCTTTCAATGCAGGTGGAGATATTGAAGGTGCGCCCGTCAATCGTCATGCGCGGTGGTTCGGGATGACGTGTCCGGCGACCTTGCGCTTTCGGCGCCTGTGTGTGCGCATCGAGTGCGGAGACAGGCATGTTGAGCACGGTGGCGACGATGCTGCGGCTCTGCCGCGGGTCGTAGCCGGTTTCGTGCATCAGGCGCAGGACTTCGTCGACGCTATGGCCGGCGCGCGTGGTCGTGAGAATCCAATCGCGCAGTTCGGGGCGGATGGGGAGGTGCGATTTCATGGGCAAAGCATGCCACAGCGGCATGCTCGCGCGCCCGGTTTGGGCGTCCAGGCGCTGCGCGCGGCTGGACGCCCATCACGATTTTTACTGCAAGCGATCCCACAGGAAACTGTAGGTCAGCGCATGCATGTACGCCGCCTGCTTGTTGTCGGCACCCGCGCCGTGACCACCTTCGGTGTTCTCGTAGAACCACACGTTCTTGTAACCCATGGCTTCCATCTTGGCGGCCATCTTGCGCGCCTGCACAGGGCCGACGCGATCGTCGCTGGTGGTGGTGAAGAACAGCACTGGCGGATAGTTTACGCCCGCTTTCACGTTCTGATAGGGCGAGAAGGTCTTGATGAAGGCCCACTGCTTGGGGTCGTCCGGATCGCCGTATTCGGCAATCCACGACGCGCCCGCCGACAGATGCGTGTAGCGCTTCATGTCGAGCAAGGGCACTTCGCAAGCAATCGCGCCGAACAACTGCGGATAGAGCGTAAGCATGTTGCCCATCAACAGGCCGCCGTTGCTGCCGCCTTCCGCACCCAAATGCGCGGGCGAGGTGACACCACGCTTGACCAGATCCTGCGCGACGGCTGCGAAGTCTTCGTAAGCGCGAAGACGATTCGCCTGCAGCGCTGCCTGATGCCAATGTGGACCGTACTCGCCACCTCCGCGAATATTGGCGACGACATACACGCCGCCGCGATCAAGCCAGGAGCGGCCCACGCTGCCGCTGTAGTACGGCTGCAGGGACACTTCGAATCCGCCATAGCCGTAGAGCAGCGTGCGGTTCTTGCCATCGAGCTTGATGCCCTTCGGATCGATCTCGAAGTAGGGCACCTGGGTACCGTCGCGCGACGTGACGAAATGCTGGCTCACGACATATTTCGAAGCGTCGAAGAACGGTGGGCTGTGCTTGATCGTCGTTGCCTGCTCTTTGCCCAACACACCGCGTTCGAGCGATGAGGGGGTCAGGAAGCCGGTGACGCTGAGCCAGTATTCGTCGGTGTTGTCCGGATCGGTATCGACGACTTCCACGGTGCTGAATTGCGGCGCGCCGGGCATGGCTTCATTCGCCCAGGTGCCGTCGGCCTTGGGCGTCAGCACATCGAGGCGGCTCTTCACGTCGTCCATCACATTGAGAATCAGGTGATGACGTGTCCATACAAAGCTGGACAGTGCCGTGTGCTGGTCCGGTGTGAACAGCGTCGTGAACTGGCGCTTGCCCGCCATGAAGTCGTCGTATTTGATCGCGATCAATGCGCCGGAAGGATACGTGGCACCACCGACCGTCCATGCATCGCGCAACTGCACGAGCAGCCATTCGCGATGCGCATCGGCGCTGGCGACATCTTCCGGCACATCCACGTGAATCAGCTTGCCTTCTTTGAGCTGATACATGTCACTGTGGAAGAAGTCGTGCGCAACCGTGATGAAGTCACGCTCGAAACCGGGCGTGCGATCGTGATACGCAGAGACAGCGAGATCTGTGTCCTTGCCCTCATAGACCGTGGTGGCCGACGTCAGCGGCGTACCGCGTGTCCACACTTTCGCAATGCGCGGATAGCTGGACTTCGTCATCGACCCCGGACCGAAATCGGTGCCGACGTAGACGTGGTTGTCGTCAATCCATGCCGCCTGCGTCTTGGCGATGGGAACAAAGAAGCCGTCTTTGACGAAGGACTTGCTGGGAATGTCGAACTCGCGCACTTCAACGGCGTCGCCGCCACCAGCCGAGAGGTTCACAAGACATTTGGTGTACGCGGGCTTCAAGCAATCGGCCCCTTTGAACACCCATTTTTTGCCCTCGGCTTTGTTCAGCGCATCGATATCCAGCAATACCTCCCATTGGGGGTCGGTCTTGCGGTATTGATCGAGCGTGGTGCGGCGCCAGATGCCGCGCGGATGCGCCTTGTCCTGCCAGAAGTTGTACAGGTGATCGCCCATGCGGCTCACGTACGGAATCTTCGCTTCCGAATCGAGTACTTCGAGGATGCGGTCGCGGGTGTGCGTAAATTCCGGCGTATCGGCGAACTGCTTTTGCGTGATGGCATTCTGGGCCTTGACCCAATCCATCGAGCGATCGCCGTGGATATCTTCCAGCCAGAGATAAGGATCGTCGCTGGCGGCGGTGCTGCCGGTGGCTGGTGCTGCGTCGTGGGCCTGAGTCATACCGCCCATTATGACGGCAAGCGCCAGGGCGAGACGGGCCGATGTCTTCAAGCTCATGCTTCCGCTCCGTGATGTGCGCGATCCCTCCGTCGCGCGGAACGTCCAGCATGCACGTTCGTGAAAAAAGTGCCAGTGAGGGAAGTCAGCAGGACGCTACCTGTGCCGTCATTTTTGGCGTGTCAGGCGCGGCCTTGCAGGATGCGGCTTGCCCGGAAGGGGTGTGGCGCGAGTTTTCGCGCCCTGGGCAGTGCGCGCGCCATGCGCTGGACCGCCTCGTCGATTTCCTTCTCGTCGAGATAGCTGAAACCAAGGCGTATGTGAGGCTGTTCGCGTTGCTGGAAGTCGTAGCGTCCGGCGCTGAAAAACTGCACACCTTCCTTGGCACCTTCATGGACCCAAGTCGGAAGATCGATGGAGTCATCCACGCGCGCCCATAAACCCATGCCGCCTTCGGGAACACGAAAGCGCAAAGCACTGCCCAGGTATTGTCTGAGCGCATCGACAAGCGCATCGCGCCGCGCGCCATACGCGCGCCGCATGCGACGCACATGGCGAAGCAGTTCGCCGTCTTCGAACAACTCGGCAATCGCGCTTTCCATGGCGACATCGCTGCGTGCATCGCTGGTGGCGCGCAGCGACGCCAACTGCGCGAATACCGCCGGCGGCGCCAGCACGAAACCGGTGCTGATACCGGGCGCTAGCAAGTTCGCGAGCGAGCCGATGTAAATCACATTTGCGCGTCCTGGGCCCGACGCAATCGGCAGAACGGGTTTGCCGGCGTAGTGAAACTCGTGATCGTAGTCGTCTTCGATGATGGCGAAGCCGTGCGTCAGCGCCAGCTGGGCTAGACGCGCGCGTCGCGGTTGCGACATCACGCTGGTGGTGGGAAATTGGTGGTGAGGCGTGAGAAACACCGCACGAATGCGCTGCTTGGACAGTAATGTTTCCAGTGCATCCACGTCGAGTCCATTTTCATCGAGCGGCACCGGCACGAGCGTGGCGCCCGTCAAGCTCAGCATGTTCCATGCTGGCGGATAACCGAATGCTTCCACCGCGACCACGTCGCCGGGTCGCAGCAGCATGCGCGCCACCAGATCGATGGCTTGTTCCAGACTTCGCGTCACCATCAAGCAGTCTGGCGTTGCGGGCAAGCCACGTGTGCTGCCAAGCATATTGGCGAGTTCTTCGCGCAAGCGGCGATGACCGCATGGGTCGGCATACCCGAGCAGTGAATGGCCGCGTTGCGCAATCGCGCGCCGGAATGCGCGCGTGAGTGCGGCGGCGGGAAACAGACGCGTATCGGGCAAACTGTTTCCGATGACCAGCGTGCCTGGCGCCGGGGCAACCACGGGTGACACGACGGAGGTAGGTGTTGCCAGTGCGTAGGTGGGTGTGTCGCCGGCGGGCGCAACGGTGTGCGGCACGGTGTGCATCGGTGCGGCGACGAACGTGCCGCCACCCACGCGAGTGCTAACCAGACCTTCGGCAGCGAGCTCTTCATAGCCGGCCACCACTGTATTGCGATTGATCGAAAGCTGCTCGGCAAGTTCGCGCGTTCCCGGCAGCGGTTCGCCGGTTTTTAGCCGTCCGCAGCGAATGTCATGGGCAATCGCATTGGCGAGCTGCAGAAAGATCGGCAGTCCGTGTTTGGGATCGAGCGCGATGGTCAATTCCCAGCGACGCATGGCCCGACTATAGCGCGGACCGGACTAGCGGGTATCGCAAAAGTGGCGCTTTTCCAGCTAGTCCAGAGTGACCAAGCTATATCTGTCCGTCCCCACGGCTGCAGGCCGTTACAACTGAGTGAAGGAGCATCCCATGCATCGGATCACGAGCGTGATGGTGGTGGCTGCGTGTTTCGCTAGCCAGATGGCAGTGCAGAATCAGGCGGCTGCATCGCAGTACCAGGTTCGCAATCTCGGCGCGCTGGGCGGCACGTCCAGCGGTGGCAGCAGCATCAACGATTTTGGATTTGTTAGCGGCGTCTCCAATCTTGCGGGCAATCAGAGTACGCACGCTACGGCGTGGCTGAATGGCGCGACGTTGGATTTGGGTACGTTAGGTGGCGCCAACAGCGCCGTCCTTTGGCCCGTCAAAAACGACTTTGGGGTGCTTGTCGGTGTCGCGGAGACGGCGCAGGTCGATCCACTGGGAGAAAACTGGAGCTGCTCGGCATTCTTTCCTACTGTGACTGGACACGTCTGCCTCGGTTTCGTGTGGCGATGGGGACACATGCAAGCGTTGCCGACCCTGGGTGGCAACAATGGATTTGCCACAGGCGCGAACGATGTCGGGCTGATCGTCGGATGGGCGGAAAATACGGTGCGCGATCCCACGTGCACGCCGGGTTCCACACAGGTGCTGCAATTCAAACCGGTGGTGTGGGGACCGGGCGACAGCGACATTCACGCGTTACCGTTGATCGGTACCGATACGTCCGGCGCAGCGACTGCGATCAACAACAGCGGTCAGATTGTCGGCATTTCCGGTATTTGCGATCAGGCTGTCGGTCGCTTCACGGCGATCCACGCTGTGATGTGGCAGGGCAATACGGTGACCAATCTCGGCAGTCTCGGCGTACCTGCGTGGAACACACCCATGGCGATCAATCAGCGCGGCACCGTGGTGGGGTTCGCGAATGCACCGGGTGGTGGAGACCCCGGTAATTTCAACGTGCATGCGTTTATCTGGACGCCGTTTACAGGCATGCGCGATCTGGGCACGTTGCCTGGCGATACGACCAGTCAAGCGCTTGGCATCAATGACGAAGGTCTTGTCGTAGGCGAATCGTGCGGTGCGAACGGTTGCCGGGCAGTCCTATGGCAGAACGGCACGATCGTCGATATGAATACGCTGGTAGTGCCCGGTTTTACCGATCACCTGGCGTATGCAAATGACATCAACGATGCCGGGCAGATCACGGGACAGTCGGTGAATGCGGCGTCCGGTGTCAGCTACACCTTTATCGCCACGCCCGAAATCCACTGACGTTGAATGCGTCAAAACAACAACCTCGCCCGGTTCGCCGGGCGAGGTTGTTGCGTCTTATCAGAGCAGAGGAATCAACAGCAGTGCCACGATGTTGATGATCTTGATCAACGGATTGACGGCAGGACCTGCAGTGTCCTTGTAAGGATCGCCCACGGTATCGCCCGTAACAGCTGCTTTGTGCGCGTCGGAACCCTTGCCGCCGAAGTTGCCATCTTCGATGTACTTCTTGGCGTTGTCCCATGCGCCGCCGCCGGTGGTCATCGAGATAGCCACGAACAAACCGGTGACGATGGTGCCGATCAGCAAGCCACCCAGTGCAACCGGGCCAAGCACGAAACCGACGATGATCGGGATGAGGATCGGCAACAGCGACGGCACCAGCATTTCGTTGATCGCGGACTTGGTCAGCATGTCCACTGCGCGCGAGTAATCCGGTTTCGCGGTGCCCTGCATGATGCCCGGGATGTCGCGGAACTGGCGGCGTACTTCTTCCACCACCGCGCCGGCAGCACGACCCACCGCTTCCATCGCCATGGCACCGAAGAGGTATGGAATCATGCCGCCGATCAGCAGGCCGACGATGACGAGCGGCTGCGAAAGATCGAACGTGTACACCTTGCCGGGATGATCGATCGCCAGGCGATGCGTGTAGTCGGCGAACAGCACCAGCGCCGCCAGACCTGCCGAACCGATGGCGTAACCCTTCGTCACCGCCTTGGTCGTGTTGCCGACAGCATCGAGCGGATCGGTAACGCCGCGCACTTCCGGCGGCAGTTCCGCCATTTCGGCGATACCGCCTGCGTTGTCGGTGATGGGGCCATATGCGTCGAGCGCGACCACCATGCCAGTCATCGACAACATGGCTGTTGCCGCAGTGGCGATGCCATACAAACCTGCCAGTGCATAAGCGCCCCAGATGGCTGCGCAAACGGCAATCACAGGAAGCGCCGTCGATTTCATCGAAACGCCAAGGCCGGCAATGATGTTGGTGGCATGGCCGGTGGTCGAGGACTTCGCAACGTGGCGCACGGGCGCATATTCGGTGGCCGTGTAGTACTCCGTGATCACCACGATGATGCCGGTCAGCGCCAGACCGATCAGCGCGCTGCCATACAAGTGCGTGAAGCCCAGACTCGTATCGCCCATCAGTGTCTTGGTGATCGGCCAGAATGCAGCGGCGGCCAGCAGCGCAGAAATCCATACGCCTTTATAGAGCGCACTCATGATCTTGGCGCCCGCACCTGCGCGCACGAAGAACGTGCCGATGACCGAAGCGATAATCGACGCGCCGCCGAGCATCAAAGGATAAAGCACGGCATTGGGCCCAACCGTGTCACCCAATACGCCACCCAGCAACATGCTGGCAATCAACGTCACCGCGTAGGTTTCGAACAAGTCGGCCGCCATGCCTGCGCAGTCGCCCACGTTGTCGCCCACGTTGTCGGCGATAACGGCGGGATTGCGCGGATCGTCTTCCGGAATGCCGGCTTCCACCTTGCCCACGAGGTCGGCGCCCACATCGGCACCTTTGGTGAAGATGCCGCCGCCCAGTCGCGCGAAGATCGAAATCAATGAAGAACCGAACGCCAGACCCACCATCGCATGCAGCGCGTGGTCGGTGTCGTAACCGAAATGCGTCAACACACCGTAATAACCCGCGACGCCGAGCAGAGCCAGGCCCACCACGAGCATGCCGGTAATCGCGCCGCCGCGGAATGCGACATTCAGTGCGGCAGAGAGACCGCTGCGTGCGGCCTCGGCCGTGCGCACGTTCGCGCGGACCGACACATTCATGCCGATGTAACCCGTGGCGCCCGACAGCACCGCACCGATCGCAAAACCTATCGCTGTACCCCAGTCCAGCACGAATCCGATGATGATCAGCAACACGACGCCCACCACTGCGATGGTGCGGTATTGCCGGTTCAAATAGGCGCGAGCGCCCTCCTGAATGGCTGAAGCAATTTGCTGCATACGTTCGTTGCCTGGCGACTTCGCCAACACCCAACGCACTGAAAACGCTCCATACAAAATCGCCACGACCGCGCAAGCCAACGCGATCCACAAGCCGTACTGCTGCAGCATCGGTGCCTCCCCATCAGTTGTGAGTCATCACGCCGGGTACCACAAGCACCCGGTGCTTGTTACCTATTGCAGGTGTTCGGAGAGTATAGGCAGACATATGCACATTCTGTGTTGTGCAACGCAGCGGTTTGGCCGAGGCGTCGCCGAGCGGCGACTTCGGGGTGTAGCAGATAGGTATCGCTGCGGCGGATCGACGCACGTATGGCTGCAATCGATCTCCGATAGCCTGGGTCCGCCGATCTATCCTTAGGCTGAAAACGCCGGCAACTTGCGTTTCACCGCTGTATTTTTGAGCTGCACATATTTGGGCAACCCATCTTTTCCATAAGGCAACGGTGCTTCACCCTGGATCAGCGGAGAGAGATAACGCCTCGCCGCTGCAGTGATGCCGAATCCGTCTTTGGTGAGAAAGTTGTTCGGCATCTTCTTTTCGTGATTGGCGATTTTTTCCAGCGGCGCGGATTCGATCTTCCAGCGGTAAGGCGAATCGGATGTGCGCACGATCACCGGCATCACCGCATTCATGCCGCCCAGCGCGTAATCTACCGCCGCTTTACCCACGGCATACGCCTGCTCTGCATCGGTCTTGGACGCCATGTGACGTGCCGAGCGCTGCAGGTAGTCGGGCAGCGCCCAGTGGTATTTGAAACCGAGTTTTTCCTTGACGAGCGCCGCAAGCACCGGTGCGACGCCACCCAGTTGCGTGTGGCCGAAGGAGTCGCGCGTGCCTGCGTCGGCGAGGAATTGGCCTTCGGCATTGCGAATACCTTCCGAGGCGACCACCGTGCACCAGCCCACGCGTTCGACCGTTGCCTTCACCTTGTCGATAAAGGCTTTCTCGTCGAATACGCGTTCGGGGAAAAGAATGATGTGTGGCGCGGCATCGGGGCCTTCGCCAGCAAGTCCTGCCGCCGCAGCAATCCATCCGGCATGACGGCCCATCACTTCGAGGATGAAGACCTTCGTCGACGTGTCGGCCATCGACGCAACGTCCAGGCTCGCTTCGAGTGTGGACACGGCGGTGTACTTCGCGACCGAACCGAAACCCGGGCAGCAGTCGGTGACAACCAGATCGTTATCCACGGTTTTGGGTACGCCGATGCAGCGAATGTCGTAGCCCAACGCTTTGCCGATCTGCGAAATCTTGAGCGCGGTATCGGCCGAGTCGTTGCCGCCGTTGTAGAGGAACCAGCGGATGTCATGGGCGCGCAGCACGTCGATCAGGCGTTCGTACTCGGCGCGATTGGCGTCGATCGATTTTAGCTTGTAGCGACACGAACCAAACGCACCGCCCGGGGTATGGCGCAGGGCTTCGATGGCCGCCGTGGTTTCCTTGCTTGTATCGATCAAATCCTCGCGCAGCGCACCCAATATGCCGTTGCGAGCCGCATAGACTTTGATGCCCTGCTTGCGGGCGTTCTGGATCACGCCGGCGGCCGTTGCGTTGATGACGGCGGTCACCCCTCCGGACTGAGCGTAGAGCATGCGGCCGGTAGCAGGGCGGGCTTTGGACTTCATAGGTACTCTCCGGGCAATGTAAGAACGCATGTGACAACCGGACCTCAATCACGTATCGCATGCATATCAGAGACTTGGCGGCGATTTGGGCCATTTGCGGTTTGACGGCACCCCCCGCAGACGTTACCTTGACCGCATCATTTAAGAGAATCCGTGAAACTGCCGCAGTGTGCGTCAGAACGCGGGTCTTGTGGAGTTCTATGCGACTTGTCCTCCTAGGTGCGCCCGGTTCGGGCAAAGGTACCCAGGCTGCCCGGCTGAAAGCCGATCTTGGCGTGCCGCACATTTCTACCGGCGACATGTTGCGCGCGGCGGTGAAAGCGGGCACTCCACTAGGCGTGCAGGCCAAAGCCGTGATGGATGCGGGCCAACTGGTCTCCGACGATCTTCTGCTGGGCATGCTCGAAGAACGTCTGGCACAACCGGACGCGAAAGCCGGTTTCATCCTCGATGGCTATCCGCGCAACCTTGCGCAGGCCGATGCACTGGATCATCTGTTGACCAAGATCGGTCAGCCGCTCGATGCCGTAGTGAAGCTGGACGTGCCCAACGAGGTGATCATCGGCCGTTGCGAGATTCGCTTCGCTGCGGAACATCGCAAAGACGACGATCCGGCCGTGGTGCGCGATCGCCTGAAGGTCTACGCCGAACAAACGGCACCCGTCGCCGATTTCTACGCTCGCCGCGGCAAGCTGCAAGTGGTCGACGGGGTCGGTGAGCTGGATGAGATCACGGCGCGCGTGAAACGCGCGCTGTCCAACGAAACGGCAGCCGCCAGCGGCTGATCGAACGGGCCGCGCAAGCGGCCCGTTTGCCTTAGGCGCCACGCGCCACGACATACGCAAACAGGTCAATCATGCGTCTGCACATCCTCGGCATTTGCGGCACCTTCATGGGCGGCGTCGCTGCATTGGCGCGCGAGCTCGGCGAAATCGTCGAAGGTTCCGACGCCAACGTATATCCGCCAATGAGCACCCAGCTCGAAGCGCTGGGCATCGAACTGATGCAAGGCTACAAAGCCGAGTACTTGCAGCCTGCGCCGGATCTGGTCGTTGTCGGCAATGCAATGGTGCGCGGCAATCCCGCTGTGGAGTACATGCTGGATCAGCAACTGCGCTACATCTCCGGACCGCAATGGCTGGGCGAGCGATTGCTGGTTGATCGTGAAGTGCTTGCCGTCGCAGGCACTCACGGCAAGACCACGACGACAAGCTTGCTCGCGCATCTGTTGGAGAGTGCAGGTTTGGCGCCAGGTTTCCTTATTGGTGGTGTACCTGGCAACTTCGGCATTTCGGCGCGGCTGGGGCAGGGCAAACCATTTGTCATCGAGGCTGACGAATACGACAGCGCGTTCTTCGACAAGCGTTCCAAATTCGTGCACTACCGCCCGCGCATCGCGATTCTCAACAATCTCGAATACGACCACGCGGATATTTTTCCCGATGTCGCGGCGATTCAACGGCAGTTCCATCACCTCGTACGCACGGTACCGGGCAATGGCCGTTTGATTGTCAATGCACACGACGGCTATCTCGCCGAAGTACTGGCGATGGGTTGCTGGACGCCAGTGGAAACCTTCGGTATCGGCAAGGGCGATTGGCAGGCGAGTTTGAGCAGCGCGGATGGTTCTGTTTTCAGCGTAACGTACAAAGGCGAGGCGATCGGCGAAGTGCGCTGGCCATTGCTCGGCGATCACAGTGTGATGAATGCGCTGGCCGCACTCGCTGCCGCAACCGCAGCAGGTGCCAATCCGCGCGCGTTGCTTTCCGCGTTCAGCACGTTCGAAAGCGTCAAGCGGCGCATGGAACTGGTGGGTGATGTCGAAGGTGTACAGGTGTACGACGATTTCGCACATCATCCCACTGCCATCGCCACCACCCTGGCTGGCCTGCGCGCGAAGGTCGGCAAAGCGCGCATCCTCGTTGCATTGGAGCCGCGTTCCAATTCGATGCGGCTGGGTGCGCATGCGGATGGTCTCGCGCCATCGCTTTCCGATGCCGATGCGGTTGTATTCTTGCATCGTTCGGAATTACCGTGGGATGCCAAACGCGTCACCGATGCATTGCATGGTCGCGCGACAACCGCACCTACAGTGGATGATTTGCTGGCGTCACTAAAGTCGCAAGCGCGCGCCGGCGACCATGTCGTGTTCATGTCGAACGGCGGTTTCGAGAATGCGCCACGCCGTTTTGTCGCAGCGCTCTCCGGTTCCTGAAGCGGTTTAATTAGCCAATCGG
>NZ_DATHMR010000115.1:0-10491 GCF_035486915.1 Dyella sp. | reverse complement strand
GTTCGCGAGCGCGAGGTTCTCGCGCATCTCGCGCCGAATGGCGGTTACGTGGCGTTTGAACACATCGTGTCGGGCCCCGGCCTGCTGACCCTCTACGCAACCCTGTGTGCGCTGCATGGGGTAACGCCCAAGCTGGCGACGCCTGAAGCCGTCACGAAGGCAGCCGTTGCCTGCAGCGATGCGCAAGCCGTCGAAGCTGTGGATATTTTATGTGCTTCGCTTGGAAGCTTCGTCGGCAATCTCGCGATGGCCTTCATGGCGACAGGCGGCGTGTATCTCGCCGGCGGCTTTCTGTCTTCCATCTTCGAGCTGCTTAAGCGCAGCGCTTTCGAGCAGCGATTTCTGCACGGACGCAGCGCGCGTGCGTTGCTGTCGCAAGTGCCAGTATGGGTAACGGAGCATGGCCACCACGGTGTGCAGGGCGCTGCGCAGTGGTACCTGAGGCATGGCATGTCGGGAGCGCTACGGCATGCCGTAGCAGGTGGTGTGGGCGCATGAGCCGCATCGCGACAGCAACATTTTTCCGATGCGTGACCATCGCGTGCTTCGCGATCACGGGCGCTGTCGATGCAGCGCCTGCTGTTCCCACTTGGTCGTTGCTGCCGCAGCCGGCAAAGGTCAGCCCAGCCGGATCGGGCGCTGTCGAAATCGCGGATGGCGCGGTCGTCTCGGTGCGCGGCGTGGAACGGCAACAATTGCAGTCGATAGCACAGCGATTCGCACAACGTGTGGCCGATACCAACGGATTGAACTTGCGCATGGCGACGACGAGCGCCGCGCGTCCTGCGATCACCTTCGAGGTGAACCCGAACGCTGATATCACGGACGATGCGGGCTATCGCATCACCGTGAACAACGACGGCATCCTCGTCACGGCACGCACGCCCCGTGGCGCGTTTTACGGCAGCGTCACTCTGTGGCAGTTGCTGACGCCACCCGGATGGGCTCATGGCGCGCCCGTCGAAGTTGCCGATGGTGTCATCGACGATCACCCACGTTTCGCGTGGCGCGCACTGTTGCTCGATTCCGGGCGGCACTATCAAAGCGTCGCAGACATCAAGAAGCTGATCGACTGGATGTCGCTCAACAAGTTGAACGTGTTGCTCTGGCACGTGACCGAAGACCAAGGTTGGCGTTTGGAGATTCCCAAGTATCCCGAGCTCACGAAAGTAGGTGCATGTCGCAAGGCAGTTGGCCTCGACAGCGAACTGACCGGTTCTACCGACCTACCCTACTGCGGGTTTTATACCGAAGCCGACGCGCGCGACATCGTGCGTTACGCCGCCGAGCGCTATGTGGATGTGGTACCGGAAATCGATCTTCCCGGACATTCGCAGGCAGCCATCGCCGCGTATCCGTCGCTAGGCGTCACTGGCAAGCGCCCGTCGGTGTGGACCGAATGGGGCGTCAGCCCGTGGTTGCTCAAGCCCGATGAAAAGACCTTGCAATTTGTCGACGACGTGCTCGATGAGGTGATGCAGCTTTTCCCCTCGCGATACATCTCCATTGGCGGCGACGAGGCGGACAAGCAGCAGTGGAACGCATCGCCGGAAGTGCGCGCGCAGATGCACAAGCTGGGCCTTTCGAACATGGATCAGCTGCAGAGCTGGTTCACCAATCAGGTCGCCGCGCATCTTATCCAGCACGGTCGCACGCCGGTTGGCTGGGATGACGAGCTGGTTGCCGGCGCGACGCTTCCGGCATCGGAAGTGGTGATGTCGTGGCACGGTAACGACAACGAACGCGTGGCGCTCGCTGCCATCAAGCAAGGCCACGACGTGGTCATGACACCGCAAGAATCGCTGTACTTCGACCACTATCAGTCCGACCTACCCGACGAATGGGCGGGGCCGCCGCCCGCAGCGACGTTGCGGCAAGCCTACGACACGGTCGTTATCCCCAATGGTGCGAGCGCGATCGAAGCCCAGCGCATCATCGGTGTGCAAGGTGGTCTGTGGACCGAGCAGATGCCTACCTTTGCGCACGACCAGCATGCGGTATTCCCGCGCATCGCAGCGATGTCGGAACTTGGTTGGTCACCGCCGAGCGCGCACGACTGGAATGGCTTTCTGCAACGCATGCCGGCCGAACTGGCGCGTTACCGTGCGCTCGGCATCGACTATGCCGACAGTGCGTTCGCTCCCGTCTTCCATGTGACTGCAGCGGCGCACGGTGCGTTCCAGATCGAGCTGTCCAACCAGGTGGCATTCGGGACGATTCGTTACACGACGGATGGCTCCGAGCCAACCAACCAATCCACGCCGTACGGGCGGTCACTCACGCTACCGATCAACGCGATCTTGCGTGCTGCAACGTTTGCACCAGACGGTTTCGAACTCGCAGCACCACGCGTGCAGGTGTTGGATGAAACAACGTTGCTGAGCCGCGAAAGTAGCGCGCTTGCAACGTGCTCCAACCAGCCGAGCTCACGCCTTGACGGCAGCAGATCGGCGCAGGGACCGAGGCCGGTTTACTCGGTAGATATCGGTAATGCGTGCTGGCTGTGGCCGCAGGCGCCATTGGATGGCATCAAGCACGTCCAGATGACTGTCGAGCACGTGACATGGCGCTTCGGCGACGAAGCTGCGAATGCGGTAGTGCGCCACAAGACAAGCGCAGCTGGCGAGTTCGAGATTCATGCCGATTCCTGCACCGGGCCGC
This sequence comes from Dyella sp., assembly GCF_035486915.1. Taxonomy (GTDB): domain Bacteria; phylum Pseudomonadota; class Gammaproteobacteria; order Xanthomonadales; family Rhodanobacteraceae; genus Dyella_B. Next base: position 7,830 of record NZ_DATHMR010000115.1, on the reverse strand, counting down.
TGATTGCCAGCTTGCCGCTGGAGCGCGCGATGCAGGCAAAAGGCCAGATGCAGCTTGAGGCAAACGTTGCCACGCCGGCGGGGGCCGGCGTTCGCAACGTGTGCGTCTTCGTTACTGGCGATCCACGCGATGGCCAGTGGGCGTTGGCGCGGATGGCGTTTTCGAAATAAGCGGTAAGCGGGACGGGGGTCCCGTGTAGTAGCACCAAGTGAAATGGCTTTGGCTTGGGAAGCCAAAGTCGGGGACATCGAGACATTGCATCACGACGGCGTGCGAACCCGCAGGCACCGCCGGGCTACACGCGTTTTGGAATACCACGAAGCACCCGAGGATCGACAGGCAACATCAACGAGGTTAAAAGCCCATGTCCACCGTACTTCGCAAGCATCCATTGTCATTTGCCGTCACTGTGTCGCTGTTCGCTGTCGTGTCGACGACGAGTGCAGCGTCGACATTCGCCTATGTCCAGACGGACGGCCAAACCACGCAGGCCAACACCACGGCGCAAACCGCGCCGGCCCCTGCTCCGCCGGGGCCTAACACCAAGAAAGACGACGCCAAGAAAGCGGATGACGCGGCGAAAAAAAATGCAACCACGCTGTCGACCGTATCTGTTTCGGGCGTACGCGCGTCGCAGGAGCACGCCATCGATCTGAAACGTGATGCTCCAAACATTCAGGACAGCATCACGGCGGAAAACATCGGCGCGCTGCCCGACACCACGATCACCGACTCCTTGCAACGCGTCACTGGCGTGCAGATCAATCGCGACGCTGGCGTTGGTACGTCGGTGGACGTACGCGGCCTGCCTGAGGTCGGCACCATGTTGAACGGCGAAGTGTTCATCACGGCCGATCAGATCGACTCGCAGCAGCCCGACTTCACCATGTTGCCGTCCACGCTGTTTCACGGCGTCGACGTGGTGAAGTCCTCGACCGCCAACGAAACCGACGCCGGTATCAGCGGCGCCGTCGACCTGCATACCTATCGCCCATGGGATCTTCCCAGCGGATTTACGTACAGCTATTCAACCGATGCAGAGCGCGGCTCCACGACCAATCATTTAGGGCCTGAGGCCAACGGACTGGTTTCGTACAACGATAGCGGCCGCTGGGGTTTGCTGATCGCTGCCGACTTCTCCAACACCACGCGCTTTAACTCGTCGGAAGGTCTCGATCAATACGGCGTAGTGCTCAATGGCGAGAACGCCGCCAGCGCAGGTGGCTACAACGGCTTCCTGACGCCGTGGAACGGCGCGCCCATTCCATCGAAGATCGTTCAAAACGCCGACGGCAGTGTGGACGTCAATGGCGACGGCAAGTCCAACGGCGTCTTCATGGGCAGCCAGGACATCAACATCAACGACATTACGACGCAACGCAAACGCAAGTCCGGCAATGCCTCGTTCCAGATGGATCTCGGTAACGGCTTGAGTCTGACCAGCGACTACTTCTACTCGCAACAACGCGAGTACGATCTGAATGACGGCATTCAGTTCAACTCCACCAACTGGCAAGGTGCAACGTACGTGCCGGTGCAATCGCGCAATACCGGAAGCCCTGCTCTGGGCTCCTATGGCACACCCGAGCCGGGCTGGCAGGGCTCGCAGATCTACACCACGCAGGTGTATGAGAAATGGCCCGGCGACGTGGAGTCGTACTCGCAGATCATCCAGAAAAGCTCCAACGCGAAGAATTTCAATCTTCAGCTGGATTACGACGATGGCGGCCCTTTCACCGCGAGCGTACGTGGTATCCGCGACACCGCGTTCCAGTCGAATGTAGAAACCGACATCAATGTTTCCGACTCCGACGGTGCACTGTGGCCTAACGTGTTGATGCCCGGCGCGAATGTGCCGCCCGGTACGTTCGTCTACCCGGCACAGCTGGGTGGTGACCGCGTGTTCAACGCAAATGGCATTCCGCAGAACACGGTACCGATCATCGCGAACTTCGAGGGACGTTACATCACCGTCAACATGCCACCATCGTTGGCGGCCGATTTCGCCAACCCCAACGCGTGGACGATGAAGACACTGGAATCGTCCGGCGACTATGACCGCCAAGTGGCGTTGAACGCGTTGCGCTTCGACGGAAAATACGATTTCCAGGACGGTTTCAAGCTCGAATTCGGCATACGAAACAGCATTCGCAACGCCGACAATTATGGTTGGACGCTGGAAACACCCGTCTATGCAGGCATCGGTGCCAGCGATCCGAACGGATGCCTGGTGCGTTATGTGGGTGCCGATGTGGTGTTGAATAGCGGCTCGTGTACCGCGAGCAACTCAGAGGGTTACTTCCGCGCTGGACCGCTGTCGGCGATATCGATGCCCAATACGGCTACACCGCTGTCGAGCAACTTCAAGGAGTACACCAATCTGCTTGGCTCGGGCATCAATTTCTGGGCGGTCAATCCTAACGCGATGGTCAATCCCATTTCGTATTGGAAATCGCTCTACCCCGATACCACCGAAGTCGCTGAGCCGGGAACGAGCTGGGATGTGCAGCTGAAGGAGTTGACGGGCTATTTGCAAGGCGATTTCGATGGCACCATCGGCGATATGCCGTACAGCGGCAACGTTGGCGTTCGCATGATTCACACCAATCTAAATGTCACTCAGTTTTTGAGTGGCGCCCCTGGTGCGTACGGCGACGAACCTGTCGAAACAGGCACGGCTGTCACCAAGCGCAGTTATCAAGACGTGTTGCCGTCAGTCAACTTCTCGCTGGATATCTTCGATAACCTGAAGTTTCGATTGGCCGCTTCGAAGAACATGATGCCGCTGGACCTCAGCGCATGGGGCGGCGGCCTGCAGTTGAACTATTCGCTGGCAGAGACGCCGCAGGGACCGATCTTCCGCGTCGCCGATGGCACATCGACCGGCAACCCGAACCTCAATCCGTGGCGCTCCACCAACTATGGTGCATCGCTGGAGTACTACATCAACCCCACCAGCATGCTCAGCCTCGCGCTGTTCCGCATCAACGTGGAAAGCTTCATCAAGAACGGCAGCGTAACCAACTGCACCCTGCCCGATGAGGACGGCGTGGTTCGCGATCATTGCATCGTGATCACCGAACCCGTTCAGGGCACCGGCAACAGCATTCAGGGCGCGGAGTTCGATTACCGCCAAGGCTTCACCTTCCTGCCAAGCTTCCTGTCCAAGACCGGTATGGAGTTGAACGCCACGTACGCACCAAGCAATTCGGGCGAAAAGGATTTGGCTGGCAACAAGATTCCATTCCAGGATAACTCCACCGAATCGGGCAACTTCATCCTGTGGTATCAGGATGATCGCTTCCAAGCCCGCCTCGCGTACAACTATCGTTCGAAGCGAGCGGTGATGGATAGTGTGGGTGGCATCACGGGGATGGAGATGTACGAAGCGCCGCAGAAGTATCTCGATGCGTCGATCTCGTACAAGTTCAGCAAATACGCCGAAGTGTTCCTGGACGGCACCAACCTCACCAACGAGTACCAGCGTTACTACCTCGTGTGGCCCGACCAGCCTGCGCACTCGACGTTCTCCGAGCGCATGTTCATGTTGGGCGTACGTGGTCAGTGGTAGTCGGAGCGCCTTCTGAGAATCTCGAATAATCCCGTCCTACTCGTCATCCCGGCGAATGCCGGGATCCAGTGCCTTACGCTTCCATGTGTTAAAGACGCTGGGCCCCGGCTTTCACCGGGGCGACGATGAGGTACGGGGCAACAAGATCGTTTTCCGGGGCGGCTTCATCGCGCCCCTTCGCAACCCATCACGACTAGGCAAGCATGCAGGACTCCAACGCGCCCCTGAACGTTCGCGATAACGCCTTCCATCGCTCCATCGGCCTGTTCTCGGGAACCGCGATCAATATGACCCAGATGTGCGGCATCGGGCCGTTCATCACCATTCCCATCATGGTTGCGGCGATGGGCGGTCCGCAGGCGGTCATCGGCTGGATTGCCGGCGCGATTCTGGCTATGGCGGATGGCTTGGTGTGGGCCGAACTCGGTGCGGCCATGCCGGGTTCCGGGGGAACTTATGTTTACCTGCGCGAAGCGTTTCAGTACCGCACCGGCAAACTGATGCCGTTTCTTTTCATCTGGACGATGCTGTTGGCGATTCCCCTGCTGATGTCCACAGGCATCATCGGCATGGTGGAGTATTTGGAGTTCTTCTTTCCTAACCTGGGTTGGTGGCCGGTGCATGTCATCGGCTTGGTGGCCACTGCCATCGTTACGTGGCTGCTGTACCGTCGCATCGAATCGGTTCGCGTGATTACGATCGCGCTGTGGATCATCATGCTGGTCTCCGTCGTCGGCGTGACGGCGGCAGGCTTCTCACACTTCCATGCGAGCTTCGCTTTTACCTACCCGCCCGGCGTGTTTGGCAGCCACTTCTTCATGGGGCTTGGTGCCGGACTGATCATCGGCATTTACGACTATCTCGGCTACAACACCACCGCCTACATCGGCGACGAGTTACGCAATCCGGGGCGGACAATGCCCGGCACCATCATTGTCTCGGTGATCGCGATGATGTTTGTCTATCTCCTACTCAACATCAGCGTACTTGGTGTGGCGCCGTGGCAGGAAATCGCGCAATCCAAGTCGGTGGCTTCGCTGGTCGTAGAGCGTAGTTGGGGACATCTGGCGGCCGCCGTCATGACCGTGCTCATCATTGTGACTGCGTTCGCCTCGGTGTTCACCGGCCTGCTGGGTGGATCGCGCGTGCCGTTCCAGGCAGCACACGACAAGGTGTTTCTATCCGTGTTCGGACGCTTGCATGCGAAGCACGGTTTCCCACACGTAGCGTTGCTCACGATGGGCGTGGTGACGGCCATCGGTACGTTCTTTGACCTGACCGAAGTCATCAACATGCTGCTGGCCGCGACCATCATCGTGCAGTCCATCGCGCAGGTCGCCGCGTTGGTCGTGTTGCGCAAGCGTCAGCCCCATCTCGATCGCCCGTATAAGCAATGGCTTTACCCAGTGCCATGTGTGATCGCGCTGCTGGGATGGATCTACGTGTACGTGTCGGCCTCCACGTTGTCGCTGATCCTTTCCGGTATATGGATCGTCGCTGGCCTCGTGGTATTTGCGATGTGGGCCAAGCTCAATCGGTCCTGGCCGTTCGCGCCCGTTGAAATACGCGAAACCTATCTTGAGAAACAGTGACGCCATGCAAACTCCAGCCAAGCACGCACTTTGGATGATGGCCGCGTTAGCCGTATTGGCGTCGTCGTCCGCTCACGCCCAAACGACCTACGCACCCACTCAGGTAGACGTCGACGCCGGTTCCGTCACCGCCATCGGTCATTGGCAGATTCAAGACAGCGCGAAAGCGCAGCAAGATGGCACCGAAATTTCCTCGACGGGCTTCTCCACCGAGGACTGGTACCCGGTGAGTGGCCGAGCAACCGTCATGGCGGGATTGTTGGAAAACGGCACGTACAAGAACGACGTGTTCTACAGTGACAATTTGCGCGCGGTGCAGGTGCCGGATTCCAGCGGCAATCTTTTTGTGACGTCTTGGTGGTACCGCACAGAATTCACGCTCTCGAAGGACTCATCTGGCCACCATACGCTGCTGCGTACGAACGGCATGATCGCCAGCGCCGACGTGTGGGTGAACGGACATCAGGTAGCCGACCACGCCGACGTCGCCGGCGCCTATCCCGTGCATGGGTTCGACGTGACGCGCTGGATACACGCGGGCACGAACGTTCTCGCCATGCGTGTGCATCCAGCCGATCCAAGAAAGAGCCTGTCCATGGGATGGGTGGATTGGAACCCCACACCCCCGGATAACAACATGGGACCGTGGCGCGGCGTGGACATCATGCAGACCGGCCCGGTCGAGTTGAGCTTCCCACAGGTTCTTTCAACGCTGTCGCTACCCGATCTCGCGCACGCCGCACTCACCGTGAAGGTAGATGCGAAGAACCTCGATACCGTGGCGCACGATGCGACGATCACCGGCACAGTGGCCGGCGTACCAATGCAACAAACCGTGCACCTCGCGCCAGGACAAACGCAGGTCGTTTCGTTCTCGCCCACGACAACGCCGGGCCTCGCACTGAATCATCCAAAGATTTGGTGGCCCGTCGGCATGGGCGAACATCCGCTGTATCAACTGGAGATGACCGCTGCAGTCGATGGTGCAACGTCTGACAAAGCCACTGCGACGTTCGGCATACGCAGCGTCAGTTCGAACCTGACGAAGCAGGGCTATCGCCAGTTCTTCATCAACGGCAAACCCGTGCTGATCCGCGGCGGCGGCTGGGCGCCGGACATGTTCCTGCGCGACGATCCTGCACGCATGGAGGCCGAGTTCAACTATGTTCTCAACCTTGGACTCAACGCTATCCGCAGCGAAGGCAAGTTGGAGAATCAGCGTTTCTACGACCTCGCCGACCGCGACGGCATTCTGATACTGGCGGGCTGGGAATGCTGCGACAAATGGGAGTCGGCCGCCAAGACCGGCGGCTCGCCCTGGACCTCCGCCGACATGAAAGTGGCCGAAGACTCCATGGCCAGCGAAGCGCGCCTGCTGCGCAACCATCCATCTGTGATCGGCTTCCTGATCGGCAGCGATAACCCACCTCCGCCGCCCATCGCGAAGATGTATGTCGACACGTTGCGCGCAGCTGACTGGTCGTTGCCGATCATCTCGGCGGCTGTCGCAAAAGGCACAGCGGAAGCCGGTCCTTCCGGTCTGAAGATGGACGGCCCTTACGACTGGATACCGCCGTCGTACTGGTATGCCGACAAGCTGGGCGGTGCATTCGGCTTCGATTCGGAAGTCAGCGCAGGCGCGGATATTCCGCGCTTGGAAGATGTGCGGCGCATGCTGTCGCCGCAGGAGCAGGAGGCGCTATGGAAATACCCGGAGGCTAGGCAATACCACGCATCCGCCGACTGGTCGACATTCGCCGTGTTGACGCCATTCGACAAGGCGCTGGCCGCTCGCTACGGCGCACCGACGAATCTCGCCGATTATGTCGCCAAGGCCCAGCTCGACAACTACGACAACGTCCGCGCACAGTTCGAAGCGTTCAACGCGCACATGGATGCCGATAAGCCAGCAACCGGCGTGATCTACTGGATGCTCAACAACGCGTGGCCCTCGTTGCACTGGCATCTATACGACTACTTCATGAATCCTGCGGGCGCGTACTTCGGCGCCAAGAAAGCCAACGAGCTGGTGCACATCCAATATTCGTACGACACGAACGGTATCGTGCTGGTGAACCACACGCTGGATGATGTTCATGGCCTGCAAGCGAACATCCGCGTGCGCAATCTCGACGGTAGCGTGCGCTACGAGAAGCACCTGCAGAACATCGACCTTGCGGGCAACCACACGCGGTCATTGGCAGCACTGCCGGCCATCGCCGGCCTGTCGCCCGCGTACTTCATCGAGCTCGACCTCGCCTCTTCCGACGGCAAGCCAGTCAGCCGCAACGTCTACTGGCTATCTACCCGGGCGGACGTGCTCGACTGGGCGAATTCGAACTGGTACCTCACCCCGCTGACGCAGTATGCAGATTTGACCTCGCTACGGTCCTTGCCAGCCGCGACGAGCGAGGTCCGCGCAACGACACGGCGCGAGGGAAGCGATGACATCACCACGGTCACGTTGTCGGTGCCGGCATCGTCTAAGGCCGTGGCGCTGTTCCAGCACGTGTCGATCAGGCATGGTGCGCACGGCAACCTTGCGCTGCCCATACTGTGGAATGACAATGACGTCACGCTTTGGCCCGGTGAGTCGATGGTTTTGACCGCGCGATACGCATCGCAGGAAACGGCCGAACCGGTGGTCGAAGTGAGTGGGTGGAACGT
>NZ_DATHMR010000114.1:0-13577 GCF_035486915.1 Dyella sp. | reverse complement strand
CAAACCGCCATGCGTTGGCAAACGCAAGTTAATGCAATTGTGCGCCGTCAAATCTTGCGGTTTTTTTGGAATGGGATATTTCGAGAAATAAGCCGGCGACCCGACGACCGCCATGCGCACATCCGGCCCTATGCACACCGCGATCATGTCCTTCGCCACCTGTTCGCCCAGGCGAATGCCGGCGTCGTAGCGTTGCGCAACGATATCGATCAAGCCGTAATCGATGACGACTTCCACCTTGATGTCGGGATAAGCGGGAAGAAGTTTCTCCAGCGCCGGCCGCAGAATGGTATCGGCCGCATGTTCGGCGGTAGTAATGCGAATCGTGCCGGCGGGCCTTTCGCGCAATTCGCCCAAGGCAGTAAGTTCCGCTTCGATCTCTTCCAAACGCGGCGCCACACTGCGCAACAGACGCTCTCCAGCCTCAGTAGGCGAGACGCTTCTCGTCGTGCGCGTCAGCAATCGAACGCCGAGCCGACTCTCAAGCTTTCGGATCGTATGACTCAGCGCCGATTGGGATATGCCGAGCTTCGCCGACGCGCGCGTAAAGCTGCGCTCGCGCGCAACAAACAAAAACGCAATCAAGTCATTGAGATCTTTGCGCATGATGCATAAATGCCGTGGTCACCCATTTTGGAAATGCATCAGCTCGCTTATCGGCGGGCTGATCAATCATGATCGCTGTTCGCATCCATATGCATATCCATCCCGGCCCATACCTCGCTCGGACTTTTTGCATTCGGATAAATGTGGGTCATCCAGCCGAAGACGACGGGAATCCACAGACCACCCGCTGCTTTACAGGCGTCTTCGGTATGTATGCTGCCTTGCGGGCCCAATTGTGCATGAGGACCGTACTGTTGGGCGACGGGAAGACTGCGTGGAGCGCCGCAGAAATCGACGTGCCGGTGCCAGGTCGCGATGCTCAGCGGCGCAACGGCGTTTAACTGTTCAGGCGTGGCTTTTTGTGGCGCGATGTACATCACGCCAACCGCTTCCATGCCGTGCGGCGTGCGCTTGTAGAGAATCGATCCTGGCTGATCGTAGTTGACGTGTTGCTGTTCCAGCCGTGCGTAGCGGTAGTTGGTGTAATGCACTTCCTCGCCCATCTTGCCGCTCGGATGAAAAGGTTTGTAGCCATCCTGTACGGCGGTGTTTACGTCGGCGTAGCGAGCGAGTACGCGCTTGGCTGCGGCGACGATGTCATCGGCGCGCTGTTCGTCGCCCGTTTGTGCCGTGCCCTTCAACGACATCTGCATGTGATTGCCCATCTTCATCGATGGCACAGGCGTGTCGTCGGTCTTGCTGCCGTAGTTGTGCAACAGCCACTCCCAAACCGGAAATTGTTGCGCCATCGCCGGAGTGAGAGAGGCGAGCAAAAGGAGGCTGAGCGTAGCGGCGATGCGTTTCGTCATGAGATCACCCGGTGCGCCGAATTCAATTCAGGGGACGTCATCCAACGAGAGAGCCGTTGTTGTTTTCATGCTCTCACGACCGCTGACTTATTTCAGCGGGCGATCGGCACAAATCAGCAAGAACGCCAGCTCAAGCAACGCGTCTAAACGTTGTTCGGCAACTCTGCCTTCACGCGGCGCCTATGCGCCGCTTGTTTTGCGCGATTGCCGCACAGGGACATGCTGCACCATCTGCGCGCGTGTCCGCGCGTGTGATCGGCAAATAACAAGGTGCAGACCGGCCCTTCGCAAGCTTTCACGTACGAAAAGTCTTCCTGGCAAACCAGATCCGCCAACGATTCGGCGATCGGAATCAACAACGTTTCGGGTGAAGCCCAACGTCGCGATTTCACCAAGCGAAAGCCGGAAGCTTCGTCGCCTTCTTGAACAACGATTTCGTTGAACGCTTCATCGCGCCTGAGCAGCTCATTGAGCGGTTCCAGTTTGGACAAATCCGCGGTTTTCAGCGGATGCCCTTTGTGTGTCTGCACGAATCCCCGAAACCATTCGCGCAAGCTGCGCGCCTGAGCCGCCAGGCGATCGATTTCTCCCGGAATCGCCCGTGCGCGGATCGATTTCAGCACGTCATCGGGCGCCAGCCTCGCCTGGCGGAGCCAACCCAGCAGCCCCTCGCCGTCCTCGAGCCAATCGATGGGGGTATCGATCGGCGTGGCCACGGAATTCAGGAAATCCAGGCCAGGGGAGTCGGCAATGAAAAGGGCGGGCATGGGCTGCGACATAGGTTTTCTCCTTGGGCTCAAGGTAACCGGCTCAAAAGGTGTTGACAAGTTATTTTTGAAGAGAGTAACCTTTAAATACACATTGAGGCGGTTACTTGATCTTCAAGTCCCCATTGCCTCAGACCACCGGCTTTCAAACCACTGGGAGAGGCGATATGGGCAAGACAACCGCAACAGTTGTATTGGCGCATGGGGCATGGGCCGATGAATCGAGTTGGAGCAAGGTCGTCACCTTGCTCCAGTCAAAAGGCATTGAGGCAGTTACCTTCCGTCTACCGCTCTCGTCGCTCGCCGACGACGTGGCGGCCTTGGACAAGGCGCTCGCGCGGGTCGATGGTCCCGTCGTTCTGGTCGGGCACGCGTATGCGGGGGCCGTTATCGCCGCCACGCACAGCGCGAAGGTGCGGGCGCTGGTCTATATCGCCGCGTTGGCGCCAGATCAGGGCGAGACCGTTGCCGATGTCTTCTACCGTTACGAGCACGACGACAAAGCGCCGAAGCTCGCGCCCGGCGACGATGGGCTGATATGGCTGGCGCCTGAAGCATTCGGCACCGCGTTTGCGCAGCACGCGTCGCAGGAAGAACGCAAAGCGCTCGCCGCGAAGCAACTTCCTATTTCGCCGGCTGCCATCACCGTGCCGGTTGAACGCCCGCTCTGGCGAGATGTGCCTGTCTGGTATCTCGTGGCAGAGCACGATCACATGATTCCCGAGAAGACGCAGCGCTTCATGGCCGAACGCATGAACGCGCGCATAAGCGTTTATCCCGTCGACCATCTTCCCAGTGTCACCGCACCTGAGCTTGTCCAGACCGTCATCGTCGATGCGGTGCGGCACGTCGGGAACTGAACGGAATCATCCCATCCGAGCATCCACACTACTAAACCACCTTATTCCCTGGAGAAATCGTCATGTCCGCTATTCAATACCGCCGTGCCAACGTCGATGGCCTGAACGTCTTCTATCGTGAAGCAGGTTCAGCCGATAAACCGAAATTGCTGCTGCTGCATGGTTATCCCAGTTCGGGCCACATGTTCCGTGATCTCATTCCACTGCTGAGCGATCGCTTCCACATCATCGCGCCTGACCTACCGGGGTTCGGTCAAACGGATATGGCGTCGCGCGACAAATTCACTTATTCATTCGAGAACATCGCCAACGTCATCGATCGCTTCACGGAAGTGGTGGGATTCGATCGCTTCGCCGTCTACGTTTTCGATTATGGCGCGCCGACGGGCTTTCGCCTAGCGGTAAAGCATCCAGAACGCATCACGGCCATCATTTCCCAGAACGGAAATGCGTACGAAGAAGGATTGAGCGAGGGATGGAATCCGATTCAGGCATATTGGAAAAATCCCTCGGCGGAAAATCGCGAAGCGTTGCGCGGATTCCTCGCGCCGGAAACCACGCGCTGGCAGTACACACATGGCGTGGCTGACGAATCGCTGGTTTCGCCCGACGGTATCGCACTGGACAACTACTACCTTGCACGCAAGGGGGCCGACGAGATTCAATTGGATCTGTTCCTGGACTACAAGAGCAACGTCGCGCTGTATCCGACATTCCAGGCTTACTTCCGCAAATATCACCCGCGTTTTCTCGCGGTGTGGGGAAAGAACGATCCGTTCTTCCTGCCGCCGGGCGCCGAGGCTTTCAAGCGCGATATTCCGGACGCACAGGTTCGCTTCCTCGACACGGGCCACTTCGCGCTGGAAACGCATGCGAACGAGATCGCCGAAGCCATCAGTAGTTTTCTCGCTGCCTGAGATCATTGCCACAACACGCATCGGAGAACGTCATGTCACAGTCAACGGCCATAGTCACGGGTGCGAGTCAGGGTATCGGCCGCGCCACGGCAATTCGTCTGTCCAAAGATTTCAAAGCGGTCGTGCTCGTCGCCAGGAATCGTGAGCATTTGTTGGAGACGGCCGCATCGGTCGAAGCCAACGGTGCGAAAGCGTTGATTCTCGATCTTGATCTGGCCGATAAAGCGGCAGCGAAGATTGTCGTCGGGAAAACGCTGGCAGCCTTTGGCCGTATCGATGCGTTGCTGAATATCGCCGGTGCCGTTCCGCAAATCGATCTCTTCGAAATGACCGACGAACAATGGGATGGCGGTATGGCGCTCAAGCTTCACGGCGCCAGACGCCTCACTATCGAAGCATGGCCGGCGCTGAAAGAAGCGAAAGGATCGGTCGTCATTATGTCCGGCAATTCCGCGATATTTCCGAAGGCGCCGTACGCGGCGGTCGGAACGATCAACGCCGCCATCGCCGCGCTGGCGAAGGCCTTTTCCGATCGCGGCATTACCGACGGCGTGCAAGTCAACAGCGTACTGCCGGGTCCGGTGATGACGGGGCGTCGTCGCTCGTACCTTGAGCACTGGGCTCCGTTGCACAACATGACGCCCGAAGAAGCGACGGAGCATTTTCCACGCGAGGCAGGTATTGCTCGCTATGGTGAACCCGAAGAAATCGCCGAGCTCATGGCGTTTCTAGTCTCGCCTGGCGCACGCTGGATGACGGGCGCCATGCTCCGTATGGATGGCGGAGAAGTGAAATCGGTTTGATTGCTGCAGCGGCAGTTGGACTCTCTGGAAGGTTGCCGACCGACCCAATAGACGAATTTGGACTGCGAGTTATTCATCCGTAGGGCTTTGCTGAACAATCAAGCTAAGCGATTCATTTAAACCAACCCTATCCACCTCACGTCTGGCTAACCATCCGTTGCAAAACGAAGTGTCGACTATGCACATCAGATGACGGCTTTGGCGCGTCGCTTGGCCACCCTTGCCGGCTCCATTTTTCAGGCAATGATTGATGCGAACGTGCGATCATGGCGCATGACTGCCTTTGACACACTTCCCTTGAAACCCGAGCTGCTTGCCAGTGTCGACACACTCGGCTATAGCACCATGACTCTGATCCAGGCACAGAGCCTTCCTGCCATGCTGGAAGGGCGCGACGTCATTGCCCAGGCACAAACCGGCAGCGGCAAAACCGCGGCATTCGGACTGAGTCTGTTGCAATCGCTAAATGCAGAAACGATTCGCTTGCAGGCGCTGGTGCTTTGTCCGACACGCGAACTTGCCGATCAGGTGAGCAAGGCGATTCGCAAGCTCGCGGCGAACATTCCCAACGTCAAACTGCTGACTTTGTGCGGCGGCATGCCGTTGGGGCCGCAGCTGGCGTCTCTATCGCACGATCCGCACATCGTGGTGGGCACGCCCGGTCGCGTGCAGGAACATTTGAAGCGCGGAAGTCTGCATGGCGGCGGCATCAAGGTGCTGGTGCTGGACGAAGCCGACCGCATGCTGGACATGGGTTTCAGCGAAGCCATCGATGACATCATCGGACGTATCGCCAAGCACCATCAAACACTGTTGTTTTCGGCGACTTATCCGGATGACATCAGGGCGGTGAGCGCACGCGTGCAGCGCAACCCGGTCGAGATCACCGTCGAAGCGCCGACCGAAACAAAACCTGCGATCGAACAGCAGTTCATCGACGTGGATCCGGCCCGCAAACTCGACACGCTGGCCCAACTGCTTACCGGTGAACGCGGCCAGCACGCGCTGGTGTTCTGCAATATGCGACGCGACGTGGACGCCGTGGCGCAAGAGCTCGATCAACGCGGTTTTTCCGCATTGGCGTTGCACGGCGACATGGAACAGCGCGACCGCGACGAAGTGCTGGTGCAGTTTGCTAACCGTAGCTGTGCCGTACTGGTGGCTACGGATGTGGCAGCACGCGGACTGGACATCACCGCACTGCCGCTGGTAATCAGCTACGACATCGCCCACGATCCCCAGACGCATACCCATCGCATCGGCCGCACCGGTCGCGCGGGGCAAATCGGTCTGGCGATAGCGCTATGCACGCCACGCGAAAAACCCAAAGCCGACAACATCGAACAACTGCTCGGCAGACCGCTGCCCTGGCATCCGCTGAAACTATCCGCGCCGCGCAGCAAGACGTTGAATCTCGCGCCGATGAAAACGCTGGTGATCGACGCGGGGCGCCAGGACAAGCTTCGCCCCGGCGACATCCTCGGTGCACTGACAGGCGATGCGGGCCTCACGGCGGACGACGTCGGCAAAATCGATGTTTTCGCTACGCGCGCCTACGTTGCCATTAACCGATCGGCTGCGAACAAAGCGCTGGAGCGTCTGCGCGCCGGAAAGATCAAGGGACGCAATTTTCGCGTGCGCGCGTTGAGCTGATCTTGCCAGCCGAACGTTCCACTTAAATTGAACAGCAGCGGTGCGTGACTACCGGCGCGGCCGCTTTTTCTCGACTTTGGGTTTCTCGGGCGCCTGCCCCGAATGCGAGGCCTCCCGCTGAAAACGGTTCGTCGATTTGAAATCTTTGGCTTGCTCGACCGCAGAAGTAATCTTCGTGCCGGAATAAACCGAATGAATGGTCGATGCCGACAAGGGTTTAGGTGTGTCGTTCATTCGGATGTCTACGTAGTGAGAGGCGGTATCCTCGACAATACTCTTAAATCGTCCGTTTCGCAGGCCAGTTATTCAGGTCCGGTACGCAACCGATGCCACCTAAGTCCGGCCTATCTTGCGCGCGCCACGTAGCGTGCGCTCCGGATTGAAAGCGGATAAATCCAGGCGACAATGTGAAAGCGAATACGTCGCTATGAACGCAGACCTGGAAGAGAAATGCTTGATCTGTTGAGGCAAACCGCACTGTTTATCCTCACAGCGCTGTCTGCCACGCCTTTGCTGCGTGAGTGTTTGGCTGACCCATATCCCCTCCCTATTCCATAAAGCTTAGACGTAAAACCCCCGCAGGGGCGGCCGAGTTTGTTTTAAGGCAAGAAACATGGGCCAGATTGGTCTTTCAAAACCAACCTATATCTCGCACTTATCAATTCTGGCGATTCATCTCTTCAAATCCCGCAACAAGCGCATTGAGCAAATGACGAACGGCAGGAACCATGCCTCGTCGCGAAGGAAAGATCGCGTGTACAAGGCCCGGCGTTGAGGCCATCTCCGTAAGTAGATGTTGTAACCGACCGGCTTTGATATCGGCATCGACAAGTTCGCGTGGCACTAACGCAACGCCTGCGCTTTGTATCGCCGCAACGCGCAAGCTGTCCAAGTCATCTGTCGCCAGTCGCGGTTGATGGGTCCATGATGTCGCCACTCCCTTGCTGTCCAGCAAATTCCATACAAATCTTTCGTTGTTGCTGGACATCGCGAGCGTGGGCCAATTGCGCAAGGATTCGATGGAACTGGGCGCGGGATGGCGTGCGATTAATGCGGGACTCGCAACCAGAATCTGCACCGACACGCCGAGTTGCCGAAACGCGAGGTCGGTGTTTTCCAGCGGCGGAACTCTGACGCGTATGGCGAAATCCAGGCCGTCTTCAATCACGTCGACACGGCGATTGGTCGCATCGAGAAGTACCTGTACTTGCGGATTGTCCTGAACGTATCGGGCGATGATCGCGGCGACGCCTGAGCTCAGAAGCGCAACCGGGCAGCTCATGCGAACGGTGCCCTGTGGCGTGGTTCGGGTCTGATCGACGATGTCTTTGGCGGCGACCGATTCGGCGACGACGGCAGCGCAATGTTGGTAGAACTGTCGACCGGTTTCGGTAAGCGAGAGCGTTCGGCTCGTTCGATTGAGCAGGCGCACGCCGAGTTCTTCTTCCAATGTGCGTATGCGCCGGCTGAGCTTGGACGTCTGCACGCCAAGGCTGCGCGCTGCCGACGTAAAACTCCCGTGCTCCACCACTTCCGCGAAGAGTCGAAGGTTGTTGAGGTCCGTGATCGGGTTCATCGGCAGGCTCTGGTGTGTGCCTATCGTTCTATCAGCAGCAATGATCCTTTGCAAATTAGGAGATATGCCTTGGATCGTTGCTAATTTAGCATTCCTCCAACGCCCAGATCACCGCCGAGGCAAGGCGAATTCCGATTTGGTAGCCGTCCCATACCGGGGCGGGGGCCTGGAGGACATGAAGATGCTTACGCACCGCCGCTGGCAAACATTGAGCAACGCCGACTTCGGTTGGCTGCGCGCGAAGCACCACATCACGGTGTTCGATGGCGGGAATCCGGAGCACGAGCCCGTTGGAAATCTGGTCGTGTGGAACGACGACGAGATCGCCGTTGGCGGTGGCTTCCCCCTCCATGGCCATCAAGACATGGAAATCATCACGTACGTCCGGCAGGGCGTTCTCGGGCACCGCGACACGCTCGGATCGGAAGGGCTGATCCATGCAGGCGATGTGCAAGTGATGAGTGCCGGCACCGGCATACGCCACGCCGAGTTCAACAAGGGCGATGTGCCGCTGAAGCTTTATCAGATCTGGTTGCAGCCGCGCGCGGTGGGCGGCGCGCCGCAGTGGCATACACGACAGTTTCCGAAAAACGATCGCGCCGCACGCTTCGTCGTACTTGCCAGCGGTTTTTCCGATGACGAAGGAGCGCTTTCTATTCGTGCGGATGCGCGGGTGCTCGCTGCAACGCTAAAGACAGGCGAGCAAGTCCGTCACGTGTTGGCACCGTTGCGCTCTGCTTATCTCGTCGTGGCGTCGGGACGAGTGTCCGTCAATGGCGAGCCCATGAATGCTTTCGATGGTGTTGCGATCACGCAGACGACGAACGTCGAGATCGTTGCGCTTGAAGATTCCGAGCTGGTGATGGTGGACACCGGCTAAACCACTTTTTCGACTCCACCCACTTACTTCATCTAGACAATTCTTGTCAGGAGGTTTTTATGGAACGCTACAAATTTCTTCCGTTGCTGGGTCGCATCTTGCTTGGTCTGCCATTCCTTATGAGTGGTTTGGGCAAACTCGCTGCGTATGGTGCGACAGTGGGTTACATCGCATCTGTCGGACTGCCCGCACCACCGCTTGCCTTTATTACGTCGGTGGTCATTGAGGTGGGTGGCAGTCTCCTGTTGTTGTTGGGCTTCCGCGCCCGCTTTGCATCCGTGGTCCTGGGGGTGTTCTCCATTGCTACGGCCGTTTTCTTCCACCACAACTTTGCCGATCAAAACCAGATGATTCACTTCCTTAAGGACGTGATGATCACCGGTGGTCTTCTGCAGATTGCCTACTTCGGCGCAGGTGCTTTCAGCCTGGACAACCGCATCGAAAACGCTGGCACGCGCAAGGTGTCCGTGGGTAATGCTTAAGAGTGCGGGTGTATCGAGGCGATCATTTGCCCTTTGGGTAAGTGATCGCCTCGTCTTTAGGGCTTTCTGAAAGGGGGCGTGTTGGAGTTTGAAAACCAACCTCGATCTTGTGTTTATCGTTAGAGAACACCCCCAAAAAGTTTGCATCCAGCTCGCGGGCAAGCAAGATCACAAACTCTTCAATAATGCTTTTACGCGCGCAGCGATCTCATCGCGCACTGCACGGTAGCCGGCCTCGTCGAAATGCTTGGGGTCAGGGAGTGCCCAATCTTCGCGGCGCTTTGCAGGGACCCACGGGCAACTATCGCCGCAGCCCATGGTAACGACGGCGTCGAAATCGCCATCGATATCATCGAGCGACTTGGAGGCGTGCTTGCTCAAGTCGTAGCCCACTTCCGACATGAAGCGAATGGCTTTCGGGTTGATCTGACCCGATGGGGACGAGCCAGCGCTAAACGCTTCAACGTCATTGCCGCCATGCATGCGTGCGAACGCTTCCGCCATCTGACTCCGATTGGAGTTTTCGATGCAGACAAACAGGACGCGTTTCATGCGGCGATTCCTACAGAATGGTTTTGGTCATGCATACAGTGAGCGCACGAACTTCCATGACGCCAGCTCAGCAGCATCCCGATTGCGCGGCACAGCACGACCGGCTTTCAGATGAAGTCACCTCTTGCGCCGAGACTGCCGGTGCACACGAAGCACCTGTGGTTCCGCAAGCAGCCAGGTTGGCGTAGTGGGTTTCGGCTTCTCCAAAGGTATAAAACGTTTCCCATCGCGTGCCTTGTGGGTCTTCGATCCAAACCTTGTCCGATTGGGCGTAACAGCAAATGGCGCCAACTTCAGGCGTGACTGTGCCGCCTGCTGCAGTGAGGCGAGTCCCGAGGCCGATCAAGTCGGCTTCGCTTTCCACCTGAATACCCAGGTGATCAATGCCGGACACGCGACTGATATTGGAGATAGCGAAATTTACCCTGGGATCGTCCAGCATCCACTTGGCGTAATCAGCCTTGAGCACTGTGGGCTCGGCAGCGAATAGTCGGGTGTAGAACTGCACGCTGGTGGGTAGGTCCACTACGTTGAGATGAACGTGGAACCGATTCATGCGCGACCTCCTTTGGATTTGGGCTTACAAGCAATGGCCGGCGCGCAATGCGCGGAACCGGCACAGCAGTTCTCAGTGAGATAGGCGATGAGTGCATTCATCTGCGAGTAGTTCGCGCGCAGCCGAATGACGCGCCCTTCGCGCTCGTCATCGATAAGCGCCGCGGCGCGAAGTCCGTTGAGATGAGCCGTCAATGTGGCCGGTGGCAGATCAAGGCGCTCCCGCAACTCCCCGACCGAAATCCCTTCGGGGCCAGCCTGTACCAATTCCCGAAAAGCCGCCAATCGAGTCTCATGACTCAACGCGGAGAGAGCAGCAAGGGCATCGTCTGTTTCCATAATTCGATATTTCCAGAAATATCGAATTATGTCAATCATGTCTCATCTGATGAGCCCCGCGCTTTGATGTGCATATTGGATCGTTGGCTGCGCGGCAAGCGCTCGTATCGAGTTAGATTGCCGGTGCGTGTTTTATCTGGAGGGCGAGGTGTGCATGTGAAAACCGTCACAGGCTCTTGTCACTGCGGTGCAGTGCGCTTCGAAATTTCATCGGCCTTTACGGAGCTAACGACGTGCGATTGTTCGATTTGCCGGCGCAAGAACGCCCTCATGGTCAAGGTCCACGAGAGCGAGTTCAAACTTCTTGCCGGGGCCGAATCACTGACGCCGTATCAGT
Source organism: Dyella sp. (assembly GCF_035486915.1). Taxonomy (GTDB): domain Bacteria; phylum Pseudomonadota; class Gammaproteobacteria; order Xanthomonadales; family Rhodanobacteraceae; genus Dyella_B. The sequence goes on along the minus strand of NZ_DATHMR010000114.1, from coordinate 2,441 downwards.
TCCACAGCTTCACCGCGACGCATTACTTCTGCAAAGTCTGCGGTATCTATCCCTTCCACCGAAAACGCGTCACGCCGGATTTTCTCGGCATCAACATTTTCTGCCTTGAAAACTTTGACGCGACGGGTATTCCCGTCCGAGCAACCGCTGGCGCGGCCATGCCGTGAAGAGACAATCGTTGCGTAACGCCGCACACTGAAAAACGCGTCGAGAATGCCCGCTTCGGTCGCAGGCATTCACGTAAGCGTGTGCGAGCACTCGTCGATCAGTGCTTGGTCGCGGGCTCGATAGGTTGGATGACAGCGTCGATCATATGGATAACGCCGTTGCTGGAGGCAATATCCAGCCCAATCAGATTGGCTCCATCGATCCGGATCTTGTCGCCTTCCTTGGTGACAACGGCCGATTGGCCTTGCATCATTTTTGGTCGCGACATGGTGCCGACATCAGCGGCTGACGCACGGCCCGGAAGCACGTGGTATTTGAGCACGGAAATCAATTCGTCCTTGTTCTCCGGCTTTAACCAATCCTCCAGCGTGCCCAACGGTAGTTTGCGAAATGCTTCGTCGTTGGGAGCAAAGAAGGTGTAAGGGCCCGACGTGCTCAGCACGGGCGTCAGCCCGGAAGCATCCAGAGCCTTGCTCAACATGGTGAATGAGTCGAGGGATTCGACTGAATCAACGAGGTTACGTTTTTGAGTGTTGTTGATGGCATGGGTATTCATGATTTTTCCTGCGAAAGGAGTCGCTTGCAAACCCGGAGCGGCCGCAACCGTACCCCGACATCGACCGGAGAAGTATCAAGAGGCGATATAGGGATAAAAACGCGAGGCGGAGCCGCCTATCAAGGAGGAGTGCTTGCTTTCCTCATCACCCGGCAGCATGCGCTTAGTGTTGTTAGTTGCGTGTAATACGTCGGGCAGAACGTCTGCTTGCGGTGCAATCGTTCTTGCGCAGTTTCTCGTGCATGGCATTCAAAGTAGACGCAAATCGGGCGCCATTGCGAGCCACGCCTGAGCTCAAGCAAAGGAGTACGCTGTAGTGGTTACCCCCAAAGGAAATGATCATGACAAGTGTTTCTGGCAAGACAAAAAACGGATTTACCTATGAAGGCGATTACGAACGCGCAAACTCCGATCGCGTCACCTGGACCGCGACATACAGACAAAGCGGTCATTTTTACGGAATGCGACATGGACGCGTCGATCAGCTGATGGGTGTTTCCATTTCAGATGTCGACGATGCCGTAAAAGACGACATTGAAGCGACGTGGACTCAGCCCAGATAGACAGAGGTCATCGTCGCAACAGGGGTTTGCAAAACTAAGGGAAGGCACACTTCCCCAATCGTCCGTCTCCATCTTCACGAACCCCACCTCCAACTCGCCCAGAGGCGAGCATTTCTTCGACGTCGTTGACGGGAAATGTACGAGGGAATGATCAGCGCAGTGAAGACATTCGGCGGCGCAACGTCCGCCTTGAACGAGACGCTAGCCAAATTTGACCAAGTTGTGGATGGGTAAAGGTCCCCCAGGGATCTCCGTCAGGCGACCACCTGCGACCAGCGGCCCCAAATCGATGCCGAAGAAACCCAACGATTCAATGAGTGAGGCCACGTCGCGCTTGGCCTGCGCATCGTCACCGGAAAAGAAAAGCACCCGGTGTCCGCCCTCCGCGTGAGGATCGTTCGATACCAACAGCGCCGGCAGATGATTGAATGCCTTTACCACGCGTGCGCCGGGAACCAGTTCAGAGAACACTTCACTGGACGTGCGTCCCTTCAAATCCGCGGGCTGGAATGTGGGCGGCTCGATGGGGTTGTTGGCGTCGATGACGATGCGGCCGCGCAAATCCAGTCCGGTCATGGCATCGCTCAATTTTGACCAGTTCACGGCAACGAGGACGATGTCGGCCTTCGCCGCTTCCTCGCGTGACACGGCTCGAATGGACGGCCCGAGCTCACGGGTCAGTGCATGCAAGGATGCCGGGCCGCGGCTGTTGGCAATGACGGCCGGGATGCTGTGACGGGCGAGGGCCCGGGCGAAGGCAGAGCCGATCTGGCCTGCGCCAATGATGCCGATGCTGCGGGCGCCATCGGTCGGGGCAGGACGGTCGGAATGGGATGCGGAAGTAGCGGTGTTCATGAGGAAATCTCCAAAAGGCACGATCGCCATACCGTCACTATGGAATTCCCCACTCTCTATCGGTAGTCTCAAATCGCTGGAATCATTTTCAACTTAATTTTGAAGGTGATCATGGAAACGCTCGCCAATCTGGACGCCTTTGTTCGAAGTGCCGAGTTGGGAGGCTTTTCCGCCGCGGCCCGTTACATGGGGCGGACGCCAGCTGCTATTAGCCGCAACGTCGCACTGTTGGAGCGAAACCTCGGCGTGCGTTTGTTTCATCGCAACACGCGCAAACTGATCCTGACCGACGCGGGCGA
>NZ_DATHMR010000113.1:0-23637 GCF_035486915.1 Dyella sp. | reverse complement strand
CCATGGCCGTGTTGCGCCAACGCGGCGAAGTCGACGCACATGTACAGGTAGACCTGCCTGGCGGCAGCCTGCAAATCGATTGGAACGGCCCCGGCGAGCGGTTGTGGATGACCGGTCCGGCCACGTTTGTCTTCGAAGGTGAATGGCTGGATCCGCAACACGGTGATTGATGCGCAGGCGCGTCCATCGCACACTCGGACCCGGCGGCTCACCGCCTTACGTTTTCCGGATCGAGGTTTCGCGCATGACCAACGCCCTGCTCGACGAAACGATGAAAGCCAGCGATATCGCCGCTTATCTGCGCGAGCATCCGGACTTTCTCAGCGACTATCCGGAATTGGCGAATGTTTTGACGATGCCACGCGAACAGGGCGCGGTGGCTTCGCTGGCGGCCTATCAGCTGCAAACACTGCGCGACAAAAACGCCGAACTGGAACGCAGATTCAGCGAGCTCACCGAGATCGCCGCCCAGAACGAACGCCTGATGCATCGCGTGCACGATCTCAACGTCGCGGTGCTGCGCGCCAATACACCAGCGATCGCCGCGCGCAGTGTGGTGGTCAAATTGCGCGAAGACTTTGCCACCGATCAGGTGCGACTGGTTTTGTTCGGCAATCTCACGCTGCCGCCCGCCGAGTGGTTGATGCACGAACCGGGCGGCCGTGCCGACATGCCGGAATTTGCAGATTTCCTCGCGCATCATGAACCCATTTCAGGACGCCTTTCGGCCGAGCGTCTGTATCGATTGTTTGGTCAACAGGCACCCGACATTCGTTCGGCGGCGGTGATGCCGCTGGGCGAATACGGTTTGCTGGCGATCGGCAGCCGCGATGCCGATCACTTCCAACCCGGCATGGGCACGATGTTCCTGAAGATGATTTCGGCCACTGTTACCGCATCGCTGGCGCGCCTGCAGGATGGCGCCTGAGCGCCGCCGTGGACGCACAAGGCCAGATCGACGCGTGGCTCACACGGCTGGCCAATGAACGCCAATCATCGCCGCATACCATCGACGGTTATCGACGCGATCTAACGAAACTGACGGCGTACATGGAGAGGCAGCAAATTGCCTCGTTCGACAAGCTCGATTCCCATCGCATGCGCGGTTTCATCGCGTCCGAACATCGCGCGGGACTGTCGCCGAAAAGCTTGCAGCGCCTGCTTTCCTCGTGCCGCAGTTTGTTTCGCCAACTCACGCGCGAGGGATCGTTGTCGCACGATCCGCTCGCCGGTGTTCGCGGTCCCAAAGTGCATCGCAAGTTGCCGCAGGTGCTGGACGTCGACGAAGCCACTGCGTTGGTGGAAGGCGATGGCGATGACGCACTGGGTGTACGCGATCGCGCAATGCTCGAGCTTTTCTACTCCTCCGGTTTGCGTCTTTCCGAATTGATCGGTTTGCGCTGGCTGGATCTGGATCTGGATGCCGGCGAAGTGCGTGTGTTGGGCAAGGGCCGCAAGACGCGCATCGTTCCGGTGGGACGCCACGCCATCGCTGCGTTGCGTGCCTTGGGCGAAGCGGAAGGCCGCGCGCCGGAATCGCCGGTTTTTCGCGGACGACATGGTGCAGCGATCAGTCCACGCACCGTGCAGACGCGCATGAAAACGCTTGCTATGCGTCAGGGTTTTGCCAAGCACGTGCATCCGCATTTGCTGCGTCACACCTTTGCCAGCCACATGCTGGAATCGTCCGGCGATTTGCGCGCGGTGCAGGAGTTGCTCGGTCACGCCGATATCGCGACGACGCAGATCTACACCCATCTGGACTTTCAGCATCTGGCCAAGGTTTACGATGCCGCGCATCCGCGTGCGCGGCGTAAAGGTTAGGGATGCTCCGGCAGCGGCATTGATCAGGGCACCCCGCCGCCCTGCCTTGGTTTCGGGCTCGACGGCCCCACCTTTGCGATCCAGGCTTTCTTTCGGAGATATCCATGGAATCGTTCCACGCCACCACCATCATCTCGGTGCGCCGCCACGGCCGCGTCGTGATCGGCGGCGACGGTCAGGTCACGCTGGGCAATACGGTGATGAAGGCCAACGCCCGCAAGATCCGCCGTCTTGGCAAGGGTGACGTGCTGGCCGGTTTCGCCGGTGCCACCGCGGACGCTTTCACCCTGTTCGAGCTGTTCGAGCAGAAACTGGACAAGCACGGTGGCAACCTCACCCGCGCTGCCGTCGAAATGGCGAAGGAATGGCGCACCGACCGCCGCCTGGGCCGGCTCGAAGCCATGCTCGCCGTCGCGGACAAAGAAGCCTCGCTGCTCATCTCTGGCAATGGCGATGTGCTGGAACCCGAGCATGGGCTGATCGCGATCGGTTCCGGTGGTCCGTATGCGCAGTCGGCCGCGCTTGCGCTGATGGAGAACACCGACCTCGATGCGCGCGCCATTGTCGAACGCGCATTGAAGATCGCGGGCGACATCTGCATTTACACCAATCACAACACAACGATTGAAGAGCTGTAAGCGTCTTCATAACCCGTCATCCCGGCGCAGGCCGAGATCCAGTGTCGACTGCCTTTACGGTCACTGGATACCGGCACACGCCGGCGTGACAAAGCAAATAACTCCGTTTTCCCGGTGACCCTAATGTCCGAACTCACTCCTCGTGAAATCGTCAACGAACTCGACCGCTACATCATCGGTCAGCACGACGCCAAGCGCGCCGTTGCCATTGCGTTGCGCAATCGTTGGCGTCGCATGCAGCTGGACCCTTCGCTGCGCGAGGAAGTGACGCCGAAAAACATCTTGATGATCGGCCCGACCGGCGTCGGCAAAACCGAAATCGCGCGACGCCTGGCGACGCTGGCCAATGCGCCGTTCGTCAAGGTGGAAGCGACGAAATTCACCGAAGTGGGTTACGTCGGCAAAGACGTCGAATCCATCGTGCGCGATCTGGCCGATGTGGCTTACAAGCTTACGCGCGAGCAAGCGATGAAGCGCGTGCGAACGCAGGCCGAAGATCGCGCGGAAGATCGCATTCTCGATGCACTGTTGCCGCGTCGTCAGTCACCCACCGACTGGAGTCACGATCCCGCGCCCGCGTCGTCGCTGGAAAGCGACACGCGCCAGAAACTGCGCAAACAGCTGCGCGAAGGTGCGCTGGACGATCGCGAGATCGAGCTCGACGTCAGCATGAATGTCGGCGTGGAAATCATGTCGCCGCCCGGCATGGAAGAAATGGGTCAGCAGTTGCGCCAGATGTTCCAGAACCTCGGCGGCGGCAAGACGCAGAAGCGCAAGCTGGCGATCAAAGCAGCGCGGCCGTTGCTGATCGAAGAAGAGGCCGGCCGCCTGCTCAACGATGAGGAAATACGCGCGCAGGCGATGGAAGCGGCCGAGCAGAACGGCATCGTCTTCATCGACGAGATCGACAAGGTCGCACAGCGTTCGGAATGGGGTGGTGCCGGTGTGAGCCGCGAAGGCGTGCAGCGCGATCTGTTGCCGTTGGTCGAGGGCTCTACCGTCTCCACCAAGTACGGCCCGATCAAGACCGACCACATGCTGTTCATCGCCTCGGGTGCGTTCTCGCTGGCTAAGCCGTCGGACCTGATTCCCGAGTTGCAAGGCCGCCTGCCGATTCGCGTGGAGTTGTCGGCGCTGTCCGTGGACGACTTCAAGCGCATCCTGCGCGAACCGCACAACGCGCTGACCAAGCAGTACGTTGCCTTGCTGGGCACCGAGGGTGTGTCGCTCTCGTTCGACGAAACCGGCATCGACCGGCTGGCCGAAGTGGCCTATCAGGTGAATGAGCGGACCGAAAACATTGGCGCTCGCCGGCTTCACACGGTGATGGAACGCCTGTTGGAGAAGATTTCCTACGAAGCTGCAGACAAATCCGGCGAAAACTATCTGATTAACGCCGAATATGTCGATAAAAACCTGGGTAGCCTGGTGAAGGACGAAGACCTGAGCCGCTACATCCTCTGACGACGGGTGCTTTTTTCCAAGTTATTGTTATTTATGGATTATATTTCGTGGCAGCGGACGCTTATCAGGCTGTAAACATGAGGTCCGACCCCCTCTGGTAAAATATTGACCATGAGTAACGTTATTGAGTTGAAGACCACCGGCCAGCGTGCGCAGCTCCGCGAAGCGCAACAGAATCAGCAGCTGGTGCGTCTATGGCGCGGTGAATTGGAACACGGCAGCTTCTGCGGTTACGTCGGTAGTGTTGGCCGGGAATTTTTTCTGTTGTGGGTCGTTGGTGACGGTATTACCTACGACGGCATGTACGTGATGCGGCATCGGGACATCAGCGAGCTGGAAGCACCGGACAAGCATGCGATCTTCATGGAGAAGGCGCTGACATTGAAGAACATGGTGCCGCGTCCACCGCGTGCGTTCCCGCTCGACAACATCCGCGACGTGGTACAAGCCGCCAGCGCGATGGCGCCGGTGATCGGTATCCACGTCGATAGCGAAGATGAGGCCGAGGTCTGCTACATCGGACGGCTCGTCAGCGTCGAGGAAGATGGTTTCAACATGCAGGAAATCACGCCGGATGGTGAATGGCTGCGTGAGCCGTCGTTCTTCGGGTGGGATGAAGTGTCGACCGTGACGATGGAAGACGGCTACGCGCAATCGCTACTTGCTGTCGCGGGCGCACCGCCCCCACTGGTACACGGTGATTCCGACGTAGGTCGCGCACACTGATATGGATACAAGAAAACCCGCCAATTGGCGGGTTTTTTGATGCGTCGATGCAAGCCAGAAAAGTTGCTGCGCTTCGCAACGTTATAAGCCACCTCACCGTCATCCCGGCGCAGGCCGGGTGACGGTGAGGCTTGGACTAGCTCGCATCATCTCCCAAACAAATTGCGACGCGCCTCCTCATCCGTGCGCGCATCCAGCTTTCCTTTGATCGTGTCTCCGATCGCATATGCGCGACGCGTCGCATCGCGTTCCTGGATGTAATGGAACCAGCGCTTTAAATGCGGGAAATCATCAAGATCGATACCTTGATCGGCATGCGACACCGTCCACGGATAGGCCGCCATATCGGCAATGGTGTAGTCCTTGCCCGCGATGAAAGCACGTCCATCCAGACGCTTGTCGAGCACACCGTAAAGACGACGCGTCTCGCGCTCATAGCGCTCAATGGCGTACGGAATTTTTTCCGGTGCGTAGCGATTGAAGTGGTGATTCTGGCCCAGCATCGGACCCAGACCACCCATCTGCCAGAACAGCCATTCCATCACCGTGGTGCGGCCGCGCAGATCGGCGGGTAAAAAGCGGCCGGTCTTTTCGGCGAGATATTGAAGAATCGCGCCCGACTCGAAAACACTGATGGGCTCACCGCCATCGGCAGGCGTCTTGTCGACGATCGCCGGCATGCGATTGTTCGGTGCAATGGCGAGAAAAGCCGGTTCGAATTGTTCGCCCTTGCCGATGTTCACCGGCTTGATGGTGTAGGGCAGGCCGCTTTCTTCCAGAAACAGGGTGATCTTGTGGCCATTCGGCGTGGGCCAATAGTGAAGCTCGATCATGAGGACCTCCAACACTGAAACCTCAAGCGTCGGGGCCGTGAAGAGCGGTTTCAAGGTCGCGTTTTCTTTCGCCAATCCGTTCTTTTGCCCACTCGCAGGCAAATACCTACGTTCACAAGGTGTAAGCCCGGTAAACGGCAAGCTGCGCAATTCGTTTCCTGCCATGCAGTCATCGACAGATGCCTCACTACGGTTCTATCGCCCGGAGAAATCCCATGAACACCTTCGCTTCGCGTTTTGCCCTGCTTGCCCTCGCGCTGAGCGCCGTTAGCCTGGCACCTGTAACGTTTGCCCAGGACAACAGCTCTTCCGCGGGTTCCAGCAGTTCCTCGCCATCTTCTCAACCGATGCATCAGGCACCCGATCCGCAGAAACAGACGGCTCGTTTGACAAAGCGGCTGGGATTAAGCGACGACCAGTCGTCCAAGCTGCTGACGATTCTTCAGAACAGACAGCAGCAGATGGAAGCTATTCGTGGCGACAGCTCGCTTTCGCAGCAGGATCGTCACAGCAAGATGCGTTCGCTTCAGCAAGACAGCGATTCGCAGATCAACGCTGTGCTCACTCCCGCACAGCAAACTCAGTATGCAAACATGAAGCAGATGCAGAAGCAGCGTATGCAGAATGCGCACGGCCAGGACTCGTCGTCGGGTGAGTCCAGCGGCGGTAACTGATTGTTCTTCCGCTACGTACCGGCGTTACGCCGGTACGTAGCGCTGCGATGACTATCGCATCGCAGCGTCTGCCTTTACGCTCTGCAGAACACACGCGTTCTTGCGAGAGCACACATGACTCGTATCGTCATCGTCGGCAGCATCAACATGGATCTCGTCACCGTGGCGCAACGTTTTCCCGCGCCCGGTGAAACCTTGCTCGGCGAACGCTTTTTATCGGTTCACGGTGGCAAAGGCGGCAACCAGGCGGTGGCCGCCGCGCGGCTGGGTGCCGAGGTTCATATGATCGGTGCCGTCGGGGACGACAATTTCGGACAACCGCTATGCGATGCGCTGGCCGATGAGGGCATCCACGTCGAACACGTCGCGCGCATCGCGCATTGCAGCAGTGGCACCGCCTCCATCACCGTTTCTGGTGGTGAAAACCAGATCATCGTCGTGCCTGGCGCGAATGCGCATTTGACGCCATCGCATGTACTCAACGCCAAGGACGTCGTCGCGCAAGCCGACGCCGTGCTGGTGCAAATGGAAATTCCACTCGAAACCGTGGAAGCGACGTTGCGCGTCGCGCATCAGCAAGATGTACCCGTGATTCTCAACCCTGCACCGGCCCAACGGCTTCCTTCGGAGTGGTTGCAGCTCGCGCGTTACATCACACCAAATCAGCACGAGCTTGCCACGTTGCTGGGCGCCGACCCATCCGACGAATTTCGCGCGTTGATGCGCCGCGCACCGTGCCCGGTCGTGCTGACGCGCGGTGCTGAAGGTGCGTGGTTTCGGGAGCAAGGTGAACCGCAGCACCAGGAAAGTTTCGCTGTGCAAGTGGTCGACAGCACGGGTGCAGGCGATACGTTCAACGGCGCACTTGCTGTCTTCTTGCACGAAGGTTTGGATGTCGCTGTGAAGAAGGCGTGCGCGGCAGCGGCACTTTCGGTCACGCAATTGGGTGCACGCGCGGGCATGCCCCACCGCACTGATGTTGACGCATTGCTGGCACGTCAGCAGAACTAACTATTTGCCGATGCAGAACGAGCTGAAGATCGCGCCCAGCAAATCGTCGCTGGTGTAGGTGCCTGTTATTTCGCCAAGCGCATGCTGTGCATGACGCAACTCTTCGGCCGCGAGTTCGCCTGCGTGCGTGTCTACCAGCACGTGTGCGGTGTGATCGAGGTGAGCGGCGACCTGTTCAAGCGCAAGCACGTGCCGGCGCCGCGCGCTGAATGCGCCTTCTCCGCTGCCCGATCCGGCAAGTTGCTTGAGATGTTCACGCAACGCCTCAAGACCGGCTTCTGTTTTGACGGAGAGCCATAACCAGAACGCACCCGCTCGTTTTTCGCCATGTGCGTGGGCATCGCCAAGGTCGATCTTGTTGACGATGACGATACGCTCCACCGACGAGGGCAAGTCGTCGAGCCAGGCGAGGTCGTTCTGCGCGTGTTCGGCGTCCGTAACCAGCATGACTACATCGGCACGTTCGCGCTCGTCGTGTGCACGGCGCACGCCTTCGCGTTCAACCGGATCATGTGTTTCGCGCAGTCCGGCAGTATCGGCTAGTTCGAGGGTGATGCCGTCGAGCTGGATGCTTTCGCGCAGCACATCGCGTGTCGTTCCCGCGATGTCGGTAACAATGGCGCGTTCGCTACCCGCCAAAGTGTTTAGCAAACTGGATTTTCCCGTATTGGGCCGGCCGACGATCGCGACACGCAGACCGTCGTTGAGCCGAACGCCGCGTTGCGCTTCACGCAACAAGTCGGTGAGATCCGCGCGCAGTGTTCTTAGCTGTTGCGTAATGGCCGGATCGGCGAGAAAGTCGATTTCTTCCTCGGGAAAATCGATGGCCGCTTCGATGTGTACGCGCAGTGCAATCAAAGCCTGGAGCAGCGTCATCACTTTTCGTGAGAAGACGCCGTCCATCGATTGCAGTGCCGCTCGCGCACCCGCATGCGAGCGCGCGGCGATTAAATCGGCAACGGCTTCGGCTTGTGCGAGATCGAGTTTGCCGTTGAGAAAGGCGCGTTCGGTGAATTCGCCAGGTCGCGCGAGTCGTGCGCCCAGTTCGCACACACGCCGCAGCAGCGCATCGAGCAGCACCATGCTGCCATGACCTTGCAGTTCGATTACGTGTTCGCCGGTGTAAGAAGCTGGCGCGGGGAAGTGCAACAACAGTCCGCGATCGATCAACTGCCCATCGCCATCACGAAATGCCGCGAAGTGCGCGTGGCGCGGTTTGGGCGGTTGTCCGATAAGGGCTTGCGCTATGGCGGGAACGCGCGGTCCGGAAACACGCACGATACCAACGCCGGCCGCACCCGCTGCGCTGGCGATCGCGGCGATGGTGTCCTCATGGGGTGCGTGTGCGGTCATCGCGTATCAGCATAACCGCGGCAGGCGGCACATAGCCGCCCGCGCGAAGATCAGGCGGCCGCCTTGGCCGGTGCCGAGTCGTGCCGGCGCATCATCCACCACTGCTGCAGCAGACGGCACAGACCGTTCACTACGTAGTAGAGCACCAGGCCGGACGGGAAGAACAGGAAGATCACCGCGAACATCAGCGGCATGAACTTCATCATCTTCTGCTGCGTCGGATCCATGCCGGCCGCCGGCGGCATCAGCCACTGCTGCGCCAGCATCACGATGGTGTAGAGCACCGGTAGCACGAAGTACGGATCGGCGGCGGAGAGATCGTGGATCCAGCCGAAGAACGGCGCCTGACGCAACTCCACGCTATCGCGCAGCACGTAATACAGACCGTAGAAGATCGGAATGGTGATCAGCAGCGGCAGGCAGCCTGCGGCGGGGTTCACCTTTTCCTTCTTGTAGAGATCCATCATCGCCTGCTGCATCTTCTGGCGATCGTCACCGTAGCGTTCTTTCAGTGCGTCCATGCGCGGTTTGAGCTTGCGCATCTTCGCAGCCGATTCGAACTGCGCGTTAGTGAATTTAAACGTGACGAGGTTGATCAGCAGCACGAGCAGAATGATCGACACGCCCCAGTTGTGCGTGATCTTGTCGAGCTGCGCCAACACCCAATGCAACGGTTCGGCGAAGATTTTGAGCATGCCGTAATCGATGGTCAGTTCGAGGCCCGGTGCAATGGTTTGCAGCTGATCGGGCAGCTTGGGGCCTAGATAGAGCTGAGCTGCGCTGGTCGCCTGCTGACCCGCGGCCACACTAATTTGCGGGCCTACCGTACGAATGACGAAATGCGGCGCGGCGCCGTTGTTGTTGACGATGGCACTGGAGAACGTATCGGCTTCCTTCGCCGGCGGAATCCACACGCCGAGGAAATACTGCTGCATCATGCCAACCCAGCCGCCTGCGGTGGGTGTTCCAAGGTTCAAGGGCTCTTTTTCGAATTTGTCGTAGGCGAGCTTGTTGAATTTCTGATCGGGGCTGTACCACACCGCGCCGAAGAAACCGTAACGCGACTGGTCGGAAATACGTTCCAGGAAGTTGTGATACACCGGCACAGGGCGATCGACGCGCTGCATCTGGCGATACGCATTGCCGTCCCACGTCTTGCCGCTGCCGTTATCGATCTGCTGATCGAGGTCAATCACATAGCTGCCGCGATGCAGGGTATAGCGCTTCACCACCTTGATGCCCGACGGATCGGTCCAGGTGAGATCGACGTTCAGCGCATCCTGGCCATCCGTCAAGGTGTAGCTGGTCTGCGCGACCTGGAACACAGCGCGATGATCCGGTGCAGCGCCGTCGGCACTCACCAAGCCACTCTGCGCAGCGAAGTAATCGCTCGCACTGTCATCCAGCAAGCGAATCGGCGCGGGGTCCGGATTCTTTTTCGTGCGCGGTGTGACCGGATAGTCGAGCAATTCCGACCGCACGATACTGCCGCCACGCGTGTCGATGGTCAGGCGTAACACATCGGTGGTCACGGTGATGAGTTGCGCGGCAGTCGCCGTGCCTTCTGCACTGGTGTTGGCGATCGATGGGGTTGCACCCGGCGCATTGCCGTTATCGCTGCCCACTGCCGCGGCCACCGGCGCGCTGACCGGATGCGGTGCGTAATCCTGGTCCCAGGCCTGCCAAAGCAGATAGGCCACGAAAAACAGGGCAATAACCAGCATGGGGCGCAATTGATTCATCGCGTAGCGATCCAGTGAAGGGCGCCGCGACGGCGGCCCGCATAAATGAAAAGGTGGAAGGTCAGCACGCCATTGTGGAGGTGTCGCCCTCGCGCTTCAACGGCACAAGCTTGCGCCACAGAACATCGAGCTCGGCGAGCAGCTCCGGGCCGGGGACCCCGGCGGCCTGTTCGCGGGCCATGACCACCACATCGAAAGGAGGGAGTTGGGTGCGGACGCGGCGAAAGGATTCGCGCAGCAGCCGTTTGATACGGTTGCGCTCGACCGCGCGCTTGGAAACCCGTTTGGAAACGGCCAGCCCGAGGCGGGCGTGGCCGAGTTCGTTCTGCCGGTAACGCACAGAAAAACAGCGGCCGCCTAGGCGGCCGCTGGCTTGTCGCAAGACGGCGAAGTCACCGGCTCGGCGAATCCGCGTCTCGCGCGGCAGGCCGGCGGGACCCATATGCTCGAAGGCTTATGGGATCAGGCGCTTGCGGCCCTTGGCGCGACGTGCGTTCAGAATCTTGCGGCCGTCGGCTGTGGCCATGCGGGCACGAAAGCCGTGGGTGCGGGCGCGTTTGAGCTTGCTGGGCTGGAAGGTCCGCTTCATGGCTTCCTCCTAAGTAATGGGTGAAAAGACTTGGAATTATGCGGAACGGCCCTGGTTCGTGTCAAATAGCGTTTTGAGGCTGCTTGTGGATATCCGTGTGGATAGTTCAGCGGTAGGTGCTGCTAGACTTCCCGGTCCACCCCGCGCGAACGCGCACTTAGCTGTGGCTGAAAAGTATCCATGAGTGACTTGTGGCGGCGCTGTCTGGAGCGTCTTGAAGGTGAGTTGAGCGCCGAAGACCTGCACACGTGGCTGATGCCGCTGCAGGCCCGCGACGACGCGGACGGCTTACAGCTTTTCGCACCCAACCCCTACACACTGGAAGCGGTCCGCGACCGTTACCTGGGGAAGATCGAGACAGTTCTGGCGTTGCTCACCGGCCACGCGTTGTCCGTTCGTCTGGAAGTGGGATCGAGCGCAGCAACGACCAACGGCCAACGGCCGGCTGCGCCTGTGCGCGCCGTGACGACACCGGAACCGGCCGCCCCGAACTTTACGCACAACCTGGATCCGCACTACACCTTCGAAACCTTCGTCGAAGGCAAGTCCAACCAGTTGGGCAAGGCGGCGGCCATGCAGGTTGCGCAGAATCCCGGCCGCGCTTACAACCCGTTGTTGTTGTATGGGGGCACCGGTCTTGGCAAGACGCACTTGATGCACGCCGCCGGTAACTTGATGCGCGAGCACAACCCGCATTGCAAAGTGCTTTACCTGCGTTCCGAGCAATTCGTCGGTTCGATGATCGAAGCGTTGCGCACAAAAAGCATGGACGAATTCAAGCGCCGCTTCCGTTCGGTGGATGCGCTGCTGATCGACGATATCCAGTTTTTTGCGGGAAAAGACACCACTCAGGAAGAATTCTTCCACACGTTCAACGCGCTGTTTGAGTCCAAGCAGCAGATCATCCTGACTTGCGATCGCTATCCCAAAGAAGTGGACAAACTCGAACCGCGCTTGAAGTCGCGCCTGGGGTGGGGTTTGTCCGTGGCGATCGAGCCGCCGGATTTCGAAACGCGCGCAGCGATCTTGCTTGCCAAGGCGCACGAGAAAGGCGTGTCGGTAAGCGAAAACGTGGCGATGTTGCTGGCTAAGCGCATTCGTTCGAATGTGCGCGATCTAGAGGGCGCGCTCAACACGCTCGCCGCGCGCGCCAACTTCTACGGCAAGCCGATCACTACGGAATTCGCCGAAGAAACGTTGCGCGATTTGCTCGCCACGCATGCGCAGGCCGTCACCGTGCCGAACATCCAGAAGATCGTTGCCGAATATTTCGGCGTACGTCTGCAGGATCTTCTTTCCAAACGGCGCGTGCGTTCGCTCGCGCGCCCACGACAAATGGCGATGGCGCTGTCGAAAGAGCTGACCGAGCACAGCCTCCCGGAGATCGGCGAGGCGTTTGGCGGTCGCGACCACACCACGGTGCTGCATGCGTGCCGCACCATCCGCAAGTTATGCGAGACCGACACGCGCATGCGGCAGGACTGGGAACAGCTCATTCGCACGTTGACAGGTTGATCGCGCTCCATTGAATAAGCGCTTGAAAACCGGCAGGGTATCCTGTGGATAATATGTAGATGCTTTGGGGTACCGAAGTTATCCACCGCCGACACACAGGCGGCAGGAGTTTCCAAGCACAGGGGAATTTTACTTAACCCTTTGTTTTTGGTGGATAATTTGTTGTTATCAAGTTATCCACCGGGCCAGCTACCACCACTACTCTTCTTTTAAAAAACAGAACTGCAGGATAGGGAAAGCACACACATGCAATTCAGCATCCAACGAGAAGCGCTGCTTAAACCCTTGCAGCAGGTGGTCGGAGTGGTCGAACGTCGTCAGACGTTGCCTGTATTGGCCAATCTCCTGGTGAAAGTCGCCGACGGCAAACTTTCTTTCACTGGTACGGATCTGGAAGTGGAGATGGTGGCATCCACGGATGCCGACAAACTCGTCGACGGGGAAACGACCATTCCCGCGCGCAAGCTTTTCGACATCGTTCGCGCACTACCTGATGGCGCGAAGATCGAGCTGAAGCAAAACGGCGATCGCGTTGCCTTGAACGCGGGGCGCAGTCGTTTCACTTTGGCGACGTTGCCCGCGACGGAATTTCCGACCATCGATGAAATCGAGCTCGTCGAACGCGTAAGCCTTCCCGAAGAAGTGCTGCGTGATCTGATGGAACGCACTGCGTTCGCGATGGCAAATCAGGACGTTCGTTATTACCTCAACGGTATGCTGCTCGATCTGCAGGAACACGCGCTGCGTTGCGTTGCCACCGATGGTCATCGCCTTGCTCTGAAAGAAACGCATCTGGACAGCAAAGTTTCAGCGCGTCGTCAGATCATCATTCCTCGTAAGGGCGTGAATGAATTGGTCGGTTTATTGGAATCGGGCGAAGGCACCGTTGAGCTTGAATTCGGGCGCAATCATCTACGGGTTCGTCGTGGTCAAGTGGTTTTCACCTCGAAACTGATTGATGGTCGTTTCCCTGATTACGAAGCAGTCATTCCGCTCGGTGCAGATAAGCGCGCAACACTCGATCGCGAAGTGCTGCGTGGCGCGTTGCAACGCGCAGCCATTCTTTCGAATGAAAAATACCGCGGCGTAAAGCTTGAATTCTCACCGGGCAAGCTGCGCATCGTTGCGCACAATCCGGAACAGGAAGAAGCGGTCGAAGAAGTGGAGGCCGATACCGCCGTCTCCGATCTGACGGTCGGCTTCAATGTCGGTTATCTGCTCGATGCCTTGGCTGCATTGCGTGGTGACAAGGCACGATTGAGTTTGCGCGATGCTCAATCGAGCTGTCTGGTGCAGGAAGACGATAGCGAGCAGTCGCGACACGTGATCATGCCGTTGCGCCTCTGATTGTGTGCATGCATCCATTTCTTTTCGCGCTGATACGCCCAAACGCCGGAGCCTCAAGCTCCGGCGTTCTTGTTTTTGGGGCGTGATCCTATGAGGCTGGAACGTTTGCAGCTTCAGGGACTGCGTTGCATTGCCGATGCAAGCGTCGATCTGGACGGTGGTTTCAATATCTTCGTAGGGGCCAATGGCGCGGGGAAGACATCGGTACTGGAGGCGGCTTTTCTACTCTCCCATGGGCGGTCCTTCAGAAGCGGGGCCAGGGACGTCCTCTTGCAACGCGGTGCACCAGGCTTGAGTATTTTTTCAACCGTCAGACACGATAACGGGGATCTCGCTCGACTTGGCTTGGGCCGTACAGGTCCTTCGCGCTGGGATGCTCGCCTAAATGGGGAAGATGTACCGATCGGGCAGCTCATCCGAGAGTGCGCGGTGGTGTGTTTCGAACCAGGTTCCCATGCACTGATCGCTGGGGCGGCTGAAGAGCGGCGCCGGTACCTCGATTGGGGAGTGTTCCACGTGGAACAGGAATTTCTACCCACGTGGCGCCGTTACCAGCGCGCGCTAAAGCAACGGAACAGTCTGCTTCGCGCCGACACATCTTTTGACGACGCACTCTACGGACCGTGGGAGCAGGAGCTTGGCCGCACTGGCTCCCTTATCGATGCTTGGCGCCGTGGTTACTTCGACGCATTGTTGCCAAACCTCAGAGATGAGGCCTCGAGATTGATACCGGAACTTGGGCAGGTTGATTTGCGCTACAGGCCGGGCTGGTCCGAGGGCGAGGATCTTGCGGTAGCGCTCGCCTCACAGCGCGGCCGCGATCAGGGTAGGGGTCACACCACGGCGGGAGTGCACCGTGCGGACTGGTCCTTATCGTTCGAGCACGCGCCGCAGCGGGAGCACTTGTCTCGCGGCCAGGAAAAGTTGGTGGCCCTCGCGTGCTTGCTAGCTCAGGCGAGGGTGGATGCCACGCACCGGGGTGAGTGGCCGATCATTTGCCTCGACGACTTGGCATCCGAGCTCGATTTGGCTCATCAGGGCGCCGTGCTGGAAGGCCTGTTGGGGGTGCCGGCCCAGGTATTGGTGACGGGCACGGAGATTCCATGGTCCCTCCAGGCTTCGTCGGGGAAAGTGTTCCACGTGGAACAGGGTCAACTGTCGCCCCTGCTATAATCGGAAGGTTGCATCCAGCCCGGCCCCTATGGCGCCGCACCGGGCGGATTCTTGGCGTCGGGAAACGGTTATTGCATGAACGCATCTTACGATTCGAACAGCATCAAGGTACTCAAAGGTCTGGAAGCGGTGCGCAAGCGCCCGGGTATGTACATCGGCGATACCGATGACGGCACCGGCCTTCACCACATGGTATTCGAGGTCGTTGATAACTCGATCGACGAAGCCCTGGCCGGCTATTGCGACCACGTCATCGTAACCATCCGCGACGATGGCTCGGTAAGCGTGGTCGACAACGGCCGCGGCATTCCGGTCGACACGCATCCCGAAGAGGGGCGGTCCACGGCCGAAGTCGTCATGACCGTCCTGCACGCCGGCGGCAAGTTCGACGCGAACTCGTACAAGGTTTCCGGCGGTCTGCACGGCGTGGGCGTGTCGGTCGTCAACGCGCTTAGCGAGCATCTCTGGCTGACGATCTATCGCGATGGCCAGGAATACCAGCAGGAATACGCCCATGGCGAGCCGCTTTATCCGGTCAAAGCGGTAGGGCCGTCCGACAAGCGCGGCACTACGGTGCGCTTTCAGCCCAGCCCGCTGACGTTCACCCATATCGAATTCCACTACGACATATTGGCCAAACGCCTGCGCGAACTGGCCTTCCTCAATTCTGGCGTCACGATCGATCTGTACGACGAACGCGGGGAAGGGCGGCACGACACGTTTGCCTATGAGGGCGGCATTCGTTCCTTCGTCCAGCATCTGGCGCAGCTGAAAACCGCGCTGCACCCGAACGTCATCAGCCTCAGCGCACAGCAGGACAACATCACCGTCGAGCTGGCGATGCAGTGGACCGACTCCTACCAGGAGACGATGTTCTGCTTCACCAACAACATTCCTCAGCGCGACGGCGGTACGCACCTGACCGGTTTTCGTGCCGCACTGACGCGCGCACTGCAGGCGTACATCGAAAAAGAAGGTCTGGCCAAGACCGCGAAGGTCACGCTTTCGGGCGACGACATGCGCGAAGGCCTCATCGCCGTGCTCTCGGTGAAGGTGCCCGATCCGAAGTTCTCCTCGCAGACCAAAGACAAGCTCGTATCGTCCGAAGTGAAGACGGTGGTCGAGCAGGTCGTCTACGAAAAGCTTGGCGAATTCCTGCTGGAGCATCCGGTCGAAGCCCGCCAGATTGCATCGAAGGTTGTCGACGCCGCTCGCGCTCGCGAAGCTGCCCGTAAAGCGCGGGAAATGACACGACGCAAAGGCGCTCTCGATATCGCTGGGTTGCCCGGCAAACTGGCCGACTGCCAAGAAAAAGATCCGTCGCTGTGCGAACTGTTCCTGGTCGAGGGTGACTCCGCAGGTGGTTCGGCCAAGCAAGGCCGTAACCGCAAGACGCAGGCCGTGCTGCCCTTGAAGGGCAAGATTCTCAACGTCGAAAAGGCGCGCTTCGACAAGATGCTCTCGTCGGCGGAAGTCGGCACGCTGATCACCGCGCTGGGCACGGGTATCGGCAAAGAGGATTACAACCCAGACAAGCTGCGCTATCACCGCATCATCATCATGACCGACGCGGACGTGGACGGCTCGCACATCCGCACGCTTCTGCTTACGTTCTTCTACCGTCAGATGCCGGAGCTGATCGAGCGCGGTCACGTGTATATCGGCCTGCCGCCGCTCTACAAACTCAAGCAGGGCAAGCAGGAGCTTTACCTCAAGGACGACGCGGCGCTCAACGCCTATCTGATCTCCAGCGCGGTCGACAATGCAGACCTGACGTACACGCCGGCTGCACCGCCCATCAACGGTGAAGCGCTCGAAAAACTGCTGCGTGATTACCAGACGGCACTGGATCAGATCGAGCGCCTGGGACATCGCTTCGATGCCAACGTGCTGGCCGCGATGCTTGAGCATCCGCCGATCGAAGCACGCCACTGGCAAGACGCTGCCGCCATGCAGACCTGGCTGGATGGCCTCACGGTGAACCTCGCCAGCAGCGGTCTGGGCAAGCCGCGTTATCGACTCGCTCTACGCCCGGCGCACGGCGAGCATCCGGCAGCGATTGAGGTGATTCGCGACCAGCACGGTTTGAATCACACCTGGTTGTTGCCGCAGCCGTTCTTCACTAGCTCCGAATTCCGCCCGATTCTCAACATCAGCCAACAGCTGGCGGGTTTAATTCAGGCCGATGCCGTTGTGCGTCGAGGCAACGCATCGCGCGGTGTCGTGCGATTCGCCGACGTACGCAGCTGGTTGCTCGATGAAGCCAAAAAAGGCCGCACTATCCAGCGCTTCAAGGGTCTGGGTGAAATGAATCCGGAACAGCTGTGGGAAACCACCGTCAATCCAGAGACCCGTCGCATGTTGCAGGTGGGTGTCGAAGATGCGATCGCTGCCGATCAGATGTTCTCCATGCTGATGGGCGAGGCGGTGGAACCGCGTCGCGACTTCATCGAAGCCAACGCACTCAAAGTCGCGAACCTGGACATCTGAGTTAACGCACAACGCGGAATCATTTTTCCGCGTCGTGTGCTAGCGCTTGCATTAACGCATTAGCATGCGCATACACATACATTTTCTCCATGGCGGTGCATAAAGAAACGCATCGCGCACCCCGGCTGAGAAAAAAATGCGGACGAGTATGGTGAAAATGTCATAAGCCTTTGATTTGGCTGCGCCTTTCATGTCGCAGTGCGACTTGTTATCGAGAGAGTCACCAGTTACTCTCAGTGATCCCCCGCACAGCTTGTGCGTCTACACCGACTCCTTTTTCACTTTGAGGAACGCCATGAAACACGCTTCCCTGAAGATGCTGGCCGGCGCAGCGTTTGCGTTGATATTGGCGAGCACTCCTGCGCTAGCGAGCAGTGACTCGTCAAAAGGCCAGCAAGCTGCGTCGCTTTATCCCAATGCGACGCGCACTTCACCTAAGCCTGACCTGACCGATTCGAAAGATGAGAAAGCACTGAAAGATGGCCTCAATGCCGCCAATTCCGGTGACATGACCAAGGCGACCCAACTTCTTCAGCCCGTCGTTGATTCGAGCAAGAGCAAATACGCGCAAGCCAAGGCACTGGAAGGTCTTGCCGTGGTGCACGCGA
Organism: Dyella sp.; assembly: GCF_035486915.1. Lineage (GTDB taxonomy): Bacteria > Pseudomonadota > Gammaproteobacteria > Xanthomonadales > Rhodanobacteraceae > Dyella_B. The sequence continues at coordinate 5,650 of NZ_DATHMR010000113.1, read as the reverse complement.
AGAACAACGATCTGAAACCCGCGATCGATATGCTGCAGCGCGCAGTCGCCTTGAACTCGCTGCCCAATGACGACTACTTCCTTTTGCAATTGCAGCTGGCCAATTACTACCTCGTCAGTCAGCAATTTCAACCAGCCATCGATACGCTGGAAAAATGGCGTGCCGATGGACGCGCCGATACTGCCGAATCGCACGGTTGGGAAGGCGAGGCGTATCTGGAGCTGAAGCAATATCCGCAGGCGATCGCGCAGCTCAAGCAAGCGCAGTCGATGACGGACAAACCCGATCCGAACTGGAACGAAGCACTGCTGCAGGCGTACAACGACTCCGGTCAAAAAGATCTCGCGTCGCAAATTGCACAAAAGCAGATGGCAGCGAACGCCAGCGATCCGGTCGCTTTTGAAAACAGCGTAAACCTGCTCGTGCAGACGCAGAAATACGATCAAGCGCAGCAGTTGCTTGAAAAGGGTCGTTCGCAGGGCCTGCTCAAGGATCAGCAAGAGTATGTGATGCTGGCCAAGCTCTATATGATTCATGGTCAGAGCGCCGACGATCCGAAGGCCGATTCCGATAAAGCGACTGCCGTGCTGCAGGAAGGTATGAGCAAAGGCGTTGTGCCGTCGAACTCGGAGAACAACGAGCTGCTCGGTGATGCTGCGTTCAACGGTGGCGATTACGGAGCTGCTGCAGCGGCATACAAGAAAGCGCTGCCCGATGCGAAGACTGGCGATGTCTACGTGAAGGCAGGCTTGGCGATGCTTGAGCAGAACGATTTTGCTGGCGCCAAGACGGCAATCCAGCAAGGCATCGACAAAGGTGTGCAGCACAAGGGCAGGGCTTACATGGACCTCGCTAACGCGAACATCGGCCTCAAGAACAAGGTCGCTGCCGTCGATGCAGTCATGGACGCACAGAAGGATCCGGAAACCGCAGCGCAGGCGAAGGCCTGGCTGCAAAAAGCCGGTGTTGGCAATTAATTGAAGGACACGTGACGTTTGTGTCTTCACTTGGCTTATGGACGTCCATAAGACCGCCGTGGAAACGCTATACAAACGCCATGTGCTGTTGTACCGTTGGACTTTTCCCGCACTGTCCAGTGGCAAATGTCACCCTTTTGGGAACGGCTTTGCCGCTGGGTGCTGCGACCACGTCTATTCCGTTGACTAGCTCCTGATTGAAAGCGACAGATGGCCTCAAGTAACGAAGATACCGGCGTCAAGCCGTTCAGTTGGGGGCGCACATGGGCGCTGGCAGTTGCCATCGCGCTGCACGCGTTTGCTTTCCTGATACTGATCGCGCCGATGGCGCCACCGAAATCGGTGGAAGTTCAGAAAGACAAGATCGTGCAGGTGAACTTCCAGGAACCGCCACCGCCACCACCACCACCACCGCCGCCGCCGCCGGAACCGCCGAAGCAGCCGCCGCCGAAGATCGTGCAGCAGGTTATCCCGCCGCCGACTCCGCCGCCGCCAGCTCCGCCGCCGGCAGTGGAAGAGCAATCGACCAACGCCGTGGCATCGCCACCGCCTGCGCCACCGGCACCGCCGGCACCGCCGGCTGATATCGCGGCAGGTCAGGACATCAGCTACAACAGCCGAATGCAGCCGAAGTATCCGCCACAGGCTATTCGCCAGCGGCACGAAGGCACAGTGACGTTGTTGATCCTGGTGGCTGTCGATGGCACGCCAAAGGACATCAAGGTCGATCAGTCCAGCGGTTTCCGCGAGCTCGATCGCGCGGCAATTGAAGCGGCACAAAAATGGCGTTTCAATCCGGAAATGAAAAAAGGACAAAAGGTTGAAGGTTACGTACGCGTACCCGTCAACTTCAATCTCAACCAGCTGTAATACCAATTACAGTTACAGTTCACGCTTGACTTCCAAGGGTAGCGTTTATGTTCCAACAGACTCCTGCTCCGTCCGATGCCGCTCCGTCTCTGGGTGGCAACGCCAACGCGATGGCTATGCAACAGATGGGTTTCCACGACCTGCTCAAGAATTTCGATGCCTTGGGTTGGATCGTTTTCGTGGTCCTCGTCATCATGTCCTTCGCATCCTGGTACTTCATCATCGCCAACGCCATTCGTAACCAGATGGTGCGTGGTCGCGCCGACGGCGTGATCAACGGCTTTTGGTCCAACAACTCCACGCAGGATGCCATCCGCGAGCTGGAAGCCCAGCCCAAGGGTGAACCATTCTCGAAGATTGCTCTGGACGCTGCGTCCGCCGTTGCTCACCATCAGCAGGCAGCTGCTGGCGGTGGCCGCCTTGCCGAATCGCTGAGCCGCTCGGAATTCATCGACCGCGCTCTGCGTCAGGCCGTCGCTCGCGAAAGCCTGCGTCTGGAAGGTGGCATGACCCTCCTTGCAACGGTCGGTTCGTCCGCACCGTTCATCGGTCTGCTTGGTACGGTGTGGGGCATTTATCACGCCCTGATCCGCATCGCCGCTTCCGGTAATGCTTCGATGGAAGCCGTGGCCGGTCCGGTGGGTGAAGCTCTGATCATGACCGCGTTCGGTCTGTTCACCGCTATCCCGGCCGTGCTTGCCTACAACTTCTTTACCCGCTCGAACCGCCTCACGTACGCCCGCTTCGACGAATTCGCGCATGACCTGCACGACTTCTTCGCTACCGGCGCGCGCGTTGAAGGCGCCGCTCCGACGCAGAAGTGAGGGATTGACCCATGGCGATGAGCTCCGGAAACGAATCCGGCTCGCCGATGTCGGAAATCAACGTCACGCCGCTGGTTGACGTGATGCTGGTGCTGTTGATCATCTTCATGATCACAGCACCACTGATGTCGCACCGGATTACGGTGAAGCTGCCGACGGCTAATCCGAAAACAACGGATCAGCCCACGCCGGTTCCGCCGATCGATCTGGCCATCAAGGACGATGGCAGCATGTTCCTCAACGATGACCAGAACGCCATCTCCGATGTCGAACTGAAGTCGAAGTTCGCGGTGTACGCGGCGATGTCGCCGCAGCCGGAACTGCAGATCCGTGCCGCGAAGGACACGGAGTTCAAGACTGTTCGTAAGGTCCTCGGTGATGCGAAGGATTCGGGAATGGTCCATGTCGGTTTCATGACGACCGGCAAGGAGTGACGAGCCATGGCATTTAGTACTGGAAGTGGCAAGGGCCCGATGGCTGATATCAACGTCACGCCGCTGGTCGACGTGATGTTGGTGCTGTTGATCATCTTCATGATCACGGCACCGATCATGACCCACAAAATCAAGATCGATCTACCGCAGCCCAATCCGAATGTGATTCCGCCGACCAATCCGCCGGATCCCATTCACCTGAAGATCGATCAGTCTGGCGCTTACTACTGGAACGACACACCGGTGGATGAGTCCGCGTTGAGAGAGCAGATCCACGTGATTTCGCTCAAGTCGGACGTAGAGCAAAACGAACTACAGATCGACGCGGCAGACGCGGTGCCTTATCAGGACGTAGCTCGAGTTCTGGCTGACGCCAAGAGCTATGGTCTGACGAAGATCAGCTTTATGGATAGTAGTAGTCAGTAATTCCTGCGATTGAACCTGAGCAATTCAATAGCAGCTAGCGCTACCCGCAAAAACCCCCGCGAAAGCGGGGGTTTTTGTTTCTGCGTTTGATGCTCAACTTCTCACCCTTTGCACAAATAGCCGTCTATACGGCCAGTCTTATCGCAGTATCTGAAGATAATTGCGCACGGTTGTGCTGAGACCCTCGTAAAGCGCCTCACCCATCAGTGCATGGCCGATCGACACTTCGGCTAAACCAGGAATGGCAACGCGCAACGTGCCCAGGTTCGCCTGACTCAAGTCATGGCCAGCATTGACCGCCAGTCCAGCCTGTTGCGCGCGCCGTGCCGTATCGACGCACAACGCCAGCTGCCCCGCAGCATCGCCTTCTTCGAAGGCCTGGGCATAAGGACCGGTATAAATTTCAACGCGCTCTACACCAATCGCCACAGCGTGTTCAAAACCTTGCGCGCCCGGATCTACAAAAAGACTCACACGACAGCCCAGCTCTCGCAGCTCCGCGACGAGTGGCCGCAACCGGTCCGCGTCGTTCGCTAGCTCAAAACCGTGGTCGGAAGTTATTTGTCCATCGCTGTCAGGTACCAACGTCACCTGCGTGGGCCGCACTTCACGTGCCAATGCAATCAGACCCGGATACGCACCGCGTGCCGCAGCAAACGGATTGCCCTCGATGTTGTATTCCACGCGGCCGCGCAACAGTGCCGCCAAAGTACGCACATCGTCAGGTCGCACATGGCGCATGTCGGGGCGCGGATGGACGGTGATGCCGCCGCAACCTGCTTCGATGCAAGTGATGGCGGCGCGCGACAAATCGGGCTCATCGCCACCACGGGAGTTGCGCAGCACGGCGATCTTGTTGAGATTGACGCTGAGCAGAGTCATGGATGGAAGAAAAATCGATCGTGGGCCGCACACAGTGCGCCGATCAGAGCGCCTCGGCAAGTGTCCACATGGCGATGCTACGCGACGGACCTCGCCATGCCAGACTGGCTACGTGCTGCGCACCGGTATCCAACGCGTGCAATTGCCACTGCGCCGCTTCCTCCCCATCCAGCCAAAGCAGCTGCGCTGGCGCGGGTGGAACGGAAACGCAAAAGCGCTGCAAACCAAAGGCGATGCCTCGACCCAGTGCCTTGACGACCGCTTCCTTGCCGGTCCACAGCTGAAGAAATGCCAGCTCGCGCTGTGACTCGTTCAGTGCCGTCAGCGCTGCGGTTTCCTCGGGGTGAAAAAACCGTTCCGCAATATCCAGCGCTCGCGGCCGCACATAGACGCGTTCAATATCAATACCCGGCGTGATACCGCGCGCCACCGCAATGAGGGCTTTGCCCGCGCTGTGCGACCAGTTGAACTGCAGTAGGGCATTCCACGGTGCGGCCAGTTCGGGACGTCCGTGTTCGTCATTGCGCAGAATTACGCTCTCAGCGGGCAAACCGAGATAAACACCCAGCAGTGCTTTTAACGGTTCGCGTTGCAGCTCTCTTCGATAATCGAGCAGCCAAACGTGGATGACGTCGTTGTTCAATCCCCCGGCAATGCCGGCGACGTCGTGGCCGAGAGTTGTTCGCATAGCTACATGCTGCCGGATCGCCGCCGCCAGACACAAGCGCAGCGGCGATGCTTCGATGTCTACGTTCAGCGAATCAGACGTTCGTCTACCAGGTTTTTCACCACGCCCGGATCGGCAAGCGTGGAGATATCGCCCAGCTGGTCGGGCTGGTTCTCGCCGATCTTGCGCAAAATACGGCGCATGATCTTGCCCGACCGTGTCTTGGGCAAACTCGGCGCCCATTGAATGTAATCCGGCGTGGCAATCGGGCCGATTTCCTTGCGCACCCAGGCGACGAGCTCTTTGCGCAACGCCTCACTACCCTGCTCACCGGCCACCAACGTGACGTAGGCGTATATGCCCTGACCCTTGATCTCGTGCGGACAGCCAACCACCGCCGCTTCGGCCACTTTCGCATGCGCTACAAGCGCACTCTCGACCTCGGCCGTGCCAATGCGGTGACCGGAAACATTGATCACGTCATCAACGCGTCCGGTGATCCAGTAATAACCGTCTTCATCTCGACGCACTCCGTCACCGGTGAAATAGTTACCGGGATACGCCTTGAAA
>NZ_DATHMR010000112.1:0-2346 GCF_035486915.1 Dyella sp. | reverse complement strand
GAATTCGGCAACATCGTCGTCAAGAGCGGCGCGAACGGCGAGACCACTTATTTGCGCGACATCGCGCGCTTGGAGCTGGGTCCGGACAATTACGCGTTGCGCAGTATGTTGGATAGCGGTCCCGCCGTCGCCATCCCGGTGTTCCAGCTTCCCGGCGCAAATGCGCTGCAGTTGTCCGACGCCGTGCGCGTCAAGATGAAGGAACTGGCAAAGAATTTTCCGGAAGGCGTCAGTTACGAGATCGACTACGACCCCACCGTGTTCGTCCGCAGCTCGATCGAGTCGGTCATCCACACCCTGTTTGAAGCAGTGCTGTTGGTCGTCCTGGTCGTGGTGGTGTTCTTACAGACCTGGCGTGCCAGCGTCATCCCGTTGGTGGCCGTGCCGGTCGCCATCATCGGCACCCTCGCGGTGCTGCTGCTGGCGGGATTCACGATCAACTCGCTGACCTTGTTCGGCTTGGTGCTGGCCACCGGTATCGTGGTCGATGATGCCATCGTGGTGGTGGAGAATATTGAGCGCAAGATCGAAGAGGGCTTGAACCCCCATGCGGCGGCGCATGCCGCGATGGGGGAAGTGACCCGGCCGATCATTTCCATCGCGCTGGTGTTGTGCGCGGTGTTCATTCCCGTGGCCTTCGTGTCGGGCCTGACCGGACAGTTCTATCGGCAGTTCGGCGTCACCATTGCGGCGAGCACCCTCATCTCGACGTTCAACTCCCTTACCCTGTCGCCGGCGCTCGCCGCGCTGCTGCTCAAGCCGCGCAATGCGCAGCCGGATGTTTTCCAGCGCGGTATCAACAAGGTGCTGGGAGGCTTCTTCCGACTGTTCAATCGCGGCTTCGAGAGTGCGTCCGAGCGCTACGGTCATGGGGTGCGGCGGATCACCGGAGTTCGCGTGGTCGTCCTGTGCATTTTCGTCGGCCTGCTGGTTTGCACCTGGGGTCTTTTCCGGCTGGTGCCGGGCGGCTTTATTCCCGCGCAGGACAAGCAATATCTGATCGGCATCGTGCAACTGCCGGACGCCGCCTCGCTGGATCGCACCGAAAAAGTCGTGCGGCAAATGTCCGGCATGGCCAAGGAAACGCCCGGCGTCGATCATGTGATCGGATTTTCCGGCCTGTCGGTGCAGGGCTTCGTCAACTTGAGCAACACGGCGGTGCTATTCTTCCCGCTGAAGTCCTTTGAGGAGCGCAAAACCAAGGATTTGTCCGCGGGCGCGATCGCCCAGGCGCTCAACAAGAAATTCTCGACCATCCAAGACGCGACCATCTTCGCAGTGCCGCCGCCGCCGGTGCAGGGTCTGGGAACCACCGGGGGCTTCAAGTTGTTTGTGCAGGATCGCGCAGCGCACGGCTACGATGAACTGGCGCGCGTCACCAACGAAGTGCTCAACAAAGCCAGGCAGCAGCGCGAACTGAATCCGTATGCGACCTACACGACCTACCAAAACAGCGTGCCGCAGCTGTTTGCGGATGTCGACCGGGTGAAAGCCAAGCGGCAGAGCGTCCCGCTGTCCTCGGTATTCGATACCCTGCAGACTTATTTGGGCTCGACCTACATCAACGATTTCAACCAATTCGGACGCACCTTTCGCGTCTACGCCCAGGCCGAGGCGCAATTTCGCAATCAGCCCGAAGACATCGCCAACCTGAAGATGCGCAATCTGAAAGGCGACATGGTGCCCATGGGCGCGGTGGCCGACATCCGCTTCGAGGCGGGGCCGGACCGGGTTTCGCATTACAACGTGTATCTGGCCGCGGATATCAATGGTCAGGGCGCACCCGGCGTGTCATCCACTCAGGCAACCAGCGCGATGGAACGCGTGTTGAAGGACACGCTGCCCAATGGATTCGGATACGAGTGGACCGACCTGACCTTTCAACAGAAATCGGCGGGCAACACCGCGCTGTTCGTCTTTCCCATCTGCGTGATGCTGGTGTTCTTGATCCTCTCGGCGCAATACGAGAGTTGGGCGCTGCCACTGGCCGTCATTCTCATCGTGCCGATGTGCTTGCTGTCGGCGATGATGGGTGTTTGGCTGAAGGGCTCCGACAACAACGTGCTCACACAGATCGGTTTCATCGTCTTGGTGGGCCTGGCCTGTAAGAACGCCATTTTGATCGTGGAGTTTGCGCGCGAACGCGTCGAGCATGGCCTCGCCCCGGTCGAGGCGGCCATCGAGGCCTGCCGCTTGAGGCTGCGTCCCATTCTCATGACCTCGTTTGCCTTCATCATGGGTGTGATTCCGCTCGTGACCGCCGCGGGCGCCGGCAGTGAGATGCGCGAGGCCATCGGCATCGCGGTGTTCGCCGGCATGCTGGGCGTCACGTCTTTCGGCTTATTC
>NZ_DATHMR010000111.1:0-10511 GCF_035486915.1 Dyella sp. | reverse complement strand
AACGACGGCAGCCAGAAATTGCTGCCTGCGCTGCCGCACAGCCAGCGCCTGCTTCGCATCGACGGGCTTTGGTATCTGGACGCCGAGCGTGCCGAGCTGGGACATCTCGAAGCCGATCCGGAAGAAACGCACTGGCTCGATTTGCCTGCGCTGAAACACGAATACGGCCGCAGCCTGCGCCGAAACCTGCCATCCAGCCGATTGGCACATCGCATTCCGCTGCCACAGGTGTTCGACGAACTGCATCGCGCCGAGCTTGCACCCAAACCCGTGCTGATCCTGCACGCGTTGACGCGTCACGCGCGTCTGGCTGCGGGCACGCCGCCGCTCGCTTACGCACGCTTGGCCTTCGATTACGCGGGTGAGCGTCTGCCTGGCCGCGGCGGCGAACCGCTGGTGCGACGCATCCGCAACGGCCAGCTGGTGGAAATCACACGCCGTCGTGCGGAAGAGCTGTCTGCGATGGAGCAGCTTGAGCGCGTTGGTCTCACCTTGGGTGTCGATACCGAAGGTTTGCCGTGGGATGTTGCCGATACGCTGCCGGAAGATGCATGGCTGTTCCCAGGTAAAGGTCATGCCGGTGCGCTCGAAGTGAACACGCCTGCGCGCTGGCTGGCACTGCGCCCGAAACTGGAGGGCGAAGGTTTTGTACTGGAGTACGCGCCGAGCTTTCCCTTCGAAGTATTGGAAGGCCCCGTGCGCTGGTACGGCAACGCCGTCGAAGATGCAGACGATCACGCATTCGACCTGGAAATCGGCATCGAGGTCGAAGGCAAACGACGCAACCTGTTACCCGCTGTCGCGCAAGCGCTCGCCGAGCACCAACTTAATCTGAGTCCCGCACCGAATGAGCCGGAAGATGCGGTGTGGTATGCGCCGGTGGATGAGCGTCGCCGCGTGCCGGTACGGTTGAAAGAGTTACGCGGTTTGCTTGCGCCACTCGCCGAGTACCTGGAAAAGCCGAAGAAGAAACTGCATCTGCCGCGCGTGCAGGCGGGGCGCCTCGAAGAAATCGTCGAGGCGCTGCCAAGCGGCGGCGAATTGCAGGCGCCCGAACAGTTACGTGGTTTCACCGCACGTTTGCGCGACGCGGCCGAACGCGCCAGCGATGCGATACCCGATGGTCTAACCGTGGAACTGCGCCCTTATCAACGCGAAGGTCTGCGCTGGTTGAACGCGCTCGCCGAAGCGGGTGTTGGCGGTGTCCTCGCCGACGACATGGGTCTTGGCAAAACGCTGCAGTTGATCACACATCTACTGGCGCTGAAGCAAAGCGGAGGGCTGCAACAGCCTGCGCTGATCGTGGTGCCGACAAGCCTGATTCCGAACTGGTTGGCTGAGATTGCCCGCTTCGCGCCATCGTTGCGCACTTTGGCGCTACATGGGCCGCAACGCAGCGGCGATTTTTCGCAAATTGCGGCACAGGACATCATCCTCACGAGCTACGCACTGCTGCCGCGCGATGTCGTCACGCTGCGCAAGCAACCGTTCTCGCTGATCGTGCTGGACGAAGCGCAGCAGGTGAAAAATCCGCGCACACAGGCGCGCCGCGCGGTGCTAACGCTGCGCGCACCGCGTTGCATCTGCCTCACCGGCACGCCGCTGGAAAACCATCTCGGCGAGTTGTGGTCGCAGGTCGATCTTGCTGTACCGGGTCTGCTTGGCGATGAAGGCGCATTCCGCCGTCACTATCGTGTGCCGATTGAAAAGCAGCGCGATGAAGAATGTCAGCAGCGACTGAATCGCCGTCTTGCTCCGTTCATTCTCCGCCGTACCAAATCGCAGGTCGCTTCCGAGCTGCCGTCCAAAACGGAGATCACGCGTCGCGTTGTGCTGGACGGACGCCAGCGTGAGCTTTATGAAAGCCTCCGCCTGTCGCTCGCCGATGAATTGCGCGAGGTGATCGCGCAACGCGGTATTGCACACAGCGGCATCGTGGTGCTCGATGCGTTGCTCAAGTTGCGCCAGGTGTGCTGCGACCCGCGACTGGTCAAGCTGGAGGCCGCGCGCGGTGTACGCGATTCCGCCAAGTTCGAATTGCTGATGGACATGCTGCCTGCGCTGCTTGCCGAAGGCCGCAAGGTATTGTTGTTCTCGCAGTTCACGGAAATGCTCAAGTTGATTGCCAATGAGCTTGAACGTCACCGCATCCGTTACGTCATGCTCACGGGTGAAACGCGCGATCGCGCCGAACCTGTACAACGATTCCAGGAAGGCGATGTGCCGCTGTTCCTGCTGTCACTGAAAGCGGGCGGTGTGGGTCTCAACCTCACCGCGGCCGACACCGTGATTCATTACGACCCGTGGTGGAATCCTGCGGCCGAAGCGCAAGCGAGCGATCGCGCGCATCGCATCGGACAGGACAAGCCGGTATTTGTATTCCGTCTGATTACGTCGGGCACGGTTGAGGAGCGCATCGAAGAACTGAAAGCGCGCAAAGCGGAACTTGCCGAAGCCGTTCTGGAAGGCGGCGGCACACGCGAAAAGCTCAGCTTCGATCAGTCCGATCTGGATGCGCTTCTTGCTCCAGGCTGATTAAAGTCGGTCTCTAGGCGATTACTTCGGCGGATCAAGCACCAGATTGATAAAAAGCATCGGGGGAATCACGAACAAGCGCGATACCGCGACGGCGATCACGATGTCCGGCATCAACTGCGCGCCCGTGCGGTAGTTGAGTATCGCCGCCATCACCACGATGGACGCACAGGGTCCGACAACCGGAATCCACATCGTCAAGCCTGCGCAGACGGCGGCGAGCGAAACGTCCACCACCGTGAACTGCACTTTGAACACTTTGAAGGTGAAACTCAGCATCAGGATGCTGGTAATTATGAATACGACGACAAAAATCACTGGATGTTCCATGGGACTCCCTCGCAGGTTCACTCCCTAACGAGCGATAGCGCGAACATCCCCGATCGCAGGGATGTTCGCGGCAGCATCAGCTCGCCAGATAACTGCGTACGCGCGGATCGTTCATCATCGTCATGACGCCTTCGGCGATGCAGCCATCCAGGTCCTGCGCCAGCGCGCCGCTAGCGTGATGTACCGTCTCTTCGATCACTTGACCGTTGCCGAGCGTGACTTCAAAGACGATGGTGCTCTTGTAGAAGAACGCGATGTAGTTGCTCCGCAGCGAGTTCACCTTCAGCGAAAGCGTCTTCGGCGTCGCACTGCCCATATTGCCGTGCTTGGTAATCTCTTCACGCGTCTGCTTCACCATGACATCGGTGATGTCGCTCAGGCTCGATGTCAGCGAGATGCCCGAATAAGACGAAACGGTAACGGGTTCCGTCGCCGGCTGATTGTTATTGACCGTTACGGGGCCGCTCGTGGAAAACGCGGAAATCAGAGTCTTGTCCAGCGGGTATTCCTGTGGCTTGAACGGATGTGCTCCGCAGGCCGACAAACCAGCGACACAAAGCAGTGCCAGTGCGACATAACGCATGCAATTTCCCCTGTTTGATGGATCTGGAACAACGAGCGTCCTAGTGCCGGACGCACGCATCCGGCACTCACCATGCTAGCAAAGGTGTTTTACGCCGGCACAGTGACGATCAATCGCGCGCCGCGATTTCGTCGATATGCCGCAGAAGATCTGCCGGATCGTCATATACGCGAAAGGCACCCGCGCGTTGCAGTTCATCCTGTCCATAACCGCCGGAAAGAAGACCCACGCCCAATGCTCGCGCACGCTGTGCGGCGAGCATGTCCCAGATGCTGTCGCCGATCACCAGCGATTGATGAATGTCGACGCCCAGGCGTTCCGCCGCGGCGAGGAACAAATCCGGATCGGGTTTGGCGTGACGAACCATGTCGCGTGTCACCACCGGCACCTTGTTGGGATCCACACCCAACGCAGCCAGATTGTGTGCCGCCGTTACCATGCGGCCGCTGGTTGCGATGGCCCACGGAATGTCTTCCTGCGTCAGGAAATCCAGCAACTCGCGCGCGCCGGGCAGCGGTCGCACGGAACCTTGCGTGTGATGGCGATTGAAGGCTTCCGCGTGCCATTTCTGCAGTCGCTGGATGCGTTCTTCCGTGATGTCCAGCCCAGTCTCGCGCAACAGGATGTTGGTGAAAAGGCCGCCGCTCATGCCGATTTTGCGGTGGATGCTCCACACCGGCAGCACCACGCCTTCGCGATCCAGCGATTCCTTCCACGCCAGCACGTGCTGGTAAACGCTATCGATCAATGTGCCATCGAGATCGAAGAGAAAAGCGGTGCTTGAGCGTGGCATGGGATAGTCCCGTCTTTGGATTACTACGCGACGGCAAGGTCAACCGTAACGTGGAATATAACCTTCCACGTCGAGACCGCGGCACTGAGCGGCCTTCAGATATCGCTCAATGCTGCGAGGGTAACGCTCTGCCCGTATCCAGCACGGCCAACGCTGCAGCACCGAGCAATCCCGGTTCGGGATGCGTGATGGCAATAGTCGGTACGCGTTCCATCGTATCGCGGAAGCGTCCCTTGGCTTCGAAACGTTCGCGAAAACCACCGTTTTGCAGCCACGGCATCAGAATCTTCAGTACGCCGCCGGTGAGATAGACGCCATCCCAGCCACCAAGGCTGAGCACGAGATCGCCCGCGACGCTGCCGAAAATACCGGCGAGCGTCTCGACCGTGCGCACGCAAAGCGGATCGCTCGCATCGGTCGCGCGTGCCGTGATGTCTTCGGGCGTGTATTCCTCGGCGCGTTGGCCGGCCATGTCGGCCAGGGCGAGATAAAGATTCACCAAACCATTGCCGCAGATCATGCGTTCATTCGACACGCGGCCGAAGCGCGCGTTGAGCCGATGCAAAATTTCCACATCTTCGGCTGTGTGTGCGGCGAAACCGGCGTGACCGCCTTCGGTTTCCAGCACGATCCAGTGACCGTAGCGCAGCAACAAACCGGCGACACCCAGTCCGGTGCCCGGACCCATCACGACGAATGTCTGCGACGACTTCTGATCGTGCTCGGGCAACAAATCGGGTCCGACCGGTTGCAGCTGATCCTTGCACAGCAAGGGTATCGACATGCCCTGTGCGGCGAAGTCATTCACCAGCCGAGCGCCTTCGAGCCCCAGTTCCACTTGCAAAGCGTGCGCGGAAACATTCCACGGATTGTTGGTGATCTGCACCGTTTCGCCATGGGCGATGCGCCCGGCCGCCGCAATGATCGCGTGCGATGCGGTGTGGCCGGTGTCGGTGAAGTACTGACGAATGGTGTCGGCCAGCGTGTCGAAATCCTTCACGCGGTAGCGGCGGACGCTGTCCATCATCAGCGGTGTGGCGGATGTCGTATCGGCGAGCGCGAAGCGGACGTTGGTGCCGCCAAGGTCAGCAAGCAGGGTCGGGTGTGAGGCGGAGCGATCCATGGGTAATCCAAACAGCGAGCCTGACAAGACTGCCCGTTGCGGCCCGATTCGTCCAGCATTTGACGGCGCCCGAGCCGGAAACGGCCGGGTCGCGGCCCTCTTCCAACAGGAAAGAGGGCACGAAACTGTCGAGAATTTAAGAAGGTGACGCGGTGTTCTTCAGCGAGGCGAGCGCAGTCAGCAAGGCCTGTCCGTTGGGACTGCCCAATCCCGTGCAGGCATCCCAGCCAGGGCCGGCCTGATAGCTGCCATTGTTGCCCTGTGTGATGTCGCGGAAGGCCGATTCGCCGATCTGATAGAGCGCCGCATGCACATCGCCCACCGGCGCGCCCAGGCTCTGGTTGAGGCGCGCGATCAACGCCGCCCACAGTGGAGCGACCGCACTGGTGCCGCCGATCACCTGCGATTGCCCATCGACCAGCACCTCATAGCCGGTCATCGGGTCGGCATTGCCCGAGACATCCGGAACACCGCGTCCGGCGTTGCCGCTGGGCGATTTGGGCACGTTGGAATTGGCCTGCCAGGTCGGCAGATCGAACTCGATGCTCACGCCGCCGCCCGTCGCACCTTCATTGCTCGCCGCTTCGTTCCACACCACTTCGCTTTTGATGGTCTGGCCGCTGCTGCTCAGCGTGGTGCCGCCGCATGCCAGCGAATACGGGCTGGATGCAGGAAAATCGACATGCGCTCCGCCATCGGTTTCACCGTCGCTGGAACCGTTGTCGCCGGCCGCTACGGTGACCGTTACACCGAGTGCCGCAGCATCCTCTATCGCCGTTTCCATCGCAGCACGCGATGAACTGGTCCAGCTGTCTTCCGGACCGCCCCAGCTGATGGAGATGACCGACGGTTTGTTGGTCGTGTCGTGTGCTGCTTGCGATATCGCTTCGTAAAAACCCTGATCCGTATTCGCCGTGAAATAAACGACGATATGCGCGCCGGGCGCCAACGCGCCGGCCATTTCGATATCCAGCATCACTTCGGCATCGGCGTCGCCACCCGGGGTGTTCTGACCGCCGGCAACCGAAACGGACGTCACCTGCGGCGGCTTGGTAATACCAAGGCCACTGAAGTACGTACTCAGATCGCTGGTGCTGTAACCGCCGCCCAATTCGATGATGCCGATCGCCTGACCGGTGCCATCGGTATTGGCGGGGAAGTTGTACAACTGACCGATTTGAAGCGGCGTGTACGTGTTGTTCGGTTGCGCACTTGGTCTGCGGAATTGCGGTTTTGCAACGGGCCGACGATCCAGACCCAGCACGGCAATGGCCTCGGTTGGCAACGCGGGCGCGTGGGCGCAGCCGACGAACGGACCGATGCCGTTGAATTGATACTTGCCCAGCGTCACTCCGAATGCCTTTTCCAGCGCGGCGGGCGTACCACGCACATTCAAGACGCGACGATGCGGGTCGTTGCTGATTTCCGACAGGCCGTGTTCCCGCGCGAAACGGCGAAGACTTTCCAGATCGGCCGGCGCGGCGCCGTAATGCTCGCCAAATTCGCCGCGTGGCCAACGAGGCGGATGCGGCCATGCAGCGAATGGCGGTGTGCCTCCTTGACGACGTCGCATTACAAGCGTGACATCCATCGGCTCGGTACTGTCGTGCGGTCCGAGGTATTTCATGCCATCGGGGGTGGTCCAGTGCGGCGTGCGCGCAGGATGACTCATAGCTCAACTCCTGGGTGGGGGACATGCACCGCCCGACCATGACACACACTATGTGTCGATCTTGCGTACGCGCGGTGCGCCGTTTAGCTGCGGTGAGGATTGTTCCCCGGTGGCATCTCAGGACCTGAGCCGCCCGAACGCGGCGTTGTGTCCAAACGTGCGGCAGTTCACAGCGCTAAACTAGGCGGACTTACGCGTTTCCAGAGATTGACGTATGAACTTTCCCGCCGTCCGCATGCGCCGTATGCGCCGCGATGCTTTCTCCCGTGTCCTGATGCGCGAAAACACGCTGCTGCCCAGCGACCTCATCATGGTGGCTTTCGTGATCGAGGGTGAAGGCAAGCGCGAGCCGGTGCCATCGATGCCGGGCGTGGATCGTCTATCCATCGACGGCCTGCTTGATCTGGCGGGCGAATGCGTGCGTCTGGGTATTCCTGCACTCGCGCTGTTTCCTTCGCCCAATGCATCCGTGAAAAGCGAAGATGCCGCCGAAGCGTGGAATCCGCAGGGTTTGATGCAACGTGCGACGCGTGCACTGAAGGCGAAATATCCCGACCTCGGTTTGATCGGCGACGTGGCGCTCGATCCGTATACCACACACGGACAGGACGGCCTGATCGACGAGCACGGCTATGTGATGAACGAGCCGACAGTCGAAGCGCTCATCAACATGTCGCTAGCGCAAGCGGAAGCGGGTATGGATTTCGTCGCGCCATCGGACATGATGGATGGACGCATCGGCGCCATCCGCGACGCGCTCGAAAAAGCGGGACACATTCACACGCGCATTCTCGCCTATTCGGCGAAATACGCCTCCGCATTTTACGGCCCGTTCCGCGACGCCGTGGGTTCTTCCGCGAATCTCGGCAAGGGCAACAAGCACACGTATCAGATGGACGTCGGCAACAGCGATGAAGCATTGCGCGAAGTGGAACTCGATATCGCCGAAGGCGCCGACGTCGTGATGGTGAAGCCGGGCATGCCGTATCTGGACGTCTTGCGTCGCGTGAAAGATGCCTTTGGCATGCCGACATTCGTGTATCAGGTCAGTGGCGAATACGCGATGCTGAAAGCCGCCGCGCAAAACGGCTGGCTGGACGAGCGCGCTGTCGTGCTCGAATCGCTCACCGCGTTCAAGCGTGCCGGTGCCGACGCCATCTTGACGTATTTCGCGATCGACGCCGCGCGTTGGCTGAGAGGCGAGGAAAACTGATTCCAAGCCGCTTGCGCAGCACGCGTCCGCGAGCTACGCGTACGTCATAATCCCGTGGCCGAACGACCAGTTTTCCTTGGTTGTTTCCAGCAGGTTGATCAAAACATCCTCGGGCCGCAAGCCGGGATCGGCTACAAGTTTGTCGACAATGGCTTTGTAAAACGCCTTTTTCTGATCCACGGTGCGCGTGTTGTTGCAGGCGATTTGTATGATCACCAGATCGTCGCTTCGCGAAATGTCGAGGTAGTTCGGGTCGTAGTCGAATTCCTCGGCATCGTGCTGATGCACCAGCATGAAGCGATCGTTCTTCGGCACGCTGAAGGACTCTTCCATGGCGGCATAAATGCCGTTGCGCACCGCGGTGAGATACGCGGATGACTTGCCGCGGCGTAGATCAATGCGAACGAGAGGCATACATTTGCTCCTTGAGGTGGGTTGCTTGCTCCGCGTTTGCCGCGGGCTGGGAGATGTGGCCGATCTCGTAGACGTCCATATCGTCGCCGATCGGCCGTTGGATGGATTCGCGCCATAGGCGGAAGCGAAGCAGCGTCCAACCTGTTGGATCGAAGGCGCTGATGGCCGCAACGGCGCCGCGATCCAGATCGTCTTGCGCGCTATCACTTTCTGTCTCGCGCAACATGTCCAGCGAAGTGTGTGCCGCGATAGATACGATTTCACGCGTGGCGCGCTCGGCGCTCGAAAGATCGGGCGCGACATCGGCGTGCCACACCGACCACATACGCACCGATGGACGGCCAAACGAGGCCACAACACCCGAAAAACCAGCGCTGCCGAGAAAAGCGTTCATGCCTTCGGTGTTGTGCCACAGATAAAACGGCGCGTACAGATTTTCGCGCCCTTCCGCGTAAGGTGCCGTGCGGTCCGCGTAGAGATAAGCCTTGAACGCCAGATTCGGAAAATCATCCAGCAGATGACCTTTGTCTGCGATGCGCTGGCGGATGATGGCCATGTCGTAATCGGCCGGCAGCGCGATGCGGTATTGCATGGTGATCATGAGTTAGTTGTTCCTGAAGGCGCCGGCACTGGGCGAGGGCCGTCTTGGGAGGTTTCTTTGGCTTGACGAGACCTACCTTAGCGAGTCAGCATAGTATTGAAAATCAGGATTTATTGGATTAATGATCCTGAAAAACGGGATGATTCCATGCAACGCGTTACCTTCGATCTCGACGTCATGCGCAGCTTCGTCACCGGCATCGAGCTGGGCAGTTTTGCCAAGGCGGCCGATCGCCTCGCGCGCTCGACCTCAGCGGTTAGCGCGCAACTGAAAAAGCTGGAAGATCAGGCCGGCACGCCGCTGCTGCGCAAATCCGGGCGCGGCATGGTGCTGACCGAAGCGGGCGAGACGCTGCTTGGTTACGCACGACGCTTGCTCGAACTCAACGACGAAGCCGCTACAGCGGTGCGCGGCGTGCAGTTGGAAGGACGCGTGCGGTTGGGCATGCAGGAAGACTTCGGCGAAAACGTGCTGCCGGAGGTGCTCGGCCGCTTCAAGCGTGCGCATCCGAAGTTGCGCGTGGAAGTGCATATCGCGCGCAACAACGTACTGCTGCAATCGTTGCAGTCGGGTCGGCTTGATCTTGCGTTGGCGTGGGAGACGGAAACGAGCGCGCCGAACATGGAGCATGTCTTCACGTTGCCGATGTGCTGGATCGCTGCCACCGACGCGTCGATTGAAGCAACGCCAGAGGCGAGCGAACCCGTGTCGCTTGTTGTTCTCGATGCGCCTTGTCTGATGCGTTCCGCGGCGACGAATGCGCTCGATCGCGCGGGCGTGCCGTGGCGCATTGCTTTCACCAGTGCAAGTCTTGCTGGAACATGGGCGGCGGTGAAAGCCGGACTCGGTATCAGCGTGCGTACGCCGTTTGGTTTGCCCGCAGATGTACGGGCATTGGATTCACAACAAGCCAACCTTCCCGCGCTGCCTAAGCTGGGTCTGGCGCTTTATCGCAGCGAAGCGGATGTCTCGCCAGCGGTGGAGAAACTTGCGGAGTTGATCCGGCAGAGTTTGCGAAGCTGAGGCTTTTTCCCGAGCGGTTGGACTCTTCCATTTAGTGCCCACATACAGCAAAACCTCACCGTCATTCCGGCCTGCGCCGGAATGACGGTGAGGAGTGTCAGGCGTTTAGGGGTGTCAAGTGATTCCGCCGCGAGCGGCGAGCGCGAAAGTTCAAACGCTCACTTGCTCACTTGCGGCAGCGTCAGTTCAATCTGATAAATCTGCGGCCAACGCTTGCCAGTGAC
>NZ_DATHMR010000110.1:0-2503 GCF_035486915.1 Dyella sp. | reverse complement strand
TTCGGATGGCGCTTGGCGCTGACGTCACGAACCGGCTGTTGCTGCGCCATGGCAGCGGATGCCACGAACGTCAGGCCAGCGAGCATGACGACGGATGCGATGCGTTTCATAAGTGTCTCCCCTCTTGTGAAACAGGTTGATGGAACGCTGAATCTAGCATTGCCCGATGACACTGCAAACGCGGCATTTCTTGCGATTTGTTCACTGGCGCGCGAAGCGTTCCATTGGCATGATGTGCATCGACGCAGCGCGTGGGGACGCGAGGCGAAGCCTTACGTGTGGCTTGCAATCAAGGACAGGGGACAGGGAAATGATCATCTGGGGATCGCGCGGGCAGAATGTCATTCTGGGTGTCAGGGAACATCGCGATTGCGAAAAGTGCCAGACCAATCGGCCTTTCAGGCTGATGCTGCAATACCGCTACGGGCACCTGTATTACGTTTTTCGATGGGTGACGCAGAAGCAGTATTTCCTCGCCTGCGACGTCTGCAAGCGCGGGTGGAAGCTCGATACGAAGAAGGTGGAAAGCGACTTGAAGGCCAACCCCATTCCGTTCGGCGATCGATACGGCTGGGCTGCCTTGCTGGCGATCATTGCGTTGATCGCGATCGTCGCTCAATTCAGCCGGCTGCATTGACGATCGCGATAACGGTCAGCCGCCCAGCGGCTGACCGATGCGCTGTGCCGTGGCATCGTCCGGGCGCGCGACAAGCGCGCCCGTTCGCATGAGGCTGATGCTGTAGTGGCCGCCGTCGACCAGCGGCAGGTACGCGCCGCTTCCAAATACCGTATCGACCTCGGGCAGCCAGCGCGGAAACTGTTTGCGCAGATCGAGCAGATCCAGCGGACCGGCCTGACTGAAATCGATGACGGTGCGTGGTCCATTCATTTCCTCGCTAGCATCGTCGTAACGCCCGGAGATGCGGTCCAGTCGATAGAGCGGTGGCAAACCCGCGAGCATCGCGGGCAGTTTCCACTTCAGCACGACCGCTTCGATACGAAAATCATCGCCTGCAAGCATGAGTTTGCGCGTGGATGTATCGGGCCATGTAAGGGTCAACACCCAGCGCTGTGGCGCGAGAATCTGCGAGTCGAGCTGGACGACGGGCTCTTCCTCGTCGAGGAAACGGTAGCCGCGCAGCGAGAGGGCGATGCCAGCGATGCCAACACCCAGCACGATGAAAAGCACCAGCAGGAGCGCATGAGCGCCTGCCGCAAGGTGACGGCGTTCGTGCAAACGCTGGCGCGTAGCCACCAGCTGCACGAGCGCAACGAAAAGGACCACGGCGGCCAGAATGGCCAGCAGGGTCGAGGGCAGGCGCAGCAATTCATTCCAGTTCATCAGGTACTCCAGGTGCTCGCATATCCGTTGCGTGCGCGCATGATAACGGTGCAACCGTGATCGCCTGGTAGCTTGGCTATACTGCAGTCGTTTCCCGAGGAATCTCGCACCATGCGCCGATCGATCTTGCTGCTTCCTGCCTGTCTTGCGTTGTCCGCGCTCGCCGGCTGCGGCAATAAAGGGCCGTTGTATTACCCCCCGGCGGCACCAAAGCCCGCACCTACGCATGCGCCCAAGCCGGCGCCAGCGCCCGCGCCGGCTCACAGCAGCACGTCTGAAGCACCAGCAAGTTCAAGCAGCGTGGTGACCAAGCCGTTGGGCGGAAACTGAGTACTTCGACGGAAGAACATGGCTATCGGCTTCACCAAGATGCATGGCAGCGGCAACGACTTCGTTGTCATCGATAGCCGTGACGGCGCGCTGGCGCCGGATGTCGCCGTGATTCGTGCGATGGCCGACCGTCATACCGGCATCGGCTTTGATCAATTGCTGAGCGTTGAACCTGCACGGGATGGTTCCAGCGCGTTTTATTACGGCATCTGGAATGGCGATGGTTCGCCCTCGGGACAATGCGGGAACGGCGTGCGCTGCATAGCGGCATGGTTGCATCGCGCGGGTGAATTACCCCTTGGTGAAACCGTGCGTATCCAAAGTCCTTCCGGACCTGTCGCGGTACGACTGCTCGATCCGCATCAGGTGACCGTGGACATGGGCGAGCCGATTTTTGATCCGGCGCGCATTCCGTTCGACGCGCCGCATGTTACGAATCGCTACGTGCTGGATGTCGAGGGTCAGCCGGTGGAAATCGGCGCGGTGTCCATGGGCAACCCGCATGCGGTGGTGGTGGAAGATGCGGTGTCATCCAAGGCCATGGCGCGTTTGGGGCCTGCCCTCACCGCTCATTCGCGCTTTCGCGAAGGTGCCAACGCGGGCTTCGTACAGAAGTTGAGCCAACGGCATCTGCGTTTGTTCGTTCATGAACGCGGCGCTGGCTGGACGCAGGCATGCGGCACCGGGGCTTGCGCAGCGATGGCCGTGCTGCGCCATCGCGGTGAGGTGGACGAACGGGTGCAGGTCGATTTGCCCGGCGGCAGCCTGCATATCGAGTGGACCGGACCGGGCGAAACGCTCTGGATGACCGGTCCGGCTGCGTTTGTGTTT
>NZ_DATHMR010000109.1:0-5416 GCF_035486915.1 Dyella sp. | reverse complement strand
TTACCGGATTCTTGGCGATACGCTGGACGATGCCGCCGGCGAGGCCTTCGACAAGACAGCAAAATTGATGGGCCTGCCGTATCCCGGCGGTCCGGCGCTGGCCGCGTTGGCCGGAAGCGGCCGGCCGGGTGCGTTTCGTTTCTCGCGCCCGATGACGGATCGTCCCGGTCTGGATTTCAGTTTTTCCGGCCTGAAGACGCAGGTGCTGTTGGCGTGGCAGCAATCGGATAAGAGCGAGCAGACGCGCGCCGATATCGCGCGTGCGTTTGAAGAAGCCATTGTCGATACGCTGCTGATCAAATGCCGGCGCGCGCTGGCGCAAACCAACACGAAACGACTGGTTATCGCCGGCGGCGTCGGCGCCAACCGCCGCTTGCGCGAAGAACTGGCCGCCACGGGTGCCAAAGACGGATTCCGAACCTATTTCCCGCGCTTGCAGTTCTGCACCGACAACGGCGCGATGATCGCGCTGGCCGGCGCCATTCGACTTGCGCACGGACAACACCAGGACGAAACCGTGCAGGTGTTTCCGCGTTGGGATTTGCAGACACTTCCTCCCGCTGCTTGATCGCATTACACGCTTCGCGGAACCTTGCACGTATGGATATCGTTTTTATCGAAGATTTGCGCATCGACACCGTCATCGGCATTTACGACTGGGAGCGTCGTGTGCGTCAGACTCTGTCGCTCGACATCGAAATGGCCTTCGACAACACCGTGCCGGCCGCGTCGGACGACATCAAGGACACGCTCAATTACAAAGAAGTGTCCAAGCGTTTGATGACCTACGTCAGTGAATCGAGCTTTGGTCTGGTGGAAACGCTTGCCGAGCGTTGCGCCGGCATCGTCCGCGAGGAATTTGGCGTGACGTGGGTGCGCTTGAAACTTTCCAAGCCTGGGGCGGTGCGCGGTGCGAAGGCCGTTGGTGTTTGCATCGAGCGCGGTAAGCGGCCTGGCTGATGGCGCGCGTTTACCTAAGTCTGGGCTCCAATGTGGAGCCGGTTCGTTATCTACGCGTGGCGCTCGATGCGTTGCGCGGACGTTTCGGTGCGCTGGATATCTCGCCCGCGTATCGAAGTGCAGCGGTTGGATTTGATGGGGCCGACTTCATCAATCTCGCGGTGAGTTTGGATACGGATCTGTCGCCCGAAGCGCTCAACGATTGGCTGCACGCGCTGGAAGACCGCAACGGTCGCCGTCGCGATGTGCCGCGTTATGCCGATCGCACGCTCGACGTGGATATCGTGCTTTACGACGATCTGGTGACGCAGGGGCCAGGACATCTGGATATCCCGCGCAAAGAGCTGAAGCACGCCTTCGTGCTCAAGCCGATCACCGACATTGCGCCACAACTGCGGCATCCCGTGAATGGACGCACGATGGCGGAGTTGTGGGCGGAGTTTCCCGCCGAAAGCGAGCCGCTGGTTGTCGAGTCGCTTTAATCGCGCTCGTTCAAATCGAGATACTGCGGCCACCGTCGACGCGAATGATCTGTCCGGTGACAAACGGCGCATCGCGCAACAGCCATAGCACCGTGGCAGCAACGTCTTCCGGTGTACCGGCGCGTCCGAGCGGTGTGCGCGCCATCATGGCTTGCTGATCGTCGTAGGACTTGCCGTCGCTTGGCCACATCACCGCGCCCGGTGCGACACCGTTGACGCGCACATCGGGAGCGAGATCGAGCGCGAGTGTGCGCGTCATGGCGGCGAGCGCACCTTTGGCCATGACGTAGATCGGATAATTGGCGATCGAGCGTTCCGCGTAGATATCCACGAGATTCACAATCGCGCCGTGGGCAGCGCGTAAAGCGGGCAACGCTGCTTGCGTGAGAAAGAACGGCGCCTGGGCATTCGATGCAAACAGATTATTCCATTGCTCGATGCTGGCCTTGTCGATCGGCGTGTCGTAAAACGCCGAAGCGTTGTTGATCAGCGCATCCAATCGACCGTAGCGAGCAAGCGTGGCATCAATGAGTTGCGGCAAGCGTTGCGTATCGGCGAGTTCGGCTTGCAATACCAGCACACTGCCTGCGCGCTGTTGAGAGAGTTCGGCTGCGAGCGCTTCCGCTTCGGTAATCGAATGGCGGCAGTGCAGCGCAAGATCGTAGCCGGACGCATGCAGGGTGCGCGCAATCACTGCGCCGACGCGTTTGGCACCACCGGTAATCAGCGCCACCGGGCGCTCGTTGAACGAACTCATGCAATGGCTCCGGCACGAAAGCGACGACGGCGCGCAGCTTGACGCAAACGCAAGGCTGCGTCACCCGTTCAGTCGGATGGTTTGAACTTCCTGCGATGCCGAAATGATGGGCATGCTCTCATCAGCGGTTTCGATCTGGCTCTTCAACATGGCAATTGTGGTGGCAGCGACTTTACGCGTGTCGTAATACGCGTAACCGCCCACGCCAATGGCACCGATGATCGGCATCCAGCGCGAGAGACCTTCGCCCAGCGCACGTTGCGTCATCTTCACGCCAATCTGCTTGGCTACGCGTTCGATGACGCTGTAGGACACGCGTCGGAAAATAAGGCGATCGCCAAGTCGCACCACCAGATCGCGAAAAGCCTGTGCCGAGGTGTGTCGGAATAGGCACCACAGCATTTGCTCGCGTCCCAACTCGGCATGCTTGCCGTAAGCGGCGGCGATATCGCTGACCATCTGCGCCTGGATTTTCCAGATAGCGATCAGCTCCGGGAGGATGGTGAGCCAACCGAGCGGCCCGGGCGGCAGCGCCAGCGTGCCGGCGGTGAGCGCGGCACGTTTGGCGGCGCTATGCGCAAGCTGACGGGCCTTCGTTTCCGGATCGGTGGCGCTGTGCACCTTGCTGTCCGGAATCTGGCTGACGAAATCGAGAATGGCACGCGTGACGCGGTTGCTGGTGTCGTCCTGGCCGACCACGGCGGGCAGGTTGGTCGTGCCGGACTTGATCTGACTGGGCTCGGTCATGCCGTGCTCCTTTGAGGATCGCTTAGGGATCATAGACCCCACCCGGCGACCTCCAGATGAACTTGCGAACCCAATGGATACGCAACGATCAGCGGTGGGTATGACTTCTGGTACGGGCGCGCCGCGGTTATAGAAATGTTATAACATATCGAACTCACCGCCCGATCCCCGTTCGACCGGAACCCACGCATGAAATTGACCCCGCTTGCCATAGGTCTAGGCCTCGCGCTGTACGCCGTAACCAGTTACGCCAGCACGACAACCACAACGACACCCACTGCGGCGCCAGCCAACGCGCCATCCACCGCAGCCGCGCCTGCAGACAGCGTGGCCGATGACACCACGACAGACGATTCGACCGACAGCGGTGGCAATCGCAACAAGCGTTCCAAGGTGAAACAGCTGGGTGCCGTGAACGTCAACGCAGCGCTGGATCAGGCGCGCAATTCGCTCTCGCCGGATACAGGCAGCAGCCAGTACGTGATCACGGCCCAAGATATCCAGGCGTTGCCGCTGGGCGCCTCCACGCCGATGAATCAGGTGATCTTGCAGGCGCCGGGCGTGGTGCAGGATTCCTACGGTCAGCTGCATGTGCGTGGCGATCACGCCAACCTGCAATACCGCATCAACGGCATCATGATTCCGGAGTCGATTTCGGGCTTCGGGCAGACACTCGATCCGCGCACGATCCAGAGCGTCACGCTTCTGGACGGCGCGTTGCCCGCACAATACGGCGAACGCACCGCCGCCGTGGTGGACATCACGACAAAAACCGGTTCGGATCTGGGCAATGGCGGCACCGTGGGTATTACCGGTGGTTCGTTCGGTACGCTCAATCCGTTCGCGTCGTTCTGGGGCAGTAGTGGCAAGTGGAGTTATTTCTTCACCGGCAACTATCTGGAAAACAACGTCGGCATCGAGAACCCGACGGCAAGCCGCACCCCGATCCACGATCGCACCAATCAGGTCAAGGCGTTTGGCGACGTGTCTTACCTGATCAACAACGACACGCGCCTGAGCGTGATGTTCGGCGTCACCAACAACCGCTTCCAGATTCCAAACAACCCGGGCAAGACGCCGCAGTTCGGCTATCTGGATATCACCAATTTCAACTCCGCGAATTTGGACGAGCGGCAGGACGAACAGACGCGTTTTGCGAACATCGCCTTGCAGGGTAAGTTTGGCGAAACCGCTTATCAGATCTCGGTGGGCCAGCGTTACAGCGCGCTGCAGTACTACCCTGACGACATCGGCGATCTGATGTTCAACGGCGTGGCGGGGCAGATCAATCAGGGCGATCGTGCGACGACCTTGCAGGCCGACTTCTCGATGCCATGGGCGAGCGACCACACGCTGCGCTACGGTTTGTACAGTGAGTTCGATCGCGCCTATACCAACACCGCTTCGCTGGTTTTCCCGGCCAATGCAGCAGGCGAGCAGACCAGCACCGTGCCCTTGGGCATCTTTACCAGCGATCGTATTCTTGCCAAAACGGATGCGGCGTATATCCAGGACGAGTGGAACATCAGCGACAATTGGACACTGAACTATGGTCTGCGCGGCGATCGTTACGAAGCGTTCCGCGAAGAGAGTCAGCTGAGCCCACGCGTTGGTGTGGTCTGGCAGGCGACCGAAAGCACCACCGTGCATGCCGGCTATTCGCGTTATTTCACGCCACCGCAGACTGAACTGATTTCCAGCGAAGATCTTGCCGTCTTCGCCAATACCACCAATGCGGTGAAGAACTACGGTAACAATACACCGCTGACGGAACGTTCCAATTACTACGATCTGGGCGTTTCGCAAAACATCGGGTCGTCATGGACGATTGGTCTGGATAACTACTACCGCCAGGTAAGCCGTTTGCAGGATGAAGGCCAGTTCGGTACGGCGTTGATCTATTCCACCTTCAATTACAAATACGGCAAGGTGCGCGGTAACGAGTTCAGCGTCAACTACAACAACGGCCCGATCACCGCGTATTTCAACTTCTCGTTCAATCGTGCGATGGGCAAGGACGTGATCACCAGCCAGTACAACTTCGGTCCGGACGAACTGGCCTATATCGCAGACAACTTTATTCACCTCGATCACGACCAGAAGTACACATCGTCGGGCGGTATCAACTACGCGATCGACGACAGCACCAAAGTGGGCACCGATTTTCTGTTCGGCAGCGGCTTGCGTGAAGACGGCCTGACACCGAATGGCTTGTCATTGCCGGATTACTTCCAGCTCAACCTGGATGTGTCGCACGACTTCAACTTCGACAGCTTTGGCAAGTTGCACACGTCGTTGGCGCTGATCAATGCACTGGACCGCGTGTATGAGCTGCGCAGTGGTACGGGTGTGGGCGTGGGTGCGCCGCAGTTTGGGCCGCGTCGTGGTGTGTATTTGACGTTGTCGAAAGATTTCTGATGAGCGAATGCGATTGATCTTGCCATCCATCGCATAGGACATTCCTTCTCCC
>NZ_DATHMR010000108.1:0-10185 GCF_035486915.1 Dyella sp. | reverse complement strand
GGGCTCGCAACTTTCGCGCGCCGGCTATCTGGCACCCCGTGTTGATGAATCATCATCTTCACCGCCTGCATCACCGATATCCGACACTGCCGTGGACAGCACTTCCTGCGCTCGTGCGCGTGGATGCCGTAGCTTCCGCTCCCGATAACGACGCTGGTTATTTCAGGGCAGCGCTCCGGCAGTTTCGCGGGTTTGGCAAAGTACGCTAAAGGAGACGTGCGTGGGCCCACCGCGCGCGCTGGTGATCTGACGATCACGCACGCTGCTAACTCAACCTGCGATATTTGTCAGGGCTTGTTGCCAAAGAACGTTGCGCTGAAGATCGTGCTCAATACCGATTCAGCGGCGGCATCGGACAGTTCGTTCGGCATGGTGATATTGAAGTAAAGCACGCCGTCGATCAGCCCCATGCTCGCGAGCGCGAGATCCTTGGCGGCGGCAGGCACGGGCATGTCCAGGCGCTTGCAGAACTGCGCGATGAAATAAGCGATGGTGTCGCGCTTTTCCAGGCACAGCGTATTCAGGCGTTGGCGGAATTTTGCATCGCGCACCGCATGCAGGCGTGCTTCGGCCCAGACGATATAACTGGTGTGGTCCCGATAGCACTGGGCATAGAACTGCGCCAGCTGTTTTTGCAGGTCGTCGCTGGAAAGGTCGGCGTCCAGCAGTCGCTGCAGATCTTCCTGGATGCTTATGTGATCGCGCTTGAGCAGCTCGATGAACAGGTCGGTCTTGCTCTTGAAGTTCGAGTAGAACGCGCCACGGGTGTAGCCGGCCTGTCCGGCGATGTCTTCCACGCTGGTCGCGGTCAGGCCTTTTTTGGCAATCGCCACCGCCGCGGCGTCGAGCAGGCGCAGGCGGGTCTGTTCGCGGCTTTCTTCCCGGGTCAATCGTTTACGTGGCATGCGGCATGGTACCACGCCGTTTGGCACATGTATTTCAATACTCATTTGCATTCAGATACAGTAGTGTATTAGAGTTCATTGACGTATTTAAGGGCCGCAACGGAAAGGTCCGTCGCGGTCTTCAGCCCCCATCTATCCCCAGGAGTGGCCCGTGCAACAGCAAGAATTCCCCACGCCACCCGGCCTGACGCGGAGGGCCGCCTGGCTGGCCGGCACCGTGGTCATATCGTTGCTGCTGGCGGCCTGCGGCAAGAAAGCACCTGAAGTCGACCAAGCCATGCCCGTGATCGCCCTGCCGGTACAGGCCGTCGACGGCGTGTCGGCGGGCCGATTTCCTGGCGACATCCACGCGCGTTACGAAATGCCTTTGTCGTTTCGAGTGGGCGGTCAGCTGACGGCGCGCTACGTCAATCCGGGTGACCTGGTGAAGAAAGGACAGGCTCTGGCGCAACTCGATCCCACCGATGCCGGCAATCAGCTGGCTGCCGCGAAGGCGGCCCTCGATGCGGCTGAGCATCGCCTGCTATTCGCCACCCAGCAACGCGACCGCGACGAAGCGCAATCGAAGCAGAACCTGATCAGCCATCTGCAGTTGGAACAAACGCAGGATGCGTACGCTTCCGCGCTGGCTGCGCGCGACCAGGCGAAACAGCAGTTCGAACTGGCGCAGAGCCAATCGCGTTACACGACGCTGATCGCCGATCACGACGGCGCCATCACCAGTCGGCAAGCAGACACCGGCCAGGTGTTGTCCGCCGGGCAAGCCGTGTTCGGCTTTGCGTGGTCGGGCGAGCGCGAGGTGTATCTCGATGTACCGGAGAGCCGCATCGATGGCATCGTTATCGGGCAAGTCGCCAAGGTGACGCTGCCGGCATTGCCCGGCCGCGTCTTCGATGCACGGGTGCGTGAAATGTCGCCGGCAGCGGATCCTCAGTCGCGCACCTATCTGGTCAAGCTGACTATCGATCGACCCGCAGACATGTTGCAGCTCGGCATGACCGCGGATGTCGTTTTGCAAGCCGTAAAAACATCGAGCACAGCCATAAGCATTCCTGTCACCGCCTTATTTCATCAAGGCGAGCACCCCGCTGTATGGGTGATTCGACCTGCCGACGCCACGCTTGAATTGCGTCCCGTCACCATCGACCGTTACGGCGAGCATGACGTGCTGATCGCCAGTGGTCTGCAAGCAGGCGAACGCGTTGTGATGCAAGGTGTGCATACCGTGTCGATCGGCGAAAAAGTCGCGCCGATCGCGCCGCCGCATCCTGAGGATGCGCCGCAATGAGCAACGAAGGACGTTTCAATCTTTCGGCCTGGGCTCTGCGTCATCAGTCCCTGGTGTTCTTCCTGATGGGTATGATCGCGCTGTTCGGTCTGCTGTCGTACAAGCATCTCTCGCAATCGGAAGATCCGCCGTTCACCTTCAAAGTGATGGTGATCCAGACGTTCTGGCCCGGTGCCAGCGCGCAGCAGGTGCAGGAGGAAGTGACCGATCGCATTTCGCGCAAGTTGCAGGAAACACCGGCGATCGATTTCCTGCGCAGCTATTCGCGTCCTGGCGAGTCGCTGATCTTTTTCAATATCAAGGATTCCGCGCCTTCCTCCATCGTGCCGGACACCTGGTATCAGGTGCGCAAGAAAGTCGGCGATATCGGCACGCAGTTGCCGCAGGGTGTGCAAGGCCCGTTCTTCAACGACGAATTCGGCGATGTCTATACCAATATCTATGCGCTGGAAGGCGATGGCTACACGCCGGCGCAACTGCACGACTACGCCGATCAATTGCGCGCCGAACTTCTGCATGTACCCGGTGTTGCTAAAGTCGATTACTTCGGCGATCAAAATCAGCACATCTACATCGATATCCCGAATGTACAGCTCGCGAAGTTGGGCATCAGCCCGCAACAGATCGGTCAGGCGATCAATGAGCAGAACGCGGTAGCGTCTACCGGCGTTCTGACAACCGCCGACGACCGCGTGTTCGTGCGTCCGAGCGGGCAGTTCGACGATATGAATGCACTGGCCGATACCTTGCTACATATCAATGGCAAGAGTTTCCGACTCGGCGATATCGCCACCATCCGACGCGGTTACGACGATCCGCCGAGCCAGGTGATGCGCTTTATGGGACGGCCGGTGCTAGGCATTGGCGTCACGATGCAACCTGGCGGCGATGTGATCCAACTGGGCAACGCGCTCGATCGAGCGACCGGCACCTTGCAGAAGCGCTTGCCGGCAGGGCTGAAGTTATCGGAAGTGACCAGCATGCCGCATGCGGTGTCCCATTCGGTCGACGACTTCCTTGAATCCGTCGCCGAGGCTGTGGCGATTGTGTTGCTGGTGAGTTTGCTGAGCCTGGGTTTTCGCACGGGCATGGTGGTGGTGATCTCGATCCCGTTCGTGTTGGCGGCCACCGCGTTGTGCATGGATGTGTTCGGCATTGGCCTGCACAAAGTATCGCTTGGCACATTGGTGCTCGCGCTGGGCCTGTTGGTCGATGACGCAATCATCGCCGTCGAAATGATGTCGGTGAAACTGGAACAGGGCTGGGGCAGGGTGCGTGCCGCTGCTTTCGCGTATTCCAGCACGGCCTTCCCGATGCTGACCGGCACCCTGGTTACCGTTTCGGGTTTCTTGCCGATCGCCTTGGCCAAGTCGGGCACTGGCGAATACACGCGCTCGATCTTCGAGGTCTCGGCGATTGCATTGCTGGTGTCCTGGCTTGCGGCGGTGATCGTGATTCCGCTGCTGGGCTATCACATGCTGCCCGAACATCATCAGCGCGCCAAACCGGGACAGGAGTGGTGGGCACGTTTCCTGCCGCAGCGCTGGCGTGACGCGCGCGCCGCGAAGGCGATCCAGCCCGTGCATAACGGCGATGAGATCGAGATTTACGACACTGCGTTCTATAGGCGCTTTCGTAGTTGGCTGAACTTCTGCCTGCGCAATCGTTGGCTGGTGTTGGCATCGACGGTTGCATTGTTCGTGGTGGCGCTGGCGGGTTTCGGAATTGTGCCCAAACAGTTTTTCCCGAGTTCGGATCGTCCGGAGTTGCTGGTCGACTTGCGCTTGCCGGAAGGCGCCTCGTTGGCCGCGACGCTGCGTGAGACCAAGCGCTTTGAAGCGGCGATCCATGACCGCAAGGAAATCGCCAGCTACGTCAGTTTCGTCGGCAACGGCGCGCCCCGGTTCTATCTGCCGCTGGATCAGCAATTGGCGCAGCCCAATTTCGCGCAGTTCGTGATTACCGCCAAAGACGTCAAGCAACGCGAGCAACTTGCGACGTATTTGGATGACGAGCTGAAGCGCGATTTCAGCGAGGTGCGCAGTCGTGTCAGCCGGTTGGAAAACGGACCGCCCGTAGGCTTTCCGGTGCAGTTTCGTGTCGACGGTGACGATATCGCCACCGTACGGGGCATTGCAGAACAGGTGGCTACGGTAATGCGTGCTGACCACGACACTACCAATGTGCAGTTCGATTGGGATGAGCCGGCCGAGCGCTCCGTGCGTTTCGAGGTCGACCAAATCAAAGCGCGCCAGTTGGGCATCAGTTCGCAGGATGTCGCCAATTTCCTGGCGATGACCTTGTCAGGTACGACTGTGACGCAGTTCCGCGAGCGCGACAAACTGATCGCGGTTGATCTGCGCAGTACGAATGGCGATCGCATTCATCCCGATCAGATCGAACAGTTAGCCATACCCACATCGAACGGCACGGCAATTCCGTTGGCGCAGCTCGGGCACGTCACGTATGGTCTGGAGTACGGCGTGATCTGGGAGCGCGATCGTCAGCCGTCGATTACCGTGCAAGCGGACACGCGTAACGGTGCGCAGGGTCTCGACGTCACGAACGTTATCGATGCGAAGCTCGCTGATATCCGCAGTCATCTGCCGGTGGGCTATCGCGTCGAGGTCGGCGGCTCGGTCGAACAGAACGAGAAAGCGCAGAGTTCGATCAATGCGCAAATGCCGTTGATGGTGATCGCTGTGCTGACCTTGCTGATGATTCAACTGCAAAGCATCGGTCGCACCTTCATGGTGGTGCTTACGGCGCCCTTGGGGTTGATCGGTGTAATCGCCGCGCTGCTGTTGTTTCATGAGCCATTCGGTTTCGTCGCGATGTTGGGCACGATCGCTATGTTCGGCATCATCATGCGTAACTCGGTGATTCTGGTCGACCAGATCGAGCAGGATATTCACGCCGGGCATCCGCGCTGGGAAGCGATCATCGGTGCCACGGTTCGCCGTTTCCGCCCGATCACGTTGACTGCAGCAGCAGCGGTGCTGGCCTTGATACCGCTGTTGCGCAGCAACTTCTTCGGCCCGATGGCAACTTCCCTGATGGGTGGCATCACTGTCGCGACGGTGCTTACGCTGTTCTATCTGCCGGCACTTTATGCCGCGTGGTTCCGCGTGCGCGCCGATGAGCCGGCGCCGAAGCCGGAGGTTGCAGCATGAGATTCGAAATCATGATTCGATCGACACGCGTGGCGGTCCTGGTGGCAACCATGACGTTGGCAGGTTGTGCTTTTGCCCCGCCCGCCAAACCACCCGCACCACCCACACCCGCGCACTACGCGGTGCAGCCGACACCCGCGGACAGTGCCAAGGCCGACGACGTTGCACAGCATTTCAGCCTGGGCGCGCGTGCGGTCCCGGCATGGTGGCGTTTGTACGGCAGCGACACGCTCGATGCCTGGGTCGATGAAGGTCTGCGCAACAATCCGTCGCTGGCGGCAACGCAGCACACGCTGGAAGCAGCCCATCAACTATTGCGTGCGCAAGTCGGTGCAAACATGTTGCCGACGCTGGACGCGCAAGGACAGACCAGTCGCCAGCGCGCGTTGGGTTTCCCGGGCATAGGCCCACCGACCAATCTCTACGACGTCTATGCGGGGCAACTCGCGCTCAGCTACAACTTCGACCTGTTCGGTGCCACACGTCACGGCATCGAGCAGACCGCGGCGCAGGTCGATCAACAGTCCTACGAGTTCGACGCGGCCAAGCGTGCCTTGGCGGCGAACATTGTGATCGCCGCCATCAATGCAGCGTCGTTGGCGGAGCAGTTGAGCACCAGCGAGCGACTGTCCACGCTGGCGCATGAACAGGCCGCGCTGACCGAGCGCTCGTATCGACTTGGCGCGGCATCGCAGGATGATGTGCTGGCCATGCAGCAGCAGGCTGCGAGTATCGATACCTCGATTCCGCCGTTGCGCAGCCAAGCCTTGCGCGCACGCCATGCGTTGGCCGTGTTGATGGGGCGTACGCCGGATCAGGCGCCGTCGAATCTGACGCTGGCGCAACTGCACCTGCCGGTGGATGTTCCGGTCAGTGTGCCCTCCGATCTGCTGCAGCAGCGTCCGGACGTGCTCGCCGCGGAAGCGTCGGTGCGTGCGGCATCTGCACAGGTAGGCGTCGCTACGGCCAATCTGTTTCCGCATATTTCACTATCCGCGGCGTTGGGTTCTGCGGCATTCAAGCCAGCGAATTTGTTTACCGCTTCCGGCTCGATCTGGAGTGCAGGCGTTTCGCTTACGCAGCCGATTTTTCACGGCGGCGCTTTGATGGCACAACGCAAAGCCGCCATTGCGAGTTACAACGCGTCATTGGCGCAATACCAGCAAGCCGTCCTCAATGCATTCCAGAACGTTGCCGATACGCTGACCGCGTTGAATCAGGATGCATTGACACTTCAAGCCGCAACCGACGAAGCGGCGGCGGCATCGCAATCGTTCACCGACACAGACGCGCGTTATCGTCTCGGGGCGGTTTCCTATCCGGAAGCCGTCATAAGCGAGCAGCATCTTCAGAGTGCGAAGTTGAGCGAGATCCAGGCCAGAGCCGCACGCATGAGCGATACAGCAGCCCTGTTCCAGTCGATGGGAACGCCCCCTGCGGCGCCAAGATAACCTGGAGCGATCCCGGACGTGATCCGGGTAAACTTCGGCGAGGGTTGGCGATCATTGTGGGGGGCAGTGTCCAGCCGTGCCGATAGTAGGGCGCTAGCGTGATGGCAATGTCCGCTGTCGACAGTGGACATCGCCGGGGATGCATTCGATGTCCGACTTGCTTCAGATTGTTAGCCGGCGCGGTGAGGGTAAAGTTTCTGAAAGTGAGTGCTTTACGGATTGCGCTCGACAAGTGCGCGCAGATGTATGACCGGACGGGCACGTCCGTCTATTCGGTAGTTAGGCCCAAGGGTGCTAGATAAAAAAAGAATGGGTTGCTGAGTTTCAAGGACACCAGATTCGCGTTACAAATGCTTGGCTCGGTGGAGCAAGGTTGTATATCGATGGGGAGTGTCGCGACAAGAACAACAAGCTCGTGGCCAATCCTGGCGTTCCTTCATTGAGTGCGCGTTTCGAGCCTGGGATGCCCGATAGCCCTCTCGTTGAGGTTTTTGTTGAAGCCGTCGTTACCGTAAAAGCCCGCATCTGCGTAAATGGAGAAAAGATTGCCGGTGACCTGCCGGGCTAACTATCCGCTTAAGCGGATGAGCGTTCCGCGCGTCGCTTAACTCAGACGTTGAGTGGCCGCCTTCGACTGCCGTTTCAACCGGTGAATGCAACACATTGGCCAAACGGGTTGGGGGCGTTGAGAGGCGCCCACAATTCCTTGAAGACCGCTTTAAGCTATCGCGCCGCACCTCTCGCGCATTTATCCCTACATTTAAGGTGTCTGGGAGATTGACGATTCACGTAACTCATCAAAGCGGGGGGATGGCGTAGTGGCGCGCTTGTTTATAACTCTGTACCGGGTGTTGCATTGACCCATTGAGCTCACAACCAAACGCGGATATTCCTCGATAAGCTATCTGAAAGCCTGGACATCTGGGGCGGCAATGGAAAGCGACGTGAAAATCTATCGTTTCTCGCGGCGACTCTCGTCGCTGATCTTCGTTGTTGCGCTGATTTTTTCTGCGATGCCTTTCTTGCCTAGTGAACGGCAAGTGCTGCCATTGGGGTATTTGCTCATGGCGGCCGTGCCCTTGATCGTTGCTGCCATCGGTGCTCTAGCGTGGAAATATGGCATCTACGTCGACGGATCGACCCTTGAAGTCGGCGCCTTTACACGGCGGCACTACGCGCTTTGCAAAGCCACGTCTATCGAAGTGCGAAGGACTAAGGCGGGAAGGGTCGCCACGATCAAGTTTTCGGATGGTCAGAGCCTGAGCTTTGGGAGCAATTTGGTCGATTTCGACGACCTCCTAACATTGATCAGTCAGCGGTCGTCTTTGCCCGTGACGAAACCTGTGTGGGACCCATAAGGCGCGACCACACCGTGGCGTTGGAGGCCGGTCTTCGATGTAATGTCCGCTTCCATTGGAAAGCCGAAACATGGGCCCAACGGGCAGCTATTGCCATGGCGGTCGAGGCTTGGCATAAAAACACAGCGGCACTGATCAAAATCATAAAAGCCTCCCCCTGGAAATCGTTACCCGAAATTTGCTCGACTTCCCATGTTTCCCTGGGGAGAGGCTGATGAAGGCGAAGGTTGGTGCGTGGAGAGGCTGTCTTGTCGCCTTGCTGGTGCTGGTATCGGGTCATGGATATGCGGATGTCACCCAGGAAGCCCAGGTCATCGTGCATGCAGACCGGCCCGGGCCGGTCATCCATCCGGAAATCTACGGTCAGTTCGCCGAGCAGCTGGGGCGTGGCATCTATGGCGGTATCTGGGTTGGGGAGAATTCCTCCATTCCTAATATCAGGGGATATCGCAAGGACGTTGTCGACGCGTTGAAGGCGATCAAGGTGCCGGTCATTCGCTGGCCCGGTGGCTGCTTTGCCGATCAATACGACTGGCGCGACGGCATTGGTCCGCGTGACAAGCGGCCCGTGCGCATGAATGCATCCTGGGGCGGCGAAGACAGCAATCAGTTCGGTACGCAGGAGTTCATGGATTTCGCCGAGCTGATCGGTGCCAAGACCTACATCAGCATCAACGTCGGCACCGGCACGCCGCGCGAGATGAGCCAATGGATTGAATACATGACGGCAGATGGGCGTTCGAGCCTGGCGCAAGAGCGGCGTGCGAACGGACGCGACAAGCCGTGGAAGCTCGATTACGTCGGCATCGGCAACGAGATGTGGGGTTGCGGTGGTTCCATGCGTTCGCAGTTCTATGCCGATGTCTACCGCCAGTACGCTACATTCGTGCATGCGCCGCGTAATGCGCCTTTGGTTAGGGTCGCCAGCGGTGCGAACGCTGACGATGTCGGCTGGACAGATACCGTCATGTCGATCGCGGGCAGCCAGATCGATGCCATCAGTTTGCATAACTACACCATTCCGACCGGCAACTGGTTGCACAAAGGTTCGGCCACGCAATTCGGTGAGAGTGAATGGATGTCAGCGTTGCAAGGCGCTTTGCGCATGGACGATCTCATCGCCAAGCACAGTGCGGTGATGGATAAATACGATCCCAAGAAACGCGTGGCGCTGGTGGTGGACGAATGGGGCAATTGGATGGATCAGGAACCCGGCGCGAGCGAGGCAGCGCTCTATCAGCAGAACAGCCTGCGCGACGCGCTTTCGGCAGCCATCACCCTGGATATCTTCCATGCGCATGCTGACCGCGTGCGCATGGCCAACATCGCACAAATGGTGAACGTGCTACAGGCGATGATACTCACCGATCAATCAAGAATGGTTTTGACGCCGACGTATTACGTGTTCGACATGTACAAGGTTTTTCAGGGTGCGACCTATCTACCGGTAGACATACAGGCACCGGCATATCGCTACGGGACTGCTTCGGTGCCGGGTGTCCACGCCACAGCAGGACGCGATGCTGCCGGTGTCGTGCATGTAGCACTGGTGAATCTCGATCCTCACCACGCGGATACCGTTCGCTTGACGATCCCCGGCGTCAAAGGATCGGCTGTACATGGCCGAGAGTTGACCGCGCCGGCGATCAACACCATCAACACATTCGATCATCCGGACCGAGTCAAGCCAGAACCGTTTGACTGCGCAACATTCAAGCATGGGTTGGTAACAGTCGTATTGCCGCCAAAATCCGTTGTCGTGCTGGACCTTCACTGATGCGCGCTCGGCGGGTGAACCTTATGTTGCGCGTATCGGTGGCAGCAATTGTTCTTTGCTTTGGGGCGTCTGCGGTGCAAGCCGATCAAAATGTTCGGCACATCGCCGTTGATGTGGATGGCGTGTCCTCGCCGCTCGATCGCTACTATGAGTTATCCATCGGATCGGACTATCCGGGAACGCTGATGCGCGAGGACAGTCTCGCTCAGCTCAAGACCGTAAGTGCGGAATTG
>NZ_DATHMR010000107.1:0-3323 GCF_035486915.1 Dyella sp. | reverse complement strand
CGCTGAACTCATTCCGGTACCGGTGGATGAGGAGGGAATCAACGTCACCGAAGGCATTCGCCTGTGCAGCCACGCGCAGGCTGTCTACATCACGCCATCGCACCAGTTTCCGCTGGGTTGCACGATGAGCGCAGCGCGGCGATTGCAGCTGCTCAGCTGGGCGTCGTGCAGCGGCGCATGGATCATCGAGGATGACTACGACAGTGAATACCGTTTCGGTGGGCGTCCGCTGGCGTCGCTGCAGGGCATGGATACCGATGATCGTGTGATTTACGTGGGGACCTTCAGCAAGGTGATGTTTCCGTCCGTACGTATCGGCTATGTCGTCATTCCGAAAGATATCGTCCCTGCGTTTGCGCGTGTGCGTGATGCTTTCGATACGTTCTCATCCATGTTGTATCAGGTAGTGTTGAACGATTTCATTAGCGAGGGCCACTTCGCTCGGCACATCAAGCGCATGCGCGCGCTTTACTCGGAGCGACGTTCGGTGCTTCTGGAAGCGATTGCCAGGCATGCAAGCGACAGGCTCGAGCCGATCGGCACCGATGCGGGCATGCAACTCACGACGCTGCTTGCGCCCGGTGTCGACGACGTGGATATCTCGATAGCGGCCGCAAAAATCGGCGTTTCAGCGCGGCCGCTGTCCATTTCCTACTTGAAGCCACCGCCTCGCGGCGGCCTGATCCTCGGTTACTCGAACGTCAACGTGCATGAACTTCGCGAAGGAATGCGCAAGTTGGCGATGTGCATATGAATGGCCTAGTGGCTTGATCTTAAAAATTCCGAACCGAATCGCGCGTTACGCGACGCGCGATCGAGGGCCGCGCAGCGCGAAAACAAAACGATAGTGCAGGAGCACTCGCATACAGCATGAAGTGACTGCACGTCACCAGTTGGCTGCTATCCGCGTGTTGGTCTGTCTTGCGGCGCATCCTTTGGCTGGACAATCGAATCATTCTCCAATTCCAGTACCAAAGGATCGTCAGCTGAAAGGTCTTTCTTCGGTACGATCAGTCGCCAGTTGCCGTTGGACTTGGCATTGCGGTAAAACGCGGCAATGCCGATGTACTGCGTGTTCGGCTTCAGCGGTTGCGACATGCTTGCAGCGCCATTCGGATAGACCACGATGCCGCGGGTGTCTTGCAGGTCCTGTGCTAATACCGTCTTGTCATTCGTCAATAAGTCGTCGTACGACGCCGATGCAAAAGCCTTGGTGTCACGCAGTTGGTAGACACGCACAACCACGGAGTAGGGACGCCCGACATCGTCTGGATTGATCATGGCACGGGCCTTCAGGTCGACATTGAGTGCTGTGATCTTTTTGTAGAACGTCGCGTGGTAAGCGTTCGACGTTGTGGTCGATACGGTTTGCCAAGCTCCGCAAGCCGATAGCAGAAGGCATGACGATATAACGGGGATGGTTAAAGCAATGACGCGCATTGGGGAGCTCCAACATTCACACAACAGAACCGGCATCGACTGCCGGTCGAAAAGTATTGACGGTGTGCTGGAACGCTTCATAGCGTCCCAGCGGCACATCCAGGACTTGCTCCGAAGCAGGCTTCAACAACATCGTCCAGGCAAGACGGGAACGTGATTCGCCCAATACGGGCTTTGGCATCAACGATGAGGACACGCGCATACGCAGTACGGCATCGGCCTTGATGCCGATGTAGATACGCAAAAAGGCCATCAGATCGCGATGCGACGCCGCCCCCGGCAACAAGGCATCCACCTGCGCTGCAGAGGTGGGATGCAAGGTGATGCGCACCGCCTTGGTACGGCAACGGATACGTCGGCCCAGCACATCGCCGTTTCCGAGGCCGCGCGATATATCGGGACCCTCGTCGCTGGCAGACCGGGTCAGTCGGGCCGGTGTGGCGACGGCGATCCACACGGGATGAAATTGTTCCACGTCCACACCGACACCCGGTGCCGCCAGTGCCACAACGCCGGCAATACCTTCGGCAGTACGTGTGCGCTGATTGAGCAAACCCAACATGGCGAGCGCGCGCGAATCGGGCAAGCCGGCTTGCGCCGGTTTATCGCCGAGGCCAAACCCGACCAACGCCAGCAGATCGCGCGAACGCTCGTCAACGCCACCCTGCTCGAAGCCGACTGGATAGCGGTATTTGCGCCAAGCGCGAAAAAGCAACGTCGTCGTGCGGTGGTGATAGATGTCCAGGAAGGCCATCACCGGTTCATGGCCATCCCGTCGCAGCACGATGTCGTCGATCAAATGCGACGGCATGGCCGCGTCGACGCCGTAGAGGCCCATAAACGTGGTGCGCACGTCCGGTGGGCGATGCGGCATTTCCTCGTCCAGCTCGATCGCCGCCACTTCGGATCCTGGGAAACCCATCTTTGGCCAGGGCCGGAAGCGCACGGCGTCATGTTCAGGCGTATCCAGCGTGCCAAATCCCGGTCGCTGTGGTGTATGCAACTCCAGCAAGCGGCATAGCTGGAAAAATTCCATGCGCGGCGCGCGCGCCATCAGTGCCTGCACCAAGGCGGCGACGTGGGGCGTATCACTGCCACTCATAGTGGCGACCGCTCCGCGACACTGCGTGGCCAGGTGATGCGTTTACCGGTAGGCAGGCTCACGACGCAAAGCTTTGTATAGAGGTTCATCTCCGCATACGGCAGCATGGTATCTCTCTCACCTGCGACGATGCCCTGCTGTCTACTCTGGCGGAGGCATGCTTGATACGTGAATCGGGGGCACGCAATGTCGATAGCATGCTTAATGAGCAGATATTGCCCGTTGTGGCGCGCGAGGTACTTACTCGTATGCAAACTGGCGACATGCCTGATGAAACGCGGTTGAGTCTTTCTGAGGAAGGCAATCTTGCCATCGACTTTGTGGTCCATCGCGCCAACGTAGATACCATCAAGGCGGCAACGCCATCCGAGGCTTGAAGGAGATGAAGCCGATGCCGACCGGACCGTCTTTGTACGAGTTGCTGACTGGATACATCGGCGATGAACCTGTCGATAGGCACGACGAGGCGACGCAGGAAATCCTCAGCGTCATGGAAAACATCAAGCGCATTCTCAATACACGTGCCGGTTCGCTGAAGCATCTACCAGATTACGGTTTGCCCGATCTGAGTCAGATCTATCGGGCGTTGCCGGCTTCCGCGCATCTTTTGAAAACACAGATGGAAAAGACCTTGCTTGCCTATGAGCCACGGGTCCGAGCTATCGACGTGGATGTATGGCAGGACACGGATCCTGGCGTGTTGATCAGCTACGTGCTGACCTGCCATCTGAATAAAGGTGGACTGGTGCGCTACGGTACCCATTTTGAGCCCGGCGGCCGG
>NZ_DATHMR010000106.1:0-8366 GCF_035486915.1 Dyella sp. | reverse complement strand
TACTTTGCGCCACTCGTCAGCTCCCCATTGCGCAGGGCACAGTACGAAGCGTTTCACATAGCGTTGGCGCCCAATCCGCTGGCGGGTATCGAGGCGTCGCTGAAGCGTAGCCGTGTACCGGTGCGCATCGTATGGGGCACTGCGGACGACATTTTCTCCCAAGCCGATGCCGTTTATCTCGACCATCTGTTTCCCCGCTCCGAAGGAATCCGCCTCTTACCTGGCGCGAAGCTGTTCTTTCCCGAGGAGTTTCCGGATGTTATTGCGGCAGAAGCAATGCGATTGTGGCGCATCGCCTGACGCCTATGATATCGGGCATCCGTTTTTATCGTCGATTTTCACCGAGCGCTACTGTTGCAACGACCCTGCGCTTATTGCTCGCATTCATCCTGGTCTTTGGCTTCAATCAGCCCGTGGTCGCAGCAACGTTGACGCCTGCTACGCAAAGCGAACTCGATCATGTCTTGCTTTGGGGACACAGCATCGATCAAGTCACTGCGATCATGGCGGTCAAGCTCGGATTCCAGGTCAGGCCAGGGCGTGACCCCAATGGCGTGGCCAATCGGTACGTGCGATTTTCCGACCGGAGTTATGTCGAACTGGAAGGCATCACTCGGTCAAACGCGAATATGGATCCGGGCATGCTTGCGGACCAGAGCGTGTTGCATGGCGGCCCTGGAGCCCGAACATTTGGGCTGCGCTCCTCCGCACTAGATCAAGCGCGGTCGTTATTGCAGCGCGATGGCTTTACGCCGACTCCTATTTTTTCCGCGTCCCGCACGGATCCGGATGGTGGCGGTCCCTCGCGCCCTCCACGTTGGCGCCTCTTCGCATTCGAACGTCAGCCATTGACGAGCAATCTCTTCTTTATCGACTACGCGCCAGGCAATGCAAGACCTTTCAGCTCCGCCGACGATCTGGTCGCACGCGAACACCCCAACAGCGCCCATGAACTGTCGGCGGTATGGCTGCTATCGACCAGTGCTGACGTAGACCGTGAACAGCTTGCGCGACTGGGCTATGCGCAGGCAAAGGCCATCCGTATTCCGCAGATATCCGCACGTGGTTATTGCGTGTCCGTCGGCGCCAAAGGCATTTTCGTACTTGAACCGGACGGCACTGGCACCGCTGCGGAAGCCTTGCGTCGAGGCGGTCCGCAAATTCTCGGATTGAGTATCGGCGTCGCCGACCTTGGCCGCGCGAAGCGATGGGCAGAGCGTGGCTACGAGACCACGCTTGCAAGCTATCGCGGCGTGCTGGGCGATGCATTTCTGGCACCGACGCAAACGGACCTCGGACTGTTGATTGAATTTCACAAGATGTCCAACACGGCGTCGGGGGATGTTTGCGGTGAATGATCGCGATTAGCTCAACCGGAATCGCAGACGACAGACCCATTACAGCGCCATGATCTCCCTGTTTTATGTTGAGGAATGAACGATGAGGCAAGTGTCCCGTTATCACCCGTTGCTGGCAGTTCTGCACTGGCTCGTCGCACTGTTGATCATTGCCATGCTTGCTATCGGCTTTTTTGCGTTGGCCATTATGCCCAACGATGATCCACACAAGATCGATATACTGGAAGTACACATGGCGGCCGGCATGCTGATTCTTGTTTTGATGTTTATCCGTTTCATCGTTCGGATGTGCACCGCGCGGCCACCCCAACTGTCCACCGGAAACAGGCTCTTCGACCGCATCGCGCCTATTGCCCACTATGGCTTTTATGTGTTGATTTTGCTGATCGTAGGCACCGGCTACGCCACGGGCATCCTTGCTCGATTGCCCGCCATCGTTTTCGCTAGAAGCGGGCAACCGCTACCGCTAAGTTTTGCAACCCTTCCTACGTGGACTGTACACCGCGCCTTGGCCATCGCGCTTGTTGGCCTGATCGTCTTGCACGTGGTTGCAGCGTGCTATCACCAGTTCATCAAGAAGGACGGACTCTTTCGGCGGATGCTCTTTGGGTAACGCTCGTCCCATTCTCTTTCCTGAGCCCCGATACATTCGGCGTAGTGATCTCGTGTCTCGCTTCATCACCGCCTCTCCTGGAATTTTCTTGCCGTGAATACCTATGCACTCGAACTCATCGGAGTGATTCAATCCACCATCGAAAACGTGCATGATGCGCCACGCTTTTACACCGAAGGGGCGCCGAACGCGCATCTCGTGTTATCGCCGAATTACGTCGCTGGTATGGATCAGATGAAGGTGGGCGACGAGATTGTCGTCATTACCTGGCTTCACGTTGCACGCAGGGATGTTCTGACCGTGCATCCACGAGGTGATCGGAGTCAACCGCTGAAAGGTGTGTTTTGCACTCGATCACCTGATCGACCCAATCCTTTAGGGTTGCATCGCTGTAGTATTCTGGCGGTCCATGCATGCAGCTTGCACATTGGCCCCATCGAGGCCATCGACGGCACGCCTGTCGTGGACATAAAGCCGGTTGTTGCGGGTTCGATTGATTATTAGCCACCGCACGCGAGGCATCGGAGCAAGGTGTAAACGAGGCGTCGTGCGTGGATAATTCAATGGTTCGTTTTTGGCTGGCCACTTCGTTGGCGCTTGTCGCTTCATCCCAGGCAATTGCCACGACGGCGACGAGCGACTCGCCTGATCGCACGGCCACACAGATCTTGCTGTGCGAGATGCGCCAGGCCTACGGCGGCGATCGTTGGAACAACGTGGGCGCCCTGCAAAGCGATGGCCGTGAGATCAGCGATGGTCTGGACGGTGCCTGGCATTCGCTTGAGGATCTGCACGGTGGCTACTTCATCAGCCGCTGGGACAACGAAATGTTTTCCGTCGCCAACGGTATCGATGCGCAAGGCCGTTGGCATCAAGGCATTTCCGGGATGGTCGTTCCCAATGATTCCGATGAAGCAAAAGCTGTAGCGATCAGCGCGAGCTGGTTGCGGCGTTTTGGCTTTCTCATACCTCAGACGCATGCAACGTGGCAGCTACTCGCTGATGGACAACAGGATGGACGTCGCTATGTTCGCCTGGAAGCAACCCCGAAAGGCGGCCGTACACTGACCTTGTGGATTGACCCGGTTACGCATCGGCTTGATCGCGTGGAATGGAAGGAATCGTTCCTGCTTTGGACACAGCGATATAGCGACTATCGCGCCGTGGACGGATTGCAGTTGCCTTTTCGCGTCACGACGTCTTCGGCATTGGTAGGTGGTGGCCCGCATGGCGCCACGACCGACATCGCCAACAGCATTCGCATCT
Source organism: Dyella sp. (assembly GCF_035486915.1). Lineage (GTDB taxonomy): Bacteria > Pseudomonadota > Gammaproteobacteria > Xanthomonadales > Rhodanobacteraceae > Dyella_B. Next base: position 5,129 of record NZ_DATHMR010000106.1, on the reverse strand, counting down.
TGCCCAAAGCATCTATCGATCTTCTCAAGCGACCATCCAATGTCGTGCGCGACGTCGCCATGGCGCATGGCAGCCTGACGGCGACAGTGCCCATGCACCTGGAAGGAGGTGCCTTGCTGGTTGAGGCCAGCATCGATGGGAAAGGGCCTATGCCTTTTATTCTCGATACCGGAGGGCAAGCGATGCTAACCGCGGATGCGGCGAAACGGCTTGGCATCCAGACCAAGGGGAGTGGTCTGAGTGCTGGCTCTGGTCCGGGCTCGATGACTACGGCGTACGCCAGAATTGATCACCTTACGCTCGGTGATGCCGATATCAGCAACCAACCTTTCGTGGTCATGCCGTTTCCTTACAGTGCCTATGAGCGCGGCACCGGGCGCGAACCTATCGCGGGAATTCTCGGCTTGGAGATTTTCCAGCGATTCGCCGTGACACTCGACTACGATCACGAGCAGTTGATATTGCAGCCGTTTAATCGCGATCGTGAACCCGCCGCGGGGAAGGGCGACGTTTTGCCGATACATTTCACCGCGGATATACCGCTGGTTACCGCTGCGCTGGATGGCAAGCCAGGTACGTTCGGTATCGATTCGGGTAATTCTGGTTATACATTGGTATTTCCGCAGTGGGCGGAGCATGAAGACCTGCTTTCTCACTATGAGAACGGTCTCCCGTACCTTACGGGTGGCGTCGGCGGGCTATACACCGCTCATCTCTCGCACGTGCATTCGTTGCAGCTAGGAAGTAGTGCAATGAACAACGTGCTGGCGTTGCTCACGCGCGCCGATGCCGGTGCCACGGGCAACCCAAGCGAAGCCGGCAACATAGGACAAGACGTGTTGGCGCGCTTCGATGTTCATTTCGACTATCGGCGCCAGGAGATGGTGCTGATGCCGCGTGAAAAGGCACCCGTATGGCATTACGCGATGGCTGGCTTCCGTGCCGAGAAAGACGAAGCCCGGCCTGATCGCTATCGAGTCAGTGCGGTGATACCCGGCAGCCCGGCAGAACAAGCGGGGCTCAAGAAGGGCGATGAAATTTTGTCGATCAATGGCAAACAGGCATCCGCATTGAGCATCGGCGAACTATGGGACCTCATGTCACTTCGCCCCGAAGGCACGTCGCTTGCAATCACCTTGGCCGACGGTCGTAAGCTCACGATGGAGCTTCGGGACATAGCACCCCGCTAATCGCGGGATGGAGCCATCATGGAGATGAACGCAGTGGCTACCAGTATCAGTTTAAACATCTGAGGGGAGACGCTTCAGCGCCATGTCTGCCACCGACGCCTGTCATATTCCCGACGCCAGGTTTCGATTTCGGTGTGTGCTTGATTGGAGAGTTAGGCTCCGCGTTGTTGACCGTCGAGTGCATCGTGCGAATGTTCGGGTTGCCGACCCATCGAAGAAAACTCCACTCCAAGACGAAAACGAGTGAAGGCTGTATCGATGCTTAGCCGATGCGCATGCCCATGAAAGCGGCTGCTCCGATCACGGCGAGGACGACAATCGCCAGGACGCTGAGCATTACATCGCGCATTCGAACAAACGCGACGGCCATCAGCAGGACGCGCAATATTGGAAGAAAAATAAAAAGCGCAATGCCCACGCTGATGGTGTGCATGCAGGTCAAAGGTGACATGACTTGTCCCCAACCCATGCAGCGCAGGATCAAACCGGTTGCGATAGCGGCCGATCCCAGCCAAGCGCCGGTGGACAGCAGATCCGCCAATATACGCTCCAGCACGCGTTCGCTGGTGATGTCGTTGCTCATACCGTGTGCACCGTCAGATGGAAGCCGAAGGACGTCATAAACATCTGCGCGGCCAGCACGACCAGCACCAGCACGAACACCAGCCGAAGTTTGTCGCCTGGTAGGTGCTGTAACTTCTTTGTGGAACTCTGCGAAATGACTGCAAGGGCGGCCGTAGCCGCGCGTGCTTCCGTGTCCCAAATCTGCGGTGTTCTATGGCAAACAAACTGTTTTATCTGCGCACGATGCTACCCATGCTTGTCGCGCTATCCCTGCAATCTCCTGTGCATGCCAAGGATCAATCCGGAACGGTGCAACAACATTTAGTCGTGGTCGAACTTTTCCAGAGCCAAGGTTGTTCCTCGTGTCCGCCTGCCGAAGAGAACCTCAATGCACTCGCAGATGACGCCCAGGTGCTAGCTTTATCGTTTGGCGTCACGTATTGGGATGGTTTGGGGTGGAAAGATACTTTCGCCACGGATGCCTATACGGATCGACAATGGCGCTACGCTCATTACCATCATCGTGATACGGTTTGGACGCCACAGGTTTACGTGAACGGTCACACTGACCTCGTGGGCAACGATCGCTCGGAATTGAATGCCGTGATTCGTGAAGCGCAAAGCGACGGGCCGTCCATCGACTGGCCATTGGCAAATCGTGTGGAAGTCAAGGCATCTGTCCAGCATGCAGGGGCTAGCGATGTATGGTTAGTGCGCTATGACCCACGAACCCTTCACGTTCCCATTGGCGGTGGCGAAAACGGCGGCCGCACACTCGACCAGCGCAACGTGGTGCGCGAATTGGTTCACTTGGGAGAATGGCAGGGCGACGACGTGGCCTTCTCGCTGCCGCCTGCCTCTCTTTCAGGGCTCAATACCGCTGTGCTCGTTCAACTACCAAACGGCGGCGACATATTGAGTGCATCCGTACAGCATGCCGGCGAATCAGATACGCGTTGATCGTTGGCGTTGCGCGTAGGTCGTCAATAAAGCACCCGCCATGTAAATGGCGGGTGGAAGAAGACCGCGAAACATATCAACGTAGCCAGGTAACACCACGACAGCCACCCAGATCGCGTCGGCCCAACCTACAACGACCAAGTTCAACCAATAACCTTGCCGTTCGATTACGTGGGCGCCAAGACTCATCTTGAGCGCCTTAACACGTCGTTGATGAATTCGTCAGTCGATGAGCGCCTACTTAACTTTGTCGAAAACAATAAGTCCGACGCCAAGGCAATCGCGGGTGTGATCGCGCATCGACAGAAATTCCCTGAAGAGAAGTTCGATCTTCTTCGCTCCTCGTTTCCTGTGCAGATCGCTGGCATTCGCGAATTCGGTGAGTTTATGCCGCTGGCTGTCAACCTCATTGACGTATTGATTATCGACGAAGCCTCGCAGGTATCTGTCGCTCAGGCACTCCCCGCGCTGCTACGTGCTAAGAAAATCGTCGTGCTCGGCGACGACAAGCAGTTCAGCAACGTCAAGTCGTCAAACGCGAGCATCGAGCAAAACGAGAAGTATCGTTCTGACTTAGTCAATTACGTTCGCCAGAACATCAGTGAGCGCGCGGACGTTCTCCAACGTCTATCAATGTTTGATGTTAAGAAATCCGTCCTGGATTTTGCGCGCCTCACGGCCTCATACGAGGTTGTGTTACGAAAGCACTTCCGCTCGTATGCGGAGCTAATCGGGTACTCCTCGACGACGTTCTACGGCGGCCAACTCCAGGCCATCAAAGTTCGCGCACGTCCAGTTAATGAAGTCATTCGATTTACGGAAGTGGACGCTACAGGTGGGGATTGGTGGGGATGCAGGAGCGTGCTGCGGCCATCGGTGCGGGTCTGATCATTAAATCAATTGGGGGGCAGGGCACGGTAGTGACGCTTTCGATCCCGGCACCCATTGCCTATGTGCGGGAGCGATGATGTCTCGAACACGGCATCGCTCTGCAATCGGGCGACACACCGTATGTCGAGAGCGTGGTAGGTGTTGGAACCTCGGTCCACATCCTCTTACCTCGTGTCGAAGCCCACTCCGAAGCGGAGGCTCCGATCAATGCGCCTGCTGCTCTGAAGAGGTCATCACGCGCGCATCGTGTTTTATTGGTGGACGACAACAAGGACGTTGCCGAACCGGCACTAACATCTTTGACGCTGCAAGGTTCTCGTTTGCAACCACCTATCTCATATCGCGATTATGAGCGGGTTATCGTGGGTAGGGCATAACGACTCCGGCCGGAGCTGGTAGTCAGGTGCGAACTCTTGATCGCGAGCTCGAAGGACACGCGGGAAGAACACAGCAATAGTAGTCATTACAGATGATGGCACTCCTCGCTGAAATAGCGCGCGTGGAGCCACAGAGTGACCAACTGCGCGGGTATGCCGCGTGAAAGCGGCGTGAATCAGCTACACCCGAAATCGGGGGTATGGTTTTTGCGCGTTTTCCATTTTGCTATGCGCGGTAAGTGCTCGACTTAATGAGCACTACCAAAAGTATGGGTAATCGAAATTTCCAATCGTTCAATTCTTGCCACCAGGGGGCCGCGGACGTGAACGAAAGAACCGCAGCGGATATCCGGTCCGGCTCGCGTTCCCCTTGATAAGCAACGTTCTTTAACCACCCGAATCGCTCAGAACTGTGTCGCCAGCGAAAGGTCGGCGGCGGTTCATGTCCAAAGTGGATGGCCATCTAAACGTATAAATGGGAGAGCGCTATGATCGAAACGAATGCACTCGCTGAGAAACGACGAGATGAAGAGGTGCGCGTGGACATCGCCTTCGTCAAGATTGGAGAACACTGGCTGGAGGAATCGCCTGACGATGGGGTATTGCGAGCAGTCTCTAGCCCTACGCAGGGTAGTCTGTTCGTGGCCGAAGCAATCATGGGTGGCTATCGGTTTCGAACGTGTGGCAGTACGAGGCCTCTATTAACAGATAACGGTGTGCCCGGGCTTGGCGGGCCTGCCGAACCCGGCTCCGTGTTCCATCTACCTATGGTGGAGTGGAATCCCCCGGAAGGGCCTCACGCTCCAGAGCGCGCGGTTTCTGCGCTGGTGGAGCTGGCGCAAGCCGGCGACCTCGTCGGTCACAGAGTCGCGCTGGGCATGTTCTGGGACGATAAAGAGCACAAACAGTTAGTCGAGGATGCGTTCGCCGCCGTGATGCGGCTGCCCGATGACAAGCCGGGAGTGGCCCGGGTGAAGGGGCTCTGGAACAACCAGGACTTCAGAATGGGCGTCTTCCAAGGGTTGCATGACGCCGACTACCTGTTGCCGTACACCAACCCTTTATTCCCTCATCCCATCCTCCCTCCTGGTGCATTGACCATCCCGACCTTCGCGTCGCACTTCTTCGACCCAGACACCAAACAGAA
>NZ_DATHMR010000105.1:0-42187 GCF_035486915.1 Dyella sp. | reverse complement strand
CTCCATGGCGATGGCCTTGAAGAAGTTGGCGTGACTGTCCATCCATGTTGTCACTTCGTAGGTTTGTCCAAGCGAATTGGCCAGTTCCAGGGCAATCGAGCGTGCATTGTCGAGATTGTCCAAGCTCAGGCGAATACCCGTAGGACCCATGATGCTTTTCAGCTTTTCGGCATTGCCGATGCTGATAAGACCCAGGCCAGAGTCGAACTCCTCCATGCCCATTTCGAAGATGCCGCTAACGGTAAACGCGCGGATTCGAGGTGTAGCGCCCGTGAGCGGGTTGGAGGTGACTTGCGGCACGACGAGGATAACGCGATCGCCAAGGCCAACACCTAATTGCAGCGCCAGATCCTTACCGAGAATGATGTTCCAGCCGTCGGAGTTCAGCGAATCGAACGATCCGTCCACCATGTGCTGGTTGATGTTGGAAACTTTCGGCTCTTGCGACGGATCGATACCGCGCACGATGGCGCCCGTGGATCGCTGCGCCTGCATGAACGTTTGAATCTCCACGTACGGCGCAGCCCCCTTCACATGAGGGTTGCCGTCAACTGCCTTCATGGCAAACTGCCAGTTCTGCAGGCTTTCGCCGCCGACGCTGGACACCGTGGCGTCCGAGATCGCACCAAGAATGCGCGAGCGCAGCTGGTAGTCGAAGCCATTCATCACCGACATCACCGTGATCAACGCCATCACGCTGATCGTGATGCAGATAATCGATACGGACGAAATGAAGGAGATGAACTGGTTGCGCCGTTTGGCGCGGGTGTAACGCAGGCCTACGAAAAGCTCGAGCGGTCGGAACATGGAGGATTCGCTTGTGGAATTCGGGTGACGGGCCGCCCGGATGCCCGATGATCAGCAATCATCGTGGAATCCCTGAGACCACGCCGAGCGCGCAGAGTGCCCGAAGCGCGGTAACCCGGCAACCGAGCGGTTACGCCACGCCTTCCCCCGCGGCCGCCTTCATGACCGCAAGACGCATGCGCAGGCGACGGCGGATATCCGCATCGCTGTTGTCGGGCATCAGCCAAAGGGTAAGTCTGCCATAGCGGGGGCTGCTAAGCCGCAGCAGAACCAGCGTGCCCATTACCTTGAAGGAGCGCAGCGACGCCGGTTCATCTGTGGCATCCACACCGCGCAAGGTCCAGCCGCTGGAATGGGCCCAACCGGCGGCACTCACGGGAGTGTGCAGTCGACGTAAGGCGCGCGTGCAAGCGATCGCGACAGCCAGAGCCACGACGACTTTCGCCCATGACGGCATGCCAGCTAAAGCCACCGCCAGAACGGCTATCGCACTGCCAGTAAGGAACAAACGGGCGGGCCAGCGCGAGGGCCGGTATTCAAAGCCGATGGCGGGCGCGGATGTCATCGATGATGGTTTGCCAGTCGGCTCGGGGTGCCTGGGCGTGTCCCATTACCCAATCCCACAGATCGGGGTCCTGCGCGTCGAGTAATTCTTCGAACGCCTGGCGTTGTGCCTCGTTGGCAACAGGAAAAGAGGTTTCAAGCCAACCGCCAAACAACGAATCGAGTTCGCGTGTACCGCGACGCGTGCGCCAGCGAAGACGTTTGATGCGATCGGCATCCATAAGAAACGCCTCAGTAAAAGCCCCTCTCCCGTTGGGAGAGGGGTTGGGGTGAGGGTACGAATCTTGAGACGACTGACAATCCACTCGTCGAGGGCGCACCCTCATCCGCCCTTCGGGCACCTTCTCCCGGAGGGAGAAGGGAAAAGCAGTTACGCCGAGCGGCGCTCCACGATCAACTTCTTGATCTCCGCAATCGCCTTGGCCGGATTCAAACCCTTCGGACACGTGCGAGCGCAGTTCATGATGGTGTGGCAGCGATACAGCTTGAACGGATCTTCCAGATCGTCCAGACGTGTCCCGGTGTCCTCATCGCGAGAATCGACGATCCAGCGATATGCCTGCAACAGAATGGCCGGGCCGAGGTAACGATCCCCGTTCCACCAGTAGCTTGGGCAGCTGGTCGAGCAGCACGCGCAAAGAATGCACTCGTACAAACCATCGAGCTTCTTGCGATCGTGCGGCGACTGCAAACGCTCACGATCCGGCGCAGCGCTTTGCGTGCGCAGCCATGGCTTGATCGATGCGAATTGTGCGTAAAAGTGCGTAAGGTCCGGCACAAGATCCTTCACCACCGGCATATGCGGCAGCGGATAGATCTTCACATCGCCCGCGGCGCATTCTTCAATGGCCCTGGTACAAGCGAGCGTATTGGTGCCATCGATGTTCATTGCGCACGAGCCGCAGATACCTTCGCGGCACGAACGACGCAGTGTCAGCGTCGGATCGATTTCGTTCTTGATCTTCAGCAAAGCGTCCAGAACCATCGGGCCGCAAGCGGCCAGATCGACTTCGTACGTGTCGATACGCGGGTTCTGGCCATCATCCGGCGACCAGCGATAGATGCGGAACGTACGCGGTTTCTTCGCGTCTTTCGCCGGAAAGTGCTTGCCCGGCTGGATCTTCGAATTCTTGGGTAGCGTGAACTCGGCCACGATTGCCTCTCCAGTCGGTAATGCTTAGTAGACGCGCTTCTTCGGCGGCACAACCTCGACATCTTTGGTCAAGGTGTACATGTGCACCGGGCGGAAATCGAAGCTGCTTTTGCCGTTATCGTCGACCTTGACGAGGGTATGCTTCATCCACTCGTGATCGTCGCGGTCCGGGAAATCTTCGCGTGCGTGCGCACCACGACTCTCATGGCGCTGTTCGGCGGACTGCATGGTCGCCACCGCCTGCGGAAGCAAGTTCGACAGCTCCAGCGTTTCGATCAGATCGGAGTTCCATACCATGGAACGGTCGCTGACCTTCACATCCTTGAACGAATCGTAGACTTCGCCGATCTTTTTGCTGCCTTCCTGCAGGGTTTCGCCGGTACGGAACACCGCAGCATCCTTCTGCATGGTGCGCTGCATGTCCATGCGAATCTGCGCCGTCGGCGTACTGCCATTGGCGTTACGCAGCGCATCGAAGCGCGAGAGCGCCTTGTCGAGCACGCTGGCGGGAAGATCTTTTTGCGACGAGCCCGGCTTGATGATCTCCGCGCAGCGATGTGCCACGGCGCGGCCGAAAACGACCAGATCGAGCAGCGAGTTGGAGCCCAGACGGTTGGCGCCATGCACCGAAACGCAGGCGGCTTCGCCGATGGCAAACAGACCCGGTACGACGGTGTCGACGTCGTCACCCTTCTTTTGCACCACTTCGCCGTGATAGTTGGTGGGAATACCGCCCATATTGTAGTGAACGGTTGGCAGAACGGGGATCGGTTCCTTCGTCACGTCAACGCCGGCAAAGATGCGTGCCGATTCGGCAATGCCCGGCAGGCGTTCGTGAATCACTTCGGCACCAAGGTGCATCAGGTTCAGATGCACATGGTCCTTCTGCTCGCCCACGCCACGGCCTTCGCGCACTTCGAGCGTGATGGCACGGCTGACGACGTCACGCGAAGCGAGGTCTTTCGCACTCGGCGCATAGCGCTCCATGAAGCGCTCGCCCTTGGAGTTGGTGAGATAACCACCTTCGCCACGCACGCCTTCGGTAATGAGCACGCCAGCGCCGTAAATACCCGTGGGATGGAACTGCACGAATTCCATGTCCTGCAGGGCAAGACCGGAGCGCAGCACCATGCCCCCACCGTCACCCGTGCAGGTATGGGCAGAGGTTGCGCTGAAGTAAGCACGGCCATAGCCACCCGTGGCCAGCACCACGGCCTGACCACGGAAGAAGTGCAGCGTACCCTCATTCATGTCGAGCGCGAGTACGCCGCGGCAAACACCCTCCTCATCGAAGATCAGATCGATGACGAAGTATTCGACAAAGAACGTGGCGTCATGCGCCAGCGCTTGCTGATAGAGCGTATGCAAAATCGCGTGACCCGTGCGGTCTGCCGCCGCGCAGGTACGTTGCGCCGTACCCTTGCCGTAATGCGTGGTCATGCCACCGAACGGACGCTGATAGATGCGGCCGTCGTCGGTGCGTGAAAACGGCACACCGTAGTGTTCCAGTTCGTAAATGGCCGGAATGGCTTCGCGACACATGTATTCGATGGCGTCCTGGTCACCCAACCAGTCCGAACCCTTGATCGTGTCGTAGAAATGAAAGCGCCAGTCGTCTTCGCCCATGTTGCCGAGCGCTGCGGCGACACCGCCCTGTGCGGCCACGGTGTGCGAGCGCGTCGGGAACACCTTGGTAATACAGGCGGCCTTCAGGCCCTTCTCGGCCAGACCGAACGTGGCACGCAGACCGGCACCACCGGCGCCGACCACGATGACGTCGTATTTGTGTTGTTGAATTTTATAGGCTTCCATAGGCCTCAGGCTCCCAATGCGATGCGCAGTACAGCCAGCGCGCCAGCCAGCACGCTCAGCACCGCGAGGAACTTAATTGCCACCATCAGGAAGATCTCCTTCCAGCGGGTGTGCACGTAATCTTCGATCACCACTTGCAGACCGAGCACGGCATGCCAGAACGCGGTGACGATAAAAGCTACCAGCAGAACGGCATTCCACGGCTTGGCGACGGTGGCGCGCGCTGTCGCGTAGTCGGCGTGCAACAGACCCAACACCAGGATGACGAACCACAATCCAAGAAGGATGAGACCGACAGCCGTGACGCGCTGCGTCCACCAGTGGCTCACACCGAACTGGGCCGAACCGAGCCCTCGCGCACGCTTGAGCGGGTTCTGCAAATCCTTGGGCAAATCTTTCGCATTCGTGCTCACGCGGCACCTCCGGCTGTCAGCACATAGGCCCAGACAAGCAGCGTCAGCACAATGCTGACGATGATGGAGAGCCAGCTGGAGCGCACAAATTGAGCGATGGCGTAACCGGCGCCGGCATCCTGGACCAAATGACGGATGCCGTTGCACAGGTGATAGAAGAGCGACCAGGTCCAGCCGATCATCAGGATCATGCCGAGCGGACTGCCCGTGCATACCTTGAACTGATTGAAGGCATCTTCGCCAGCGGCCAGCGAGAGCAAGCCCCACAGAACCATCAGCGTGCCCACCGCCAGGGCAATGCCGGTGGCACGATGCAAGATGGAAGTCACCATCTGCACTTGCCACTTATATATCTGTAGGTGCGGAGAAAGCGGTCGTTGCGTCTGTGCCATGGCGGCTATCCTGGGGTGGAATCGCTATGCCCACACCGCCACCTGTTCCCCTGCTGTCGCCGCGTCCACAACGCGGATCGCGCAGTGGATCAGAAGTCGATGCAGCGTCCGTTCTTCTCCCAATCGCCGTAGCGCGTGGGATCCGGTGCCGGTCGCCCGTCCTTTTCCTTTTCCTGCGATGGCGAAACAGGCGTGACAGCACGCTCCGTCTTGGCGGGATCAGAACCGGTTACGGGTTTGGAGGAAGTGTCGGGCATGGTTGGTATCGCTAAAAGCGTAATACTTGCGGCATAGCGGCACAACCAGTTGACGCGCGGTGCCAAGCGTTGCATGCCCTGGCGTGCGGCCTTGCACCATCGGCAAACCGACCCCATCTGCCCATACGCATGCCTACATCCAACCTCGCCCACGTTGTTTCGATCGAAGGCCCGGACGCCCTGGCCTTCGCGCACAACCAGTTCACCAGTCCGGTGACCAGCCTGTCGAATGGCCAATGGCAATTCAGCAGTTGGCTGGATGCACAGGGACGCGTGCGCGCACTCTTTCATCTCGCGCGATTGAGCGACGAGACGTTACTGCTCGTTTTACGTGGTGGCGACGCCCACGAATTTGCCGATGCATTGCGACGTTTCGTATTTCGTTCGCGCGTTACGCTGACAGCGAAAGAGGAAATGAAAATCGAACACGGCGCTGCGCTTCCGATGCATGTCGTCGATGCAGAAAACAATGTTTTTCGTTTCGGGTGTGGATCGCATTCCATGCACATTGGAAACGACGTTGCCGATGACGACACATGGCAAATCGCACAATTGCACGAAGGTTGGCCATGGCTTCCAAACAATGCATTGAACGAGTTGACGCCACCTTCTTTATCGCTGCATCGACTTGGCGCGATTGCACTCGATAAAGGCTGTTATCCAGGACAGGAAATTGTTGCGCGCTTGCATTATCGCGGCGGCAACAAGCGACACTTGCATCGCATCGAACTTTCAAAACACATGACTGATGGCACGCTATTGCAACGCGAAGATCGCGAATTTGTGCGATTGCTAACTGTTGTATCGCACAGTGAACGCATCGAATCACTTGCTGTCATAGCAGATGACGTTGCGCAAAACATCGCATCTCATTCAGAAAGCACAAGCGATAACGGTGTTGCGATAACACTGCTAAATGCTTGGCAAGACTGATAGTTACGATATTTATCGCATTGCCACGGCGTGATTGAAATGTGAACCAAACAGTGCGGGCACTTGCAAAGACAAAAATCCCCCACTAGATTTCGCCAAACTTTTTCCGGCACCCATCCAAGCCCGCAGGGTGCTGTTATACGCGACGAACCGGAGGGGTCCGGATCGGCGCGACCCGGCAGAAATTTTTGCCGGTGGACAATTCGCCGTATGCGCGAACACGCTGCAAGTAAGGGCTCATAGCCCGCAGCGTCAAAGCCAAATCAATGCCGACCGACATCGGACATGTCGGTCGATTTCGCTACGTTGTCGTAGCTAACCGTATGCATCACAAGTTTCGGTGCATGCGATTAATCCAGGTGGCACGGTCTGCCCGCCCGTCCACCGCAACTGCGCTTTGGCAAGCATGTTTTTGCCTCAAGCGTGACTGCAAGTTGGAGGCAGGTATGAAACTTTCCATGCTGTTGTGGCTGATGTCCGTACTGCCCCAACCGCTCGCAGACCAGACTTGTCTGGCGACCACCGTCTATCTGGAAGCACGTAGCCAGTCGACGATCGGTCAGATGGCCGTGGCAGAAGTTGCCATGCGTCGACGCGAACGCGGTCAATGGGGTGGCACGGTGTGCGATGTGGTGAAATCACCGCATCAATTTGCACTTACGACGACACCGCAATCCCAAGATGTCGACAATCTCCAGGCTTTCCAGAAAGCGTGGGACATTGCAGGTCAATCGATCATCAACTGGGGGCGCCCCGCTGACGAACGTCGCTTTTTTGTGCCGCGCGCCGATCACTTCGCCACCGTATCGGTATCGCCCGCGTGGTCGCGAAATCGCAACGCCATCACCATTGGCGATCACAAGTTCTACGCGATCAACTGACGGACTCAAGCAAAGCGCATAAAAAAGGCCCTCTTTCGAGGGCCTTTTATTTGGACGTCTAAACGGCTGATTCGAATCAGCGCGGATAAACCAGATTGTTGTTGATATAGACGTAGTCGCCAGGCCGCACCCCAGGATTTGGCATCTGGGTTACCGTTGCGTACTGGCCATTGTCCAGGCGAATCACAATCTGAAATGCCACCGAGGTGCCGCCCGGCTGGCTGTTTGCCGCACCAACCTGATTGCCGACCACGCCACCGACCACCGCGCCGCCAACGATAGCGGCCGTATTGCCGCGACCATGGCCAATTGTGCTGCCGAGGAGGCCGCCAGCCACTGCACCGATCACGGTGCCTACACCGCTGTTATTGGTGCCTTGTTGCTGCACATATACCTGCTGGACGCTCTGCACCACACCACATGTCGTGCAAACGTTCGGCGGCGGACCATATTGCGTCGAGCCACGGTAAGGCTGCGGCGTCTCGCATCCGGAAAGGGCCGCCAGTCCCACCATCAAACCTGCAAACAAACCCCACCTGATTGACTTGATTTTCACGACGACCTCCTGGTTGTTCGATTAATGCGCGTCCGGAACGGCGACACCGGTTTGGTCAACCTTGACCACGTTGCCTGGATCCTGATCCATGCGTGTAGTGCGCGTAACCCCGTTGTACACGTAAGTCACGTCATACGCGACGATATTACCGCCGGAATTTGCAACGGCGCTGCAACGATGTACGACAACGTTTTCGACCTTTTTATCCTGCTCGCTTTTCTCGATACGGTTGCCTGCGTAGCCGCCACCCACCGCACCGGCCGCGGTAGCGACCGCGTTACCCTTGCCGCCACCAACTAGGTGGCCAAGCAAGCCGCCTGCCACGGCACCGATGACCGTTCCTGCGATACGGTGCTTGTCTTTCGGGGGCACCTTCTTTTGAACCACTTCGTCGTGACAGACCTGTTGCGGAGCCGCAGCAGGATCGTTTACTGGCGTCACACTGACGACTTGCGCGAGCAACCCTTCATCGCCTGCCGGCGCCGCCTGCCCGCTGGCCACCACGCTGCTCGCCGCCGCAGCGGCTGCGGCACTGCTGCTGGCCGCGGCGCTACCCGTACCGTTATCGACCTGCTTGCTGCACGCCGTGATGCCCAAGGCGAACGTGGTGACAAGGCCAACGCAAAACGCATTCACCGCCAACTTGCCCATTTCTCAATCTCCTGCGCGAAAGCTATAGCGGCACAAGCCGCTTCCCCAAGGTATGTTATGCCGGTGAATTGAAACGCCGCACGGCTGAATAAGGGCTAGATCGATGACGGAACTGTCGATCGGCTCATAAGAAACGAGTACGGGATCCAACTTTTCACCATATCGCCATGCCACAGCTTGCTGACAGCCACGTACACCTGGACGATGCGCGCTTCGACGCCGACCGCGCCGCGGTTCTCCATCGCGCCCGCGCAGCCGGGGTAACGCTGCAAGTCGTGCCCGGCGTCGACGTGAAGAGCTGGGCGCGCATTCAAACGCTATGCACACCCGGCAGCGGACTTTTCCCGGCCTGGGGCCTGCACCCGATGTTCATGCATGTGCATCGCGACGAGGACCTAGCCACGCTATCGCAATGGCTCGAAGCGAAACGCCCCGTTGCCGTCGGAGAAATCGGCCTCGATTTCCATGAGAAAGATCACGACGCGGAACGGCAACGCGGCTACTTTCGCCAGCAACTGACGCTGGCGCGCGACTTTGACTTGCCAGTGATTCTTCATGCACGCGCAGCGATGGACGAAGTCACGACCACGCTGCGCCACTTGGGTGGCTTGCGCGGCGTCGTGCACAGTTTTTCCGGTAGCGAGCAGCAGGCCGAGCAGCTGTGGAGGATCGGCTTTCATCTGGGCATTGGCGGCCCGGTCACGTACGAGCGCGCTCAACGCCTGCGCAAGATCGTGGCGAAAATGCCCATTGAATACCTTCTGCTTGAGAGCGACGCGCCGGATCAACCGGGCGCCGCACATCGCGGTGAACGCAACGAGCCTTCCTATATCCCCGACGCGCTTCACTGCATCGCCACGCTTCGCGGCGAAGACCCTGCCAATGTCGCGGCAGCCACCACGGCAAACACGCGCCGCCTGTTCGGGATTAGCTGACTAGTCCATCAGTTTCGCGGGTAGACACTTGCCAAACGTGATATTTGCGTTGCACAATTTATTCCATCAGTGAAATATACACCGATGAAATGTCGCTAAGTTACGACCTACAGATGCTCGATGAGGGCATCGCGCGCGTCCGAAACATCATTCCGGAAATGCCGGAAGACGCCGCGCTGTGCCGCGTCATGTTGCTGATCAGCCAGCGCATGCATGAGCAGCTGGAAAACAAGCTCAAGCCTTTCAAGCTCAACGACAGCGAATTTCGCACGCTAATGATGTTGTTCTCGAAACCGGATGGTAGTTTCACACCCGGTGAACTTTGCGTATTCACCTCGCAAGGCGCGACCAACATGACGCGCATCGCCGATGCGCTGATCAAACGCGGCTTGATTACACGCGCACCCAGCGCCGAGGACAGGCGCCGCGTGTTGATGAAAATCACGGCGACGGGCAAGCGCTTCGTACTGAAGATGCTGCCCGAAATGTTCCCCAGCCTCCATCTTATTTTCGCTGGTTTCAGCGATGCAGACCGACGCAACCTGATGCGGCTTCTGCGCAAGCTTGCCTACAACCTCTGCCAACTCGAAAACGAAGCGGGTGATCCGCCATGAACGTCGTTTCGTCCCCCACCCTTTTACGGCTTCGGCCGCTGGCATTGCTGACGTTGTCTTTGACGATCGGTCTCGCCGGCTGCAATTTCATCCCTAAGAAAGTGCAGCACCCCGCGCTACGCGATGACGTACCGCTTGCCGGCTTGCATGTGCCCACTAAAGCGGGCTGGCCCGATTCCGATTGGTGGCGCGTGTACAACGATCCGCAGTTGGACAACCTCATCGCGATGGCAATGAAGCAGTCACCCGATCTCGCGCAAGCGCATTCGCGCGTACAGACGGCCGAGCAATCGGTGAAGGTGGCGGCCGCGCAAGCGGGTCTGAATATCAACGGCAATGCGCAGATCACGCGTCAGCGCATGAGCGATCACGGCCTGTTCCCGCCGTCCCTGCTCGGTTTCAACTGGTATAACCAGGCCGACCTAGGCATTCAGGCCGAATACGATTTCGATTGGTGGGGCAAGAAGCGCGAATCGATCGAGGCCGCGCTGGATCAGGCACATGCAGCCGAGGCGCAACGCAGTGCCGCAGCGCTGGAAATCCAGAATACCGTTGCCGATACCTATTTTGGCTGGCTTGCAGATGAAGCTCGCCTTCGTCTGGCACTTCAATCTGTCGCCCTCCAGCAACGCCTGCTGCAAATTGCCGAGCTGCGCGTAAAACAAGGCGTGGATTTGCCCGATACCTTCCAGCAGGCTCGCGCACAACTCGCCGGCACTCAGCAAATGGTGGTGACGCTGCAAGGTTCTATCGAGCTTCGCAAAGTGGTGCTCGCCGCGCTGGTTAACGTATCCCCCGCCGATCTTCCCGAGTTGCATCCGCATGCGTTGCCGAAAATCGAAGGCGCGTTGCCGGACAATGCACGCCTGGATTTGATAGCCCGTCGACCGGATATAGCAGCGAGCCGCTGGCAGGTCGAAGCTGCGCTCAAGCAAACCGATGTGGCGCGTGCCGAATTTTTCCCGGACGTCAGCATCAATGCGATGGCGGGGTTGTCCAGCACGAATCAGGGGGCACCGAAATTCCCCGGCTTGTCCGAGGGCAGCAGCGGCGATCTGGGCAACCTATTCGAGTGGGGCAGCCGCGTGTTCGGTATTACACCCGCCGTGCATCTTCCCATCTTTGAAGGCGGCCGCCTGAAAGCAAACTATGGTGCGAGCCGTGCACAGCTCGATGCAGCGATTGCGCAATACGATGTAACGGTGCGAGACGCCGCGCGTGATGTCGCCACGCAAGCCGTCACCGCACAACAGATTGCCGCACGCCGCACCAAGCAGGACACCGAAGTGCGCGCGAATAGCATGCTCGTTGCTACAGCGCACGCACGCGAGACTCGCGGCACCAAAGATGCACGCGAAAGCTTGGGCGCGGAATTGCAGTTGCTGCAGCAGCGCGATCAGGCGATCAGCCTGCACGCTCAGGCGCTGAGCACGGATCTGGCGCTAATCAAGGCGCTTGGTGGCGGCTATCGCTCCGATATCGATACGGTACCGCAGCCTGCCGCGCCTTCTTCCTCCTCCCCTACCGCTTCCACTTCGAATACCCCCGGAGCCCCCGCCCATGAGCGCTTCTGAGTCCTCCGTCGCCAAGGATGCCAAGGACAGCGGTCTCGCTGCCAAGGACCCCGCCAAGCGCAGCCGCGCTTTGTTCATTGTTGCTGCCGTTTTCGTGCTCGCAGGACTCACGTGGTTCCTGTTGTGGTTCTTCATTTTCTCGACGCGCGAAACCACTGATAACGCCTACGTTGGCGGTTACCAGGTTGCACTGTCGTCGCAGGTGTCCGGTACGGTTACGGCGATCATGACCGACGACACGCAGCACGTTGATGCAGGGCAAGTGCTGGTGAAACTCGATGGCACCGATGCGGATGTGCGCCTACGTCAAACCAGCAGCGCGCTTGCGCAAGCGGTGCGCCAGGTGCGCGAGCAGACGGATACCGTTACCGGCGCCGATGCCACCGTGGCGGCACGCGAAGTCGATGTGAGCAAGGCTGAAGCCGATCTGCAGCGACATATGCCACTCGTGGCCGCGCAGGCCGAATCGCCGGAAATCGTGCAGCACATGCGCGACAGCCTTGCACAGGCGCGTGCTGCGTTGGATCAGGCCAAAGCGCAGGCCAAGGCATCGCGTGCGTCGGTAGAAGGCACGGACATCGCCAACAATCCGTCGGTGTTGCAGGCACGCGCGAACTTTCGCGCCGCATGGGTCGCGGCACAACGCAATACGATCGTTGCACCCGTTACCGGTTACGTCGCGCAGCGCAGCGTACAGCTAGGTAGCAGCATCACGCCCGGTCAGCAGTTGATGACGATCATCCCGCTGCACAACCTGTGGATCGACGCGAACTTCAAGGAAAACCAGCTGCGTCACATTCGCATCGGCCAGCCGGTGAAGATCACGACGGATATCTACGGCAGCAGTGTCGAGTATCACGGCAAGGTGATTGGTCTCGGTGCAGGCACCGGCAGCGTCTTCTCTTTGCTGCCTGCGCAGAACGCGACAGGCAACTGGATCAAGGTCGTTCAACGCGTGCCCGTCCGCGTTGCGCTGAACAATGACGAGCTCGACAAGCATCCGCTACGCGTGGGCCTCTCGGCCGACGTCAAAGTCGACATCACCAACGACAATGGGCCTGTACTCGCTTCGGCGCCGCAACAACCGGTGGCACAAACCGATGTGTACGACCAAGTAGCGGCACAAGCTGACGCGGAAGCCGAAAAGATCATCCGCGCCAACCTCGGCAGTTCCGTTGACGCTTCCAAATAAATAAAACGAGTCCGGTGAGCCCGCATGGCCGTCACGCCCGATAACGCGGCACCCCCAAAGCCGCTGCACGGCACACCGCTGGTGTTGCTGACCATCGCAGTCGCGTTCAGCACCTTCATGGAGGTGCTGGACATGACCATCGTGAACGTCGCGGTGCCGCACATCTCCGGCAGCCTTGGCGTGAGCGCCAGCGAAGGTACGTGGACGATCAGTTCGTATTCGCTCGCCAGCGCGATCATGCAGCCACTCACCGGCTGGATTGCGCGGCGTTTTGGCGAAGTGCGCACGTTCTGCGTATCGGTCGCGCTGTTCGTCATCTTCTCGATGATGTGCGGCATGGCCACCAGCATGCCGATGCTGGTGATCGCTCGCCTGATGCAAGGCGCGGGCTCTGGCCCGATGGTGGCGCTTTCGCTGACGCTGCTGCTATCGAGTTATCCGAAAGAACGGCAAGGCATCGCACTCGCGCTATGGGCCATGACAGTAGTCGTCGCACCCATCTTCGGTCCGATTCTCGGCGGCTACATCACCGACAATCTTTCATGGCCCTGGATTTTCTACATCAACCTGCCGGTGGGCATCCTTGCCGCCATCATCACGTGGATGCTGCTGCACAAGCGCGAAACGAAGACGATGAAGGCGCCCATCGATGTGGTCGGTCTGTTCCTGCTCGTCGCCGGTGTGGGCTGCCTGCAGTTCATGCTGGACAACGGCAACGATCATGACTGGTTTGCATCGCCGCTGATCCTGACGCTCGGACTCACTGCGGTGGTATGCCTGGTCTTTCTGGTGGTGTGGGAGATCCATGCCAAACATCCGGTTGTGGACCTTACGCTGTTCAAGCAGCGCAATTTCACGATGGGGGTGATCAGCCTCTCGCTAGGTATGTTCGCCTTCTTCGGCATCAACGTGGTGTTTCCGCTGTGGTTGCAGACCACGCTGGGCTACACCGCAACCTGGGCAGGCTTGGCAAGTGCCCCCGTGGGGGTACTGGCATTCCTGCTGTCGCCGATTATTGGACGCAACATGCAGCGGTTCGACCTGCGCATGCTGGTGACATTCGCGTTCCTGATATTTGCGATCACGTCGTACTGGTTCTCGACCTTCGACAGCGCAGCGTCTTTTGCCACACTTATTGTGCCGCGCTTCGTAATGGGGTTGGCCATCCCCTGCTTCTTCATTCCACTGAATCAGATCTACCTGTCGGGGCTCCCTCCAACAGAGATCGCCAGCGCGTCAGGTCTTTCCAACTTCTTCCGTACGCTTGGCTCCAGCGTCTCGACGGCGGTCACTGTCACGCTGTGGCAGCACCGCGGTATCTATCACCACGCGACGCTGACCGAGTACGTCAGCTCCGCGCAACCTGGCGCCGCGCAATACATCCAGCAGCTGTCGCACATGAACATGGGCGCGAGCCAGCGGGTGGGCTTTATAGATCAAATCGTTACCCGCGAAGGCCTCACCCTGGCGGTGAACGACATCTTCTACATGTGCGCCATTTTGTTCATCTTGCTGATTCCGTTCATCTGGATGACCCGCCCGCCCTTCGGTTCGGCCGGCGGGGCCGCGGGACACTGAACGGAGCCGATTGCTGCACCCCGGGGTGCAGCATCGAAACGGCCCGCTGGCTGGTGCGGCGCAATACGTTCTGCTAGCGTGTGCCGCATGGCACAAGCAAACCGCATCATTAAAAAGTACCCGAACCGTCGACTCTACGACACGGAAATCTCCAGCTACATCACGCTGGAAGAGGTCCGTCAGCTGGTTCTGGATGGCGAACATTTCGAGGTCCGTGACGCCAAGTCCGGCGAGGACCTGACCCGCTCTGTCTTGCTGCAGATCATCTCTGAGCATGAGGAGAAAGGGCAGCCGATGCTGTCGCCCCAGCTCTTGAGTCAGATCATCCGTTTCTACGGTGACTCCTTGCAGGGATTCATGGGGCCGTATCTGGAGCGCAGCTTGCAGGTCTTCCTCGACCAGCAGCAGCAATTCCGCTCTCAGCTCAACAGCCTCATGGGCCAGACCCCATGGTCGCTGTTAAATGAGCTGACAGAGCGCAATCTGGATGCATGGAAATCGATGCAGCGCGGATTCCTCGACACTGCATCGCAAGCACAGCCCGCGAGTCAACCCACTCGTCCCGGCACCCCAGGCAAAAAGCCCGGTTAAATCGATTTAACCGTATTCCCGCTGCAGCACAGCACGTGTTGCCGCGCGGCATGCGTGGAAGGAATGATGTGATGACTTTGTCAACGTCCAACGCACGCGTCGCCGTGGTGACCGGTGGTATCGGTGGTATCGGCACGGAAATCTGCATGCGTCTGGCCGAGGCCGGACGGCAGGTGATTGCCGTGGATCTGGCCACGCGAAGCGACCGCATCGAAGCGTTCCGCGAGCATGTTTCCGCTTATAACGGCGCCATTCGGTTTGAGCCCTGCGACGTCAGCGACTTCAAAGCATGCGGCGGTCTGATCGAACACGTCGAGCGCAGCATTGGTCACGCGGACATCCTGATCAATGCCGCGGGCATCACGCGCGACACCAGTCTGCGCAAGATGGACCCGCAGCAATGGCACGATTTGATGCGCGTGAATCTGGATGGCGTATTCAATATGTGCCGTCACGTGGTCGACAGCATGACGACGCGTGGATTCGGCCGTATCGTCAATCTCAGCTCGGTGAATGGACAAACCGGTCAATTCGGGCAGACCAATTATTCAGCAGCCAAGGCCGGCGTACACGGTTTCAGCATGGCACTCGCTCGCGAAACCGCGCGCAAGGGCGTCACCGTGAATACGGTTTCGCCGGGCTACTGCGACACGCCGATGGTCGCCGCCGTCCCGCAGGACATTCGCCAGCAAATCATTTCGGACATTCCGGTGGGCCGCCTTGGCACACCGGCGGATATCGCCCGCGCCGTGGTGTTTCTGACCGCCGATGACGCTGGCTACATCACAGGCGCCAACCTGCCGGTAAACGGCGGGTATTTCATGAGCTTCTGAGAAATCGCTGCGGGCGTACTTGCGGTAAACGCCCAGTTGCGGAAAAGTGTCGTGCTTACCTCCACGGAATGCAGCATGACACGGCAATCCATCACTCTGATCGGCGGGGGCCTGGTAGGTGCTCTGCTCGCCCAGCT
Source organism: Dyella sp. (assembly GCF_035486915.1). Taxonomy (GTDB): domain Bacteria; phylum Pseudomonadota; class Gammaproteobacteria; order Xanthomonadales; family Rhodanobacteraceae; genus Dyella_B. The sequence continues at coordinate 26,314 of NZ_DATHMR010000105.1, read as the reverse complement.
GCTCGCCAAGCGCGGATTTGCCGTGGAGGTTTTCGAAAAACGCCCCGATCCGCGTGTTGCGGGTTTTCTCGGTGGGCGCTCTATCAACCTCGCGCTGGCGGAGCGCGGCCTGCAAGCGTTGCGCACCGCCGGTCTGGCCGATGACGTGCTGCAGCGTGCCGTGATGATGCGCGGACGCATGGTGCACCCGCTCAACGTCACGCCGGGCTTGCAGCGCTACGGCGTCGATGACAGCGAAGTGATCTGGTCTGTCTCACGTGGCGGCCTCAACACCTTGCTGCTCGATGCTGCAGAAGCCGCTGGCGTGACATTTCACTTCGGTCAGTCGCTGGTTGACGCAGATCTCGATCAACGTCGCATCACGCTTGTCGATGAGAAAGGTGTAGAGCGCCATCACGACGCACCGATTCTGGTGGGTGCCGACGGCGCAGGCTCTGCACTACGTGCGGCGATGAACGATCACGCACCGCTGGGCATTCGTATCGAACCGCTCGGCCATGCGTATAAAGAACTGGAGATACCGCCAGCCGCCGGCGCCGACCGCTTTGCGATCGAACCCAATGCGCTGCATATCTGGCCGCGCGGCGGTTACATGTGCATCGCGCTGCCGAATACGGAAGGAAGCTTCACCGTCACGCTTTTTCTTCCGGCCCATGGCCCGCATCCGAGTTTCGATACGCTGCCCGACTCGGCCGCAGCATCCGCTTTTTTCCGCGAAGACTTCCCGGATCTGCTGCCGCAAATTCCGCACTTTGCCAAGGATTACGACGACCACCCGGTCGGCGCACTGTCCACGCTCTATCTCGATCGCTGGCACATCGATGACCGCGCTCTGTTAATCGGCGATGCCGCGCACGCCATCGTCCCCTTCCACGGGCAAGGCATGAATTGCGGCTTCGAAGACACGGTGGTGCTTGCCGATCTGCTTGCCGAATCCGGACGCGACGTGCGCGATGCCTTCGTCGAATTCCAACGCATTCGTCAGCCCAACGCGAACGCCATTGCGGCAATGGCGCTGGAAAACTACATCGAGATGCGCGACTCCGTGGCCGATCCGCATTACCTGGCCAAGCGCGAACTCGGCGCGCGTCTGGCCGAACGTGCGCCAAAGCACTTCATGGCGCGCTACCGCATGGTCACATTCACGCATCTTCCGTATGCGTATGTGTTCGAACGCGGCCGCGCGCAGGATACGCTGCTGGAACAATTGCTGCGCGGTTCGACGAGCGCCAACGACGTGGAACTCGACGCTGCCGTCAGCACGCTTGAAGCGACACTCCCTCCGCTACCGAAGCTACGCCATGGATGAAAAACTGATCGAGGCGTACCGGACCACCGATTACCGCGTCCGCCTGCCGCGCGGCGGCTGGATCAGCATCCACGTCGATGCTGCGCTTCCGGAGGAACTACTCCCGTGGACCGGCAAATACGCCTGGGCATTCATCACCGCGTGGAACCCGCACTCCGAAGTTCAGCCGCGCGCGCAGAACCATGCTGCGCAGCAATCATTGCTCATCGCCCTTCGCGAATTGCGGCAAACCGTCTGTGTCCGCCCCGGGATGGGTGTGGGTGAAAACTGGCGGGAACCGAGCTTTTTCGTGGTCGGCCCGGACCTTTTTGAAACCGACCGCTTTGCGCAGCAATTCCAGCAAAACGCCTATGTACACGGCCTGGGTACGAGCCCTGCCCGACTGCGCCTCACCGGTGGCAGCACGCCACATGGACAAGCCGGATAAGCATTGCCGACAATGCCGGGGATGACCGACGCCTCGCCAGCCAAGCCCCTGCTCCAAGCACGGGCGCTTACCTTCCATCGCCAGGACGAACCCGTGTTCGGCCCGCTGGATTTTTGTCTGGACGCCGGCGAACTCACGCTGATCGAAGGCGACAACGGCAGCGGCAAAACGACGTTGATGCGCATCCTCACCGGATTGCTGCGGCCAGAAGAAGGCGAACTTTATTGGCGCGGCGAACCGCTGACGTGGGATCGCTGCAGCGGCGAGGTCGTGTTCCTCGGCCACCAGCTGGGACTGAAAGCCGATCTGACGCCCCACGAAAACCTGCGCTTCGCCATCGGGCTGCACGGTCATCGCGAACACAGCCACATCGACGAAGCGTTGGCACGCGTTGGACTTGCCGGTTACGAAGACGAGCCGGTGCGCAAGCTGTCCGCCGGCCAGAAGAAGCGCGTTGCGCTTGCTCGTTTGCTGCTCATTCCTGCTGCACTGTGGTTGCTCGACGAACCGTACGCCAACCTCGATCGCACCGGCATCGAACTGGTCAATGGATTGCTCGAAGCCCACATCGCGCACGGTGGCGCCGCGCTGGTGACGAGCCACGGCGCGGTGCAATTCCACGGCGGCGAACCGCAGCGGATTCGCCTGCATGACTGACCGGCAACGTCCCGGACTCGGCCACGCCTGCATGGCTGTGTTACGGCGCGACCTCACCCTCGCATGGCGCCAGCGCGGCGACATGGCGTTGCCGGTGTTGTACGCACTGATCGTCACCTCGTTGTTTCCGTTCGCACTCGGTCCTGAAGATGCGCTGCTTCGGCGAATCGCCGGGGGTGCGGTGCTCGTGACGGTGCTGCTCGCCATGCTGCTCGCGCTCGACGCCATGTTCCGCAGCGATATCGAAGACGGCTCGCTCGAACAACTGATGCTCGCGCCACAACCGCTTGCACTGATGATGGGCATGAAGATCCTGGCGCATTGGATCGCCACCGCCGTGCCTCTGATCGTGATCGCCCCGCTGCTCGCCGGCATGCTGCATCTGCAGGCGACGGCGATGCCGGTGTTGCTGCTGGCCCTGCTCTTTGCCACCCCACTCCTGAGCCTGCTCGGCGGGGTGCTGGTGGCACTTACGGCCGGCACCCGGCGCTCTGGTATGCTCCTCGCCTTGATGCTGCTGCCGCTGTGTGTGCCGGTGGTGATCTTCGCCGCCGGGGCTCTGGCAGCCGCCCAGGAGGGGCTACCCTGGATCGCCCCTATCGCATGGCTGGGTGCAGCACTTGCCCTGGCTGTCGTGCTGGCACCGCTGGCCTGCGCCGCCGCACTCCGTATCGCGCTGGACTCTTAAAAACATGGCCAAGTGGATTCCCTTGTGGTTGCACAAGCTCAGCTCGCCGCCGGTGTTCTATGGCTTTGCGGGAAAGCTGCGGCCCTGGGCGATTGCGCTGGCGCTCATCCTCGGCGCGATCGCTCTTTATGGTGGCCTCGTCCTGGCGCCACCGGATTATCAGCAAGGCGACGATTACCGCATCATCTTCATCCATGTGCCGTGCGCATGGATGAGCCTTTTCATTTACGCCGTCATGGGTATCGCTGCGTTTATCGCACTGGTCTGGCGTATCAAGCTCGCTGAAATTGTCGCCATGGCATCGGCACCGATCGGTGCCGCGTTCACCTTCATCACGCTGGTCACCGGTTCGCTTTGGGGCGAGCGCATGTGGGGCACATGGTGGACGTGGGATGCGCGTCTTACTTCCGAACTCGTGCTGCTGTTTCTGTATCTGGGCGTGATCGGTCTTTACCACTCGTTTGAAGATCGCCGCCAGGGCGCGCGCACGGCCGCATTCCTTGCGCTGATCGGCATCGTCAACGTACCGATCGTGCATTTCTCGGTGAACTGGTGGAACACGTTGCATCAAGGCTCCACCATTCGTTTGCTTGGACCATCCACGATGGCATTTTCGATGATCTGGCCGCTGCTCACGATGATGGCGGCGACCAAGTTCTATTACATCGCTAGCCTCTTCGGCCGCACGCGCGCCGATCTCCTGTCACTGGAAAGTGGTAAGGATTGGGTGCGCGAGATCGTCGAGAAAGAGGTGCGAGGATGAGTGGCTCATTGCAATCGTTCTTGGCCATGGGCGGTTACGCCGCTTACGTGTGGCCTGCTTACGGGGTGTTCTTTGTCGTGCTGCTGATCGACTGGCTGGCGCCGCAATTCCGGCGTCGCCGAACGCTACGTGAATTGCGCGGGCGCATGGCACGACAAAACACCCGCCGAGAGCGCACTAACCAGAACTCCGCTACCTCTACCTGAGGGCGGCACAGCTTAACGAATCGCTCATGAATCCCACGCGCAAACGCAGGCTCACGATCATCCTCAGCATTCTCGGCGCCGCCATCGTGGCGTCTGCGCTGGTGGTCTATGCGTTGCAGCAGAACATGAATTACCTCTTCACCCCCAGCCAGGTGCAGGACGGCGACGCGACGCGCTACAAAAACTTCCGCCTTGGCGGCATGGTGAAAGCCGGCTCCATCCAGCGCAGCAACGATTCGCTCAAGGTCACCTTTACCGTGGTCGATGCAGGCGGGGTGATGCCCGTGGAATACACCGGCATTCTTCCGGATCTTTTCCGCGAGAACCAATCCGTCATCGCGACAGGCCACATGGACGGAGCGCGCTTTGTCGCGACAGAAGTGCTGGCCAAGCACGACGAAACCTATATGCCCAAAGAACTGAAAGACGCGATGGCGAAAGCGCATCAGGGCAAGCACATCGACGAATCGGCAGCGCAGGACAAGCCACAGCTATGACACCTGAATTGGGTCAACTTGCACTGATCCTTGCGCTGCTACTCGCGCTGGCGCAGAGCGTCCTTCCGCTAATCGGCGCATGGCGTGGCAACAACGCATTGATGGCTGTCGCACGACCCGCGGCGGCCGGACAGGCTGTATTCGTCGGCTTGGCATTCTTCATTCTCGTATGGGCGTTCCTGCATTTCGATTTCTCGGTGCAATACGTCGCCGACAACTCCAACCTGCAGTTGCCCTGGTATTACCGCATCGCCGCGGTGTGGGGCGCGCACGAAGGCTCGATGTTGTTGTGGGTATTGATCCTCAACGTATGGACCGTGGCGCTCGCGCTTTTCAGCAAGTCATTGCCCGATGTATTTGTCTCGCGCGTACTGGCCGTGCTCGGCATCATTTCCGTCGGATTCCTCTGCTTCATTCTTTTCACGTCCAACCCGTTCGGACGTTTGTTGCCCATGCCGCCGGATGGCGCGGATCTCAATCCGATCCTGCAAGACCCCGGCATGACGTTCCATCCGCCCGTGCTCTACATGGGTTACGTGGGTTTCTCTGTAGCCTTTGCGTTTTCGATTGCCGCGTTGCTCGGCGGTTCGATGGAGCAATCCTGGGTACGCTGGGCGCGTCCGTGGACGAACGCGGCGTGGGGGTTTCTGTCCTGCGGCATCGTGGCGGGAAGCTGGTGGGCGTACTCGGAACTAGGCTGGGGTGGCTGGTGGTTCTGGGACCCGGTTGAGAATGCCAGTTTCATGCCGTGGCTGGTTGGCGTAGCGTTGATTCACGCGCAAGCCGTCACGGAAAAGCGCGGCTCGCTGCGTGCGTGGACGATTTTGCTGTCGCTGTTTGCGTTCTCGCTTTCCTTGCTCGGCACCTTCCTGGTGCGCTCGGGCATTCTCACCTCGGTGCATGCCTTCGCTTCCGATCCGCGACGCGGCACCTACATTCTCTGTTTCCTTGCGTTGGTGGTAGGCGGATCGCTGCTGCTCTATGCGTTGCGCGCGCCCAAAGTTGCGGGCGGCAAAGCGTTTGCGCTGATCTCGCGCGAAAGCGCGATTCTGGTCGGCAACCTGATGTTCACCGTTGCGGCAGCGATGGTGTTGCTTGGTACGTTGTTCCCGTTGTTGGGCGATGCCTTGGATATAGGCAAGGTCTCGGTGGGGCCGCCCTACTTCGGCTTGCTGTTTCCGCTGCTGATGCTCCCGGTGATGTTGCTGCTGCCTTTCGGCCCGTTTCTGCGCTGGGGCAAAAGCGACACGTCGGTTCTTTCTCAAGTGCTGACTCGCGCAGGCATTGCCGCTGCGGCGTGTGCCGTTATTGCGGCGTTCTTCGTACACGGACAACTGAAGTCGATTGCAGGCGTCGCATGCGCCGCCTGGGTTGCCGTTGGAATCGTGCTTTACATGGCGAAACGCTGGCGCGAGATGCCGCGCGGGCGTCGTTATCCCGCTGAAATGGCTGGGATGCTTCTTGCGCATTTTGGCGTAGCACTCTTTGTGATCGGCGTGCTGCTTTCCGAATCCCTCAGCGTTACGCGCGATGTGCGCCTAAGTCCCGGACAAACCGCCACGGTGGGCGGCTACGAATTCCGTTTCGATGGCGTCACGCAAACGACCGGCCCGAATTGGGTCGCCGAACAAGGCGTGGTAACGGTGATGCGCAACGGTTCGCTTGTCGCCGACATGCACCCGCAGAAGCGCACGTATTCGCATGAACAAGTGCAAACGACATCGGCGGTCGATCCGGGCATTACACGCGACCTATACGTCGCGCTGGGTGAGCCGATGGATCCGAATCATGTCGAAGGTGCGTGGGCGTTGCGCCTCTACACCAAACCCTTTATTCGTTGGATCTGGGGTGGCGGTCTTTTCATGATGCTGGGTGGCTTTGTCAGCGCGGCGGATCGCCGTTTCCGCGTCAAGCGCGAGACGGAGGCTGCGCAAACGATCCTGACACCTGTGCGGGAATCGCAGGCATGAGCCGCCTCGTTCCTTTCTTCGCTTTTGTGCTGCTCGCGGCATTGCTTGGCTTTGGCATCTGGTGGAACAGTGCGCACGATCCGACCGCTGTTCCATCGCCGTTGATCAACAAGCCTGCGCCGGCCTTTGTGTTGCCGAAACTGGATGACCCCAGGCAGATGGTCAGCAAGGATTCGATGCTGGGCAAACCCTATCTGGTCAATGTGTTTGCCAGTTGGTGCTTTGCGTGCGGCGAAGAACATCCAGTGTTGATGGCGCAATCCAAACAGCTTGGCATTCCGGTCATCGGTTACGACTACAAGGATGAGGCCGCCGATGCAAAGGCATGGCTCGGCCAGCACGGCAATCCGTACGACGTGGTAATCACCGATCAATCCGGCCACACGGCCATCGACTTCGGTGTGTATGGCGCACCGGAAACGTTTCTTATCGATGGCAAGGGCGTGATTCGCTACAAGCGCATCGGGCCGCTTACGCCGGATGTCATCGCGCAACAGCTCATGCCTGCGATTGCGACACTGGAAAACGCGCCGTGATGATACGGCTCATCGCAAACTTCCTGACTGATTCCTCTCCCTTCGGGAGAGGGTGCCGGCAGGCGGGTGAGGGTTCGATCAGAGCGCGAAATCCGAGTTGTCCGAAAGATATGAGTGACCCGCTTCGAGCGCACCCTCACCCCCATCCCTCTCCCAAAGGGAGTGGGGTTAAGGTATGCAGCGCGCTCATCGCTTTAATGGCGTTGCTGATGATCACGAGCAGCATCGCCGCGGCACAAGCTATCGATCCTCTCCCGTTCCGCGATCACGCCGAAGAACTGCGCTTCCAACACCTTACCGGCGAACTGCGCTGCCTGGTCTGCCAGGATGAAAACCTCGCCGACTCCAACGCGGATTTCGCGCGCGACCTGCGCCATAAGGTGTTCGAGTTGATGCAGGAAGGTAAAAGCGATGCCGAGATCAAACAGTATCTGGTCGATCGCTACTCCGATTTCGTGTTGTACGACCCGCCGGTCAATACACATACCTGGCTGCTGTGGTTCGGACCGTTGTTGATCCTGATCGCGGGCGGCTTCGTTGTCGGATACACCATCCGCAAACGCAGCCATGCCGGAACACCCACCGCACCGACCGATAATGGGGACGATTGGTGAAGTTCGCTTTCTACATTGCCGCCGCAGTGATGATCGCTGTGGCGCTCGCGCTCCTGTTGATTCCCTTATTGCGACATGGCCGGCGAGCCGGCCGATCACGCGGCGTGTTTGTGCTGATGCTCGTCATCGCGCTGATTGTTCCGCTGGGGGTGGCGGGTGTGTACCGGCTAGTTGGGACGCCGTCCACGATCGATAATGTGCCCACGCAGGCGCAGGCGGGGATGGACATCCACAAAGCGCTCGACGAGTTACGTGCGCATCTGGTCGCCGCTCCCAAAGATGCACAGGGCTGGCTGCTGCTGGCGCAAGCCGAAACGGAGATGCAGCAGCCCGATCAAGCGCGCGATGCGTACGATCATGTGCTGCAGCTGACGCCCAACGACACCAATGCGATGGTTGGCTGGGCCGAGGCCGAGGCGGCGTCACGCACTGATCATCGCATCGAAGGCCGCGCTCGCGATCTGTTGCTGCAAGCGGTGAAGCTTGCTCCGAACAATCAACGCGGACTCTGGTTGCTGGGCATCAGCGATTTCCAGGAGGGCCAATACGCCGACGCCGCCGCAATATGGCGCTTGCTGCAACCACAATTGCAGCCGGGCTCCACCGTGGCGCAAGCCGTCGCACAGCAGATCGCACTGGCCGACGCGCGCGTAAATGGCAAGCCCGAGGGCACCAATGCCGCAGCGCAATCGGGCGGCACGCAAGGCCCCGCTTTGCGGGTGAACGTCTCTCTGGCACCAGCGCTCACGACCAAGCTCGCAGCGGGCGATACGCTCTTCGTCTACGCTCGGGCAGAAAACGGGCCGCCTATGCCAGTCGCCGTTGCACGCCTGGATGCAAGCAAGCTTCCAACGACGGTGACGCTCACCGACGCCATGAGCATGGTGCCGACGATGAAACTATCGTCTATGCCACAGGTTTTCGTCGGCGCTCGAATCAGCCATAGTGGACAGGCTATCGCGCAAATCGGCGACCTCGAAGGGAACGCGGGCGTCGTTGCGGTGGACAGCAAGAAACCCATCCGCATCGTGATCGACAAAGTGCATAACTAGGGAATGTTATGAGCGACGCACGCCAGTATTTCCAGCTGCCCACACCCTTCGCGATGAAGCGTGGTGGTTCGTTGCATGGCGCCCATGTCGCTTATGAAACGTGGGGTGCGCTGAGCGCGGCACGCGACAATGCGCTACTGATCCTCACCGGTCTGTCCCCGAGCGCACACGCGACGTCGAACGACATCGATCCATCGCCCGGCTGGTGGGAAGAGATGATCGGTCCGGGCAAAGCCATCGACACATCGCGCTGGTTCGTGATCTGCATGAATTCGCTCGGCAGCGACAAAGGTTCGACCTGCCCTGCTTCGATCGATCCAGCAACCGGCGAGCCTTATCGACTGACTTTCCCCGATCTTTCGCTGGAAGACGTGGCCCATGCTGCGCACGCGATGGTCAAGAGTCTGGGTATCGACAAACTCGCCTGCCTGATCGGCTGTTCCATGGGTGGCATGAGCGCGCTGGCTTACATGCTGCTGCACCCAGGCAGCGTGCGCGCGCACGTCAGCGTGGATACTGCCCCGCAAGCGCAACCCTTCGCCATCGCCATCCGCTCGTTGCAACGCGAAGCGATCCGTCTCGATCCGCACTGGAACGATGGACAGTACGACAACGAACGCTATCCCGATATCGGCATGAGCATCGCGCGCAAGCTCGGCGTGATCACTTATCGCTCTGCGATGGAATGGAACGGACGTTTCGCGCGCATCCGGCTCGATCCCGAACAGCGTGAAGATCAGCCGTTCGGTTTTGAATTTCAGGTCGAGTCGTATCTGGAAGGACATGCGCAACGTTTTGTGCGCACGTTCGATCCCAACAGTTATCTCTATCTTTCGCGCGCGAGCGACTGGTTCGACATTTCCGAATACGGAAACGGTAGCGTGCTCGAAGGTCTGAAGCGCATCCACATCGAGCAGGCGCTGGTGATTGGCGTCAGCACCGACATCCTGTTTCCGCTGGAGCAGCAGGAGCAGATTGCGGAGGGTTTGGAAGCAGCGGGCGCAAACGTGCAATTCGTGGCCCTGGACTCACCGCAAGGCCACGATGCCTTTCTGGTCGACATCGAAAACTACAGCCGCGCCATTGGCGGCTTCCTGTCGCTGCTCTAAAGCGCGATGGTTTCGAAATCCGCGAACATCGCCTCGGCTTCGGGCAGCTCACGCAACGGCACATAATCGCAGGCATTGCCAAAGCGCTCCCACAATTCCACCACGCGTGGGCTGGAGTGCGCCGCCTCAATCGCGCCGTCCTGCCATTCGAATACTTCGACCACGGTGCCGTCTTTGGCACGCATCGCCTGCGCCGGTCGATCCGTCACCAGCCCCAAGGCTTTCAGGCACGGCACGTGCTCGCGTACCAGCACGTCCAGCTCCGCTTCGTACCCCGGTTTCGGACGGTACGCTACAATCACCATTCTTCCCATGGACGCCCCCTTCGGGCCTGATCAGGCACCGATCAGAGTAGGCTAGCAGAGAAGCCTCATCTGGGCTTCAGCCGGTTCGTTTTTCAATAGGGTTGTGCGGCAACCCCCTGTATTCGCCCGAGACCACCATGCTCACCAAGGAATTTCCCGGCTGTCAGACGTTGATCCACGCGATCGACGAGGCGGTTGCTCAACCCACCACGCCCGCTATCACAGACAGCCTTCGTAACAGCCTCTGCAAGCTGATTCGCAACAAGGAAATCACCCTGCCCGACTGTGTGTTCGAAACTGCGGGGGACCGCTACGCCCGCCGCGAGCTTTATCACAGCGATGAGCATGGCTATTGCGTGGTCGCCATGACGTGGGGCCCCGGCCAAGGCACGCCGATCCACGATCACTGCGGTATGTGGTGCGTGGAAGGTGTGTGGACTGGAGCGCTGGAAGTCGTGCAGTACGAGCAGCTGGGTGCCGAAGGCGATCTCTACCGCTTCCAGCCCGTCGGCTCGATCCAGGCAGGCCCGGGTTCGGCAGGCAGCCTGATCCCGCCGCACGAGTACCACACGATCCGCAATCCCAGCGACGACACCGTGGCCGTGAGCCTGCACATCTACTCCGGCAACATGACCCACTGTGCGGTTTTCCAGCCCAAGGGCACGGATCACTGCTATGAGCGCTCCGACCGTCAACTGAGTCTCGACCCGGTCAATTGAACCCGGCATAATAGGCGTTCTATCTGGGCCGGTGTGGCGGAATGGTAGACGCGGTGGACTCAAAATCCACTGGCAGCGATGTCGTGTAGGTTCGAGTCCTATCACCGGTACCAACGAAGAAGCCAAGGCCGTGAAAAGCCTTGGTTTTTTAGTTTCTGGGGTTTGAATTACCCACGGTTCTCCCCACACGCATTCCGTGGTCAAGGGCAGACAGACGTACGCAAATCTCGCGAGTGCAAACAAAAGCCCCGACACAGAGTGCGGGGCTTTTGCATACAAGAGTTTCAATCAAGTCTTATTTGGCGACAGCTAAATGCCGCGGATCGACCAGCGTTGCATCTCGATCGACATGCTCGGTAGACGGTGTATCGGTTGTGGTGGAGCGCCCCGGACATCCACTGCATAACTCTTTTTCCTCAAAGCATGCACTTTGATTGCCCGCATTGCATTCTGCTTTCCATGTAGCACAAGGACCGCCCTGGCAAGGTGGCAGAGCACTCGCCGTTCCCGATTGGACGAAAGCACAGACTCCGAGCAGAATCGCGGCCATTGTGGCCGAAGAAGCGAGCTTCATAATTCATCCCTCCATTGGTTGATCACCCCGCGCAACGTTCTACGGCATCAACCAATGAAGCCGATGTGAAATACGCCACTCTTTTGACAAACAGCTGGCCGATTGCATCGCCTCAAGAGGCGGTTTGTGTAACCCAATGCCCGCGCGGGTGTCATGTTGTGAAGCGGCTTTACGCCTCGAGCATCGTGGGATAGCTGGCCTATCACCGGTACCGACAAAGCGCGATTCCTGCTTGCGAAAGCACACAGAGGATCGCCAAACAGATCGGCCCCGCTCGCCGGGGCTTTTTTGTGCCCCAATCGCAGCCGCATGAACACACGAATCACTGTCACGTAAACGCTTTCACCACGCGGTGGATGTATTAAGGTAGACCCAAAGGAAACGAGGGGGTTTTGCCAGAACATGATGGTGGTGCTCGCAATCGGGTTCATTCTTTTGCACGTGGTGCTCGTCATGCTTATTTCCGCGCACGCCATCGTGGTGTCGTACGCGTTTCTGATTGCAGCCCCGTCGCTTGCCTCCGCTATCGCGATGCGTCGCTGCATGATCGAGGGTTTTGCGCTCAGCCAGGGCTGGATTCTCGCCGCGCTCAGCCTGATCCTCTGGACGCTGGGTATGATTTTCAGCGCTCGTCAGGACCTCTTCCTGAGCAACAGCAATCAGGTGCCTGGCGATAGCATGTTGCTTTACATCCTTTTCGGGGTGCCTATTTCCTACGCGACGGCTGTTGTGGGGGTCTACAGCCGCAGCCACCTGCAGCGCGGCATTGATGCGGTGCTGGTCATATCGCTGGGTTATCTCTATTTCGCGCTGACGTTTTCGTGGGTCACCCTGCACGGTTCTCCCGATGAGTTTTCCACGCGCATGGTTGCGTTGATGTTTGACGTGGAAAACGCGTTTCTTGCAATCACAACGCTCATCCGCTTCTTCGCCGCGGACATGCTCAGGCAGCGTCATTTCTTCGGTACGTTGGCTGGCTTGACGTTGCTCTATGCCATCACTGCTGCGTATTACAACCACCATGTTGCGTTGGATGTTTCACCGAATATCGGAAGCGTGTACGACGCAGTTGTAGATGTCCCCTTTCTTGCCTTTGCCCTGATGACACTGCGCGAGCCCTCGCGCATACCCAAGGCGCTCAACCCATCGCCTCGCTTGGTGCGTTTCGTGCGCATTGGTAGCCCGCTGTTGCTTTCTCTGGCAGTGCTCACCATTTCCTTGCTGCTGCTGCACAGGCGATTCAATCTCGGCGTCGCCGGCATTCTCGTTGCGGTGCTTGGGTATGGCTTGCGCAGCATTCTTAGCCAGGTGCGACAGATCGAAATGGAAGACGAGCTAAGGAGTGATCGCACGGCGCTCGCGGAGCTCGCCCTGCGCGACGGTCTGACCGGAGTAGGCAACCGGCGCGCCTTCGAGGAGGCTCTCGAAAGGGAGTGGCGTGTCGCATTGCGGACACAGCAATCCATTTCATTGCTGCTCGTGGATATCGACTTCTTCAAGCAATACAACGATCGCTACGGACACCTCGCCGGCGACAACTGCATCCGCGAGATCGCCGCGGCATTGCACGCAGCGCTTCAACGCCCTGCCGATACGGTCGCGCGCTACGGCGGAGAGGAATTTGCAGTCATCTTGCCGGGCACGACTTCATCCGGCGCGCGCGAAGTGGCAACGCGCGTATGCAAACTCGTGCGCCAATTGAACATACCGCATGACAGCAGCCCGCACGGGCGTGCCACCGTCAGCGTAGGTACTTCAACGGTTACGCCCAGCGAAGGCGTTCTACCGCACGAACTGATCGCTGCGTCCGATCGTGCGCTCTACGAAGCTAAAAACAATGGCCGCAATCGCGTCGAACAAGGCACTCATGCCAATTAGCTGGACGGCGAACCCGAGTCGTCTGTGAGATACATGTGACCGTTGTCGGTGAAGTGGATGACGGACCGGCGCCCTCCTCGCAACTGCTTTGCCGTAATGACGGAAGACGCGAGCGCAGGTGCCATCTCCGCGATATCCAGAGGGCGATTGGCACGGCGTTTCTGTTTACCTGAGAAGCGCATGCGGTTGTATTGCGACCACGTGCCGATGGAAAGCGAGCTCACGAGCGCCACCATCACGACCAGCTTCAAATCGTCAACCGCATGCAGCGGATGCACCAAACCCAGCTGCTTGTAAGCATTCTGCATGCCTAGCAACCATGCGATGGCCGTAAGCACCGGCATCCATAGCGAAATCCAGAGTGTCCACGCCACCATGGTGATGAGTGCGAACGTCGCGCGTTGCAGCGGACGTTGGTTTTCGGGTTTTTCAATTATGAATTCAGCTTTCATCGCAAACCTCGGTCGGGACTTGTCCACACAGCGCGCGTGCCTTTGCGCTTGAAGATGGCTTTGGGTAGCGCACAAACCGATGTCGCGGTCGTCAGCATCCAATAGACCAGCGGATACCAGATCATCCAGTAGTAGTTGCGACCGATGCGTGCTTCATAGCGGCGGTCGATCAACAGACTGACCAGGAATTGCCCCATGCAGATCATGCCGAGCACCACGCCGTTCCATTCGGGCAGCAGCGTGTCGACACGAATCGCCTGCGGTAGATCGATGAATTTGCCGAGGAACCAGAGGATCACGATTGCCGCCATGTCGAACGACCACAGCAGGCTGACCATGTATTCGGCCGCAACCACCCACATGCGGCGCTGACGCCAGCGCAAGAGTTTCAGTCCGTAGCGCAGTAGCACCTCGGAACCGCCCTGCGCCCAACGCAGACGCTGTTTCCACAAGCCGCGAAGCGTCTCCGGCATCAGAATCCAGCACAACGCATTGGGTTCGTAGCGAATTTCCCAGTGACGCATCTGCAGGCGCCAGCTGACGTCGATATCTTCCGTCACCATGTCGGTGTTCCAGTAACCGACGTCGTGCAGCGCCGACTTGCGGAACGCGGCGATCACGCCCGACACCGTGAAGATGCGACCGTACACACGTTGCGCACGCTTGATCAGCCCGATGATCGACGAGAACTCGCCGACTTGCAGCTTGCCAAGCAGCGTCGAGCGATTGCGAATACGCGGATTGCCGGTCACGGCGCCTACGCGCGCGCTATCGAGCAGGTGCGAGACCAGCCAGTGCGTCGCGTAGGGATCGAGCAATGCATCGCCATCCACGCAAACCAGATAGTCCGCCTTGGAAGCCAGCGCTGCAGCGCGCAGACCCATTGCCTTGCCCTGATTGCTGGCAAGATGCAGTACGCGCAGCTCCGGATATTCCTTCATCAATTCGTCGAGCTGTTCGCCGGTGTCATCGGTCGAACCGTCGTTCACGGCAATGATTTCGAAATATGGATAGGTTTGCGCCGCCAAAAACGCAATCGTCTCGCGTACCTGTTCGCCTTCGTTGTGGCAGGGAACGATCAACGACACCATCGGATACGACGACAACGCCGGCGGCTTCACGCGCGAGGGTTCCTTGCGTTCCCAGCGCATGAAGTAGATCAGGCCGCCGCTCATCCAAACGAGCGACATCGCCAACGGATAGAAGAAGGCGAATTCAAGCAGAAGGTGGAGTGCATGACCGTTCATCGTCAGCGCGCCGGATATGGATAATCAGCGATGGAGATCGACGGACGAATCGATTCCAATCCTGGGTGGTTCTTGATGAAGTCGTCCGGGTAGTAGCCAACGTGGCGCACGCCATTGACTTCAAGCAGCTCGATGCGACTGGTCACGTCCGACTCGGCAACAGGTTGCTGCGTGCGCCAATCCTGCGTCGCCAATTCGAACAACGAGCGATCCATGGCGTCCGGCGCAGCCGCCTTTACACGCACAACGAGATCGCGATACCAGCTTGCGCGATCGGACTGCTTGTCCAGTTGCGGCATCGCCATGATGGCAGTCATGTCATAGCCGGCAAGGAAGGCCGGCAGACTTTGTGCGAACCAAGCTTCCGCTTCCGGCTGGAAGATCGGGCGCGTGTAAATGTTGCGCGCCGTCTTCACTTGCGGACGCCAGCGGCGGAAGCGATTGGTGAGTTCGTGTGTGAAGTCAATCAGCGCCTGCGTGCGCTGATTGGGACTCATCGTCGCCCACGGACCAAGATCGTCGGTGTCGCGGATATAAGCATCGTCGGAGAAGAGGATGCCTGCTGCATCGGCATGCATTGCCAGATCTTCGTAGGTATCGCCGATCCACTGGCGCACGCGCGGATCCCACGGCGCCAGACGGTAATGATCTCCGCCAGGCTTGGGTTCGCCGCCCAGGGACGGTAAGGTCGGGGCGTCAGGAAAGCGGAATGCCAGCATCGGCATCCACGCGTAGACACGCACGAAAGCGCGCGTACGTAGTTGCCATTCGACGCGCGAGAACAAATCGGCGCGCATCGGCAGATGGCGGCTTGGGAAGTACGTCGCTTCGGCAACGCCATCGCCTTTGGGATCTGCATACGCCTGCAACCACACCTGACTCGGATGCATGCGCTTGATGCGATCGAGCAGGATGGACAGATTGCGTTCCTGCTGTTTCGGATCGGGGTCGTAAACGTAGTCCAGATCGACCTGCACCGCGCGTACCGAATCGATACGCTGCTGATGGCGAATCACCCAACCCAGACGATTTGCCGAGATGTTCCCGCTTACAAGCAAACGCGGAATGGTGGCGTCGGTGTGAACATCCGGAAGCGCGTCGCCAAGACTGAAAGAAATCGGCATGCCCACTTCCGCCGCGATCTGCACCGCGATCTGGTTGTAAGCGCCGTACGGCCAGACAATCGCACGCGGGCGATGACCGGTTTCCTTGAATAATTCGTCCGAGCTGTGGCGAAGGTCGTCACGCAAGCGTGCCGCGTAGGCCTCCTGCGTCTCGTAGCTGGACGTGCTCATGTCGTAACGCAGACTCACGGCCGCAGGCATCTGGTTGTTCTGCGGATTGCCGGGAATGCCAAGATGCTGCCCCCACGAGTGCGAGGCGAACTCGACCAGGCCGGACTTCTGCATCTCACGTACCTGATCCCACGTCAGGAAACAGTCGCGCGCGCAATCGGCACCGTTGTAGGCCATCGTCTGGCCCTTGGGCATATCCATCCACGAACCCACCAGCGCCGCGACGGCGGGATAGTTGTATGCACGCAGCAACGGATACACGCGCGTGTAGAAACTCTCCAGACCATCGTCGAAGGTGAGCAACACAGCGTGATCGGGCAATGCCGGACCGCCCTTCGATGCCTTGACCACATCGTCAAGACTGACAACGTGATAACCGTTGCCCTTCAGCCAATCGAACTGGGCAATGAGGTGATCGGTGTTGGTTGCATCGGCATCGTGATAGCCCTCGTCGGGCACATCGTCGCGCACGTCGTGATACGCGAGCACGATAAATTTGGGCTGTGCGTACACCATCTCACCCGCATGCGCGAGTTGGGCGGTGGTAAGCAAAAGCAATGTCAGCAGAATCGCGCGCATCGTCACTCTCCCCAATGCATCGAGAGGTCGAGCACGACCCGTGACTCATATCTGCCGTCGTAAGGCTGGTAATGCCAAGCCACACCCCAGCCGAAACGCAGACCCGCACGCGGTTGATACGTCTGCCCGTAACGCGCGCTCACCAGCAATCCGGTCGAGTAGTTGCGCTCGGCGTATTCACCAACTGTCAGATCAACGCGCTCGGTCCAACTGCGGTCTTCGTACTGGTTGAGCGTGTTCTGGAACACGCTGGTCAGTGCGTAAGAGCGGTCTTCCGAAGGGTTGAAGTACGGACGGTCGACTTCGCTGTTGTGTGAGCCGCCAATTTCTACGCCACCATCCCATGTCAGGTTCTCCCCTTAATGTAAACGCTGGACGACATCGGCCAGCCAACCTTCACGCAAGTTGCCGTCGGTGAAACGATCGCGATACACCGCCAGACGCGCGGACGTCAGCTCACTAGCGCGCCATTGCACGGCCGTGCTGACGCTGTCGCCCGTAATTCCGTAGTACTGAGCGCGCAACGGAACGTCGTTGCTTGCGCTGCTCCAGTCCGTCGACCACGTCCACTGATCGTTGATGGACCAGTTGAAACCGGCCGCGAAATCCGTGCGGCGCACAAAGTTGTCGATCGCAGGCAACACCTGCGCGTACAGCTCAATACCGTGGAAAAAAGCCTGCAGGCCGATGCCGGCACGTTCGCGCGACACATTGCCTTCCGGCAGCGATGCCGAGGCATACTGTGCGAGCGCCACCACGCGCCAATGATTGTCGAGAAGCGGACTGGCCAGCGACGCCTGGGTTTCCTGATCGCGATCGCCGTAATCGGGACTGTTGCCCCAACCGTTATCGTGCGTGACATCGAACTGCCATCCGCTTTCGCGCTGCCATGCTGCTTGCGCATCTTGTACGCGACCGCTGCGACCGGCTTCCTGTTGCGCCTGCGCAAGATCGGCTTGGACGTCCGCGTAGTCGTACATCGCACGATGCGCATCGGCCTGATCCAGTGCGGCGGCCGCGTCGCGCTCGTCGTAGGTGTCGGCAATTTTCAATGCTTCCATCGCGCGGCGCGGCCAACCACGCGCAAGCTCTGCCATCGCTAGTTGGCGGCGAATGTCGGCGCTCGCGGGGGCCTCGGCGCTTAATGCGGCGAGATGGTTATAGGAATCCTGCAGATAACCGGCATCCTGCTCGATAGAGGCGGCGTTGGTGTCGGCATCCACCTTGCGCTGGTTTTCTTTCGCACCTTTGACATCACGTGGATGCCGCCACTTCGGTTCGCGTTGGTTGAGATCGTCGATCGTCTTGAGTGCGTCGTGCGCGCGGCCTGCTGCAAGATACGCGTACGCCAAACCGATGCGCGGATCGGTCTGGCTGGGATCGTAAGGGCCGGGATCGCGGCGAATGCTGTCTTCATAAAGCGGAATCGCATCGCGTGCGTCGTGCTCTTGCATCATCGCATCGGCGACGGCTTCCTCTGCGTAAGCCGGCAACTGCTCGTCGCGCTTTTTCATCGGCGCGTAGTTGGCGAGGACTTCTTCAGCGCGATCGGCTTGATCGAGCACAGCAAGCAAGTCCATGCGCGCACGCTCACGAATGTCCGCGGGTGCGTTGGGATCGTTGGCGAGTTTCCGGATGTCGGCCGCGGCTTTGTCGGCTTCGTCATAGGGACGATGCGGATTGACCGGCTCGCCGCGCGCCCAGCGCACTTCGTGGGCATCGTAGTCAGCAGTCAGGCGCATCTTTTGGGCCGCGTCCGGCAGGTTCGCAGCCAGCTCTTTGGCGCGCGCCGCTGCGCCCAGCTCGGAGAGGATCTGGATGTTGAGCTCGCGCGCTTCGAGGTTGTCCGGCCAGCGGGCCAGAACGTCCTGGGTGTAGGTGAGTGCCTCGATGCGATGCCCGGCGGCCCGCTCCTTGCGAGCCATGGCCAACAAGCTTGCGGCGTCGGTCACGGATTGGATCGCTGATTGACCCAATGCCGTACCGCCAATGCCGTATAGAGCCAAAAATACGAACAATGCGGTTTTTGCCTGCCTCGAGCGTTGCATGCGATTTTTTTGTTCATATTTCAATGACATGCACGTTCCTGCATCACCCGTGCATAGACATTTAGTTCGAGGTAGCCCCCTCGGTGGCGCATAACGAGAAGTCATGTAAAAGCCCTATCACCGGATGCCCACTTCTTGCACGAGGTCTGGCAAGAACTGCGCCATTTGTGACGCAGTTCTCATTTTCGCACCATGTTGCACCGCAATATGGCCGGATTGCCCCCCGTACCTCAACGCCGTTGCCCGAACAGCCTTGATAGGGGGCGTCCCATGGAGGTCAATCGGACGACTGGGTGTGGGAAAACTTTCTGCTAAGGCCGTCGGCGAGCTGCAGACCGCCGGTCTATCGGGCACGGATTGCCCGTACGCGTCCTATTGCGACAAAGAATGCCCCGCCACGCGAGGCGATCGGCGCTCCGGGCCAACGCGGGTCGAGCTTCAGCTCACCAGATGTTTTCGACGTAGCCCTGGCGGAACTGCCAGTTGACGATGCCCTGACGCCGCATCGGCCAGCCGCTGCTGGCGATCTTTGGACAAATGTTGTCCAGCTGGGCAGGAGTAATTCCCAGATTAGGGACCTTGAACTGCGCGTCATACGCCGCGTCAGGATGTTGCCTGACGTAGTCGCGAGCCTCTTTGACGTATGGGCCCACGCTGTTGGCGAATGCGCGAAGCCCCTGATCCGCCAGATCGGGATGCGTCTTTATGCACACGTCGATGATGGCTGCCAGTACATAAGTCGTACGCGGACCGGGTCGCAGCGTCGCGCTGCCAAACGCCGCGCCAAGCGGCAATACCGCAACCAGACCGAAGCAAAAACCAACGAGACGACAACGCATAGACGCCTCCTTCGAGCTAGACGAAGAACGAGCACCACTCCTATGCGTATACGCCGACGGCCGAAACCCGATGTAAAGAGACTGCGAATAAAGCGATGCGGCCTTCGCCAAAACGACAAGGCCTGCACGACGGCAGGCCCTGTCGAAGTTGATGCGCAACCGTTACGCGATCACGTGAGGTTTCACGACGTCTTGTTCGGTGCCGGTTGACGCAACCCGAAAAGAATCAGCAACACAGCGCCCACGCAGATACCGCTGTCGGCAACGTTGAACGTCGGGTAATACCAATCGCGGTAATAGACCTGGATGAAATCGGTGACCTGCGAAGCATGCAGGCGATCGATAAGATTGCCGAGCGCCCCGCCAATCACCATCGCAAGCGGCAACGCGGTACGCCATTCGCGTCGTGCCGTGCGCGCCAGCCAGATCATTAACGCGACGCTAATGACAACCGCCAATCCGACGAAGAACCAGCGCTGCCAACCGCCGCCTTGGGCGAGGAAGCTGAAGGCGGCACCGGTGTTGAAGGCGAGTGTCCAGTTAAGAAATCCGGGAATGACCGGATGCGGTACACCAGCCGGCTGCAACGCGGTCAATGCCCACCATTTGGAGAGCTGATCGAGCGCAATAACCAGCACGGACACCAGCAACCAGGGCAACGCATTGGGTTTGGTAGGCATCGGCGTTCTCAAAAGTTTTTTGATGAAAGCCCCTCTCCCCTTGGGAGAGGGTTGGGGTGAGGGTACGATCGAAGCGGGGCGATGAAGTCCACTGCAAGCAATCATCATTGCGCCCTGCCCGAACCCTCACCCCCAGCCCCTCTCCCAATGGGAGAGGGGAGCAAAGCGGCAGCTTAGAACCAGTGGCGGTTTTCGCCCGGCCCTTCCACATTACTGACACAGCGACTGCAAATCTCCGGGTGCGCAGGATTGCTACCCACATCCTCGCGCCGGTGCCAGCAGCGGATGCACTTTGCCGCCTCGCTCACAGTTGCCGTGACATATGCCTCGCCATCTTCCAGTGCTACGGCAACTGCGTCATCCGCCCGTGGCTGCAACGGTGCAAAGCTGAAATCGGAAGTAATGAAGAAGAAGCGCATTTCATCCGCTTTTGCAGCCTCGACGTAACGCGCAGTAATAGCGGCATCGGCATGCAATACAAGCTTCGCCTCAAGCGCCGCACCGATGCGTTCAGCCTTGCGCATATCTTCCAGGACGCGCGACGCAGTGTCGCGAATGGCCAACAGATCGGACCAGTAACGACGCTGCTCGGGAGAACTTTGCGTATGTGCCAGACCGTCATACCAAGTTTCGAACAACACGCTTTCGCTGCGCGCACCCGGCATGTGCTGCCAGATTTCTTCCGCGGTAAACGACAAGATGGGTGCCAACCAACGCACCAACGCCTCGAGGATGCGATACATCGCACTTTGCGCACTGCGGCGACCGAGACTTTCGATCGGCATCGTGTACAGACGATCCTTGGTGATATCCAGATACAGAGCGCCCATCTCGTTCGTGCAGAAGTTCTGCACGCGCTGGACGATTTCAGGGAAATCGTAGCGTTCGTAAGCAGCGATCACGGCCTGCTGCACTTCGTATGCCTGCCCCACCGCCCACTGATCGAGTAGCACACTGTTTTCGACCGGCACGAGATCCTTGGCCGGATCGAAACCATCCAAATTGCCGAGCAGAAAGCGTGCAGTGTTACGGATGCGGCGATACGCGTCGGCAACACGCTTGAGAATTTCGTCGGACACCGACATTTCGTTGCGGTAATCCGCTGCAGCCACCCACAGACGCAGGATGTCCGCACCGAGCGTATCCATCACCTTCTGCGGCGCGACGACGTTGCCTTGCGACTTGGACATTTTGCGTCCCTGCCCATCCACAGCAAAACCGTGCGTGAGCAGTTCTTTGTACGGTGGCTGACCGTCAAGCATCGACGCGGTGAGCAGCGACGAATGGAACCAGCCGCGATGCTGATCGGAACCTTCCAAATAGAGATCGGCCGGGAATGTCGACACGTCAACATGCGAACCACGCAGGACATGCCAGTGCGTCGTGCCCGAATCGAACCACACATCGAGCGTGTCGCGATTTTTCTCGTATTGCGCCGCTTCGTCCGCGGGGAGGAAATCGCTGGGCTCGATGCTCTGCCAAGCTTCGATGCCCTCTCGCTCGATGCGCTTGGCAACTTCTTCCAGCAATTCCGGTGTGCGCGGATGCAGCTCGCCGGTTTCGCGATGCACGAAGAACGCCATCGGCACGCCCCACTGACGCTGACGCGACAACGTCCAGTCCGGACGATTGGCGATCATCGCGTGCAGGCGTTGCTTACCCCACGCAGGAAAGAAGCGTGTCGCTTCGATACCTTCGAGCGCTGTCTCACGCAGCGTCTTGCCACCATCCTTGGGCACAACATCCATGCCCGCAAACCATTGCGAGGTGGCGCGATAGATGATCGGCGTCTTGTGGCGCCAACAATGCATATAGCTGTGCGTGTACTTATTCTGATGCAGTAGCGAACCGGCCTGATCCAGCGCTTCGACGATCTTCGGATTAGCCTTCCATATGAACATGCCGCCGAATAACGGCAGCGTGGAGGCATAGTGACCATCGCCCATCACCGGATTGATGATGTCCGCGTCCTTCATGCCGTGCGCCTTGCACGACAGGAAGTCTTCCACGCCGTAGGCAGGCGATGAGTGCACGATGCCGGTACCGGTATCGAGCGTCACGTAATCGCCGAAATACACCGGCGACAAGCGCGCATAACCCGGATCGACGTTGTAAAGCGGATGACGGAAGCGCAGTTCACCCAACGCGCTGCCCGGTACGGACGCGACGATATGGCCTTCCAGACCGTAAGTCTTCAGGCATTCTTCCACGCGCTCGGTGGCGAGAATCAGCAGCCCTTTGGACGTGTCGACGAGGCTGTAGCTGAATTCAGGATGCAGGTTGAGCGCCTGGTTGGCGGGAATCGTCCATGGCGTGGTCGTCCAGATCACGATCATGCCGTTGGGCTTGGGAAGTTTTTCCAAGCCGAATGCTTTGGCGACCGCCGCCGGATCGTCGAAGGCAAAACCCACGTCGATCGCGATGTCCGTCTTGTCTTCATATTCGACTTCCGCTTCGGCAAGCGCCGAACGGCAATCGAAGCACCAGTTCACCGGCTTCAGGCCGCGATAGACATACCCCTTGCGCAGCATCTCCGAGAGCGCGCGCAACTCCGACGCTTCGTTGGCGTGATCCATCGTGAGATAGGGTCGTTCCCAATCGCCAAGGACGCCCAAGCGCTTGAAATCTGAGCGCTGCGTCTGGATCTGCTCCAGCGCATACGCGCGTGCCTTGCGCTGCACTTCTGCAGCGGGAAGGTTCTTGCCGAACTGCTTCTCGACCTGGATCTCGATCGGCATGCCATGGCAATCCCAGCCCGGCACATACGGCGCGTGAAAGCCCGCGAGCACCTTCGACTTGACGACGATGTCCTTGAGAATCTTGTTGACCGCGTGGCCGATGTGGATCGCCCCATTGGCATACGGCGGACCGTCGTGCAGCAGGAAGATCGGACGTCCGGCAGTCTTTGCCTGGATCTGGTGATAACGACCCGCCTTTTCCCATTCGGCCAGCCAGCCCGGTTCGCGCTTGGGCAAATCCCCGCGCATCGGGAAGGTGGTTTGCGGCAGGTTGATGGTGCTCTTGTAGTCCTGGGTCATCGCTCGGGTGCCGTGCTGTGGGGTGCCATCACCGTGACGGCACCACCGGTCCTTACATCCCGCTTCGATAACCGAGTATCACCCGGAGCACCGAAGCGCCTACGTTCGCTCGCCGCGCGGCGGCAAGCGCTCGCGCTTCGGCGGGTGCTTCAAATAATAATGATCGCCACGGCCGCTGTTGCGGTCGTATCACGTAGAACGGGCAGGTTTTTCTTCGCCATGGGGCTCGCCTTCTACTCGCCGATCAGTACCGGGTTCATGCCCAGGATCTCCCGGGCCGAACGCGCATCATGATCCATTTGTACCTTTAATGGGGCCAATCCGTCGAATTTCATTTCGTCGCGGAGCTTGGCGACGAACTCCACTGCCATGCGTTGGCCGTACAAATTTCCGTCGAAATCGAACAGATGGACTTCCAGCAGCGGCTCGACGACCTCATTCACCGTGGGCCGCGTGCCCAGGCTGGCCACGGCGGGCCAACTGCATTCGCCCTCGCCCAGCCCCACCCGCACCGCAAAAATGCCGTGCACCGGGGTCACCCGGTCGCGCAGGTGGATGTTGGCGGTGGGATAGCCCAGGGTGCGACCGAGTTGTTGGCCATATTCCACCTTGCCTTCGATGACAAACGGACGCCCTAGCAAGGGAGCCACGGCGCCGAAATTACCGGCGGCGAGCAAGGCCCGCACGCGGCTGGCAGAGATACGCTCGCCATCAAGCAGCACTACGGGCATCGTGTGCGCGGCAAAACCGCGCCCAGCGCCAATGCGTTCCAGCATCGCGACATCGCCCGCGCGCTTGTGGCCGAAACGGAAGTCCGCCCCGACCCACACCTCGCGCACATTCAATCGTTCGATCAACACATGCTGGATGAAATCTTCCGCCGACATGGCAGTCAGCGCCTGGTTGAAGCGCAGCAGCAGTGTGTGCTGCATGCCCGACGCGGCAAACCCCAGCAATTTTTCACGCACGCTGGACAGCCGCGGCACCGGTTCCTTGGAAAAATACGCGCGCGGCAGCGGCTCAAAACTCACCACCACCGGCATGCAGCCGAGTGCCTGCGCGCGTTCGCGCACCTGATTGAGCAAGGCTTGGTGACCGCGATGCAGACCATCGAAAGCGCCGACCGCAATCACACTGCCGCCGGGGGCCACACACGGCCCCGCAACGTCCCGGGACAGTTTCATCATCGCGTCAGTATAGCGTTCAAGCGTGGTGCAATTCGCGTAGACGAAAGCCTGCGGCGAACAGGACCGCCACATACGTCGCACCGCCCGCGCCGACGAGGAACGCCAGCCGCCATACGCGCCCCATCACATGCATCTGCGTCCAGTCCGGCCAATACCAGCGACCGAGCAGCAACACGACCGTCATCGCCGCGCAACCGAGTGCCAGACGGATCAGGTGACGCCGCCATCCCGGCTGACGTTCATAGATTTTGGCCTGCCCCAACCAGCGCCACAGCAGCAGTAGATTGATGTAACTGGCAACAGCGCTCGCCATGCCCAGTGCTAGATGCAGTCCCGGCACTTTGGACAATCCCTCGAACAGCGGCTCCGCTTTCAATGTCGCTGGCGCCCACATCGCATAAAGCAGCGCAAGGAACAGGCCATTCAGCAACATGTTGCTGATCAACGCCGCGACACCGGCACGAACCGGCGTGCGCGTGTCTTTGCGCGCATAAAAAGCGGGCAGCAGCACTTTCACTTGTGCGTAGGCAGGCACGCCGAAACTCAGTGCCGTCACCGAAAGCGTCGCCATGCGCGTATCGAAGGGCGTGAATTGCCCGTTCTGGAATAGCGTGGCAACCAAGGGTTCGGCGAGCAACATCAAGCCGAACATGGCTGGCACCGCAATCAGCAGCGTCGTGCGCAATCCCCAATCGAGCGCTTTTGAAAAACCTTCGTGATCGGTCGCCACGTGATGACGCGACAGCGACGGAAGAATCACCGTACCCAGCGCGACACCAAACACGCCCAGCGGCAATTCCAGGAACCGATCCGCTTGCGACAACCATGTCTGCGAACCGGAAATCAGCAGCGATGCGATCACTGTGTCGAACAATAGATTGATCTGCGATACCGACGAGCCGAAGAGCGTCGGCACCATCTGCTTCATGATTCGGCGAACATCGGGATGACTCCAACCCCAACGCGGCCATGCGAGCAAGCCTAGCTTTCGCATGGCAGGCAGCTGAAAAAGCACCTGGAAAATGCCCGCCGCGAACACGGCCCAGCCCATCGCGAGAATCGGTGTTTGCAGGCGTTTGGACAACCACCACGCGCCAGCGATCATGCACAGGTTGAGAATCACTGGCGTGAGTGCGGGTAGTCCAAAGCGATGAAAGCTGTTGAGCACCCCACCCGATAGCGCAGTGAGCGACACGAACAACAAAAACGGAAATGTGAGCCGCAATAACTCGACGGTCAATGCAAACTTGTGCGGCTCATCGACAGCACCCGGCGTAAATATCGTCGCCACTTGCGGCGCGAACAGCACGCCGATAGCTGTGACCACCAGCAAGGTTCCACCCAGCGTGCCGGCGACACATGCCGTCAACCGCTTCAGGTCCTCATGGCTACCTTTCTCTTTGACTTCCGTAAAGACCGGCACGAAGGCGGTAGCGAATGAACCCTCCGCAAACATGCGGCGCATGAAGTTGGGAATGCGAAACGCCACCCAGAACGCGTCGGTGGCCACGTTGGCGCCAAAGACGTGACTGATCGAGATATCCCGCAGCAAACCAAGCACGCGCGACACCATCGTCATGCTGCTGAACGACAGCAGCCCGCGTAACATGCTTGGCGACTTCATGCCTCTCCCGACTTCTTCAAT